>NZ_JAMYMF010000029.1:0-101370 GCF_040318415.1 Mesorhizobium sp. M1163 | reverse complement strand
CACTTGGATGGGCACCGCCTTCGGTGGTGCGCGCGGCCGCACCGATGTGCCAAAAATCGTCGACTGGTACATGGACGGCAAGATCGAGATCGATCCGATGATCACCCACACGCTGAAGCTCGAGGACATCAATAAGGGGTTTGACCTTATGCATGAAGGCAAGTCGATCAGGAGCGTGGTAGTTTACTGAGGAGGAGGAGAAAGCCGCCGGCCAATCAGCCAGCGGCCGAAAATGCACATGTTCAACAAGGGAGGAGACAAAAATGCCGGAAAAACTGCATCCGAAAATCGACAATGGACTGCCCAGGGAAAAGGCCGACTTTGCCGGCGGGACGCTGGTCTGCGCCTGCACCAGCAATCCGGTCAAGGTGAAGGTCAAGGGCCAGATCGCCCACAACCATGCCTGCGGCTGCACCAAATGCTGGAAGCCGGAAGGCGCACTGTTCTCGGTCGTGGCGGTGGCCGGTACAAGCGACGTGACGGTCACCGAAAACGGCGACAAGCTGAGGATCGTCGATCCGGGCGCGCTGATCCTGCGCCATGCCTGCACCGGCTGCGGCGTCCACATGCACGGCCCGGTCGAGCGCGACCACGCTTTCAAGGGGCTGTCCTTCATCCATCCGGAGCGCTTCCAGGAGGACGGCTGGTCGCCTCCGGGCTTCACCGCCTTCGTCTCGTCGATCATCGAATCCGGTGTCGATCCGAGCCGTATGGACGGCATAAGGTCACAGCTGAAGTCGATCGGGCTCGAGCCTTATGACTGCCTCAATCCAGGTTTGATGGACTATATCGCCACCTGGACGGCGAAGAGATCTGGCGCGTTGCCGGCCTAGTAGCCGCTCGACTATCATCGATCGAGCCGGGCGACGTCGCCCGGCTCTTTCACATTTGGAACAACGATGCCCACACCCGCTATTCTCGTCGATGCCGATGCCTGCCCGGTGAAGGCCGAGGTCGAAAAGGTCGCCGAGCGCCACGGCACCGTCGTCACCTTCGTCTCCAATGGCGGCTTGCGTCCATCGCGCGATCCGATGATCCGCAATGTCGTCGTCTCCAAGAGCGCCGACGCCGCCGACGACTGGATCGTCGAAAATGCCCGGCCCAACGACATCGTGGTGACCGCCGACATCCCGCTTGCCGCGCGCGCGGTGGCACTTGGCGCCCATGTACTCGGCCCGACCGGGCGCCCGTTTACGCCGGAGACGATCGGCATGGCGGTGGCGATGCGCGACCTCAAGCAGCACCTGCGCGAGACCGGCGAAAGCAAGGGCTACAATTCGAGCTTCGCGCCGCAGGATCGCTCGCGGTTTCTCGGCGAACTTGACCGCATCTTGCGGCGAGCGCTGAAATCCGCCTCAGCGGACTGAAACCATGACGACCGGTACCCCCACCAGGATGCCCATGCAACGCCACACGCCGTTCGCGGTGTCGGGCTGTATCGGCGCGGCAGCCTTTGGCGCGGCGCTGATCTGGCGCGCGCCGCTTGCCTATTCGATCGGAGCCAACGTGTTCTTTGCCGCCTATCTCTGTCTTGTCGTCGCTCACATGCCGCGGCTTACCGGCAGCTATCTGCGCAAGAATGCAGGCGACACGGACCTGCCGGTGCTGGCCATCTTCGCGGTCACGCTGGTTGTGGTCGCAATTGCCATCATCTCGTTGTTTCAATTGATCAACAGGGAGAAGAGCGCGGATCCCGTCGAGCTTACGGTGGCGTTATTGTCTATCCCGCTTGGCTGGTTGACCATCCACGCGATGGCGGCACTTCACTACGCGCATCTCTATTGGTTGGACGGCGATGCGATGGATGGCGACACCAAAAAGAAAATTCCGGTCGGCGGCCTCGACTTCCCGGGCGGCAAACGGCCGGAAGGCTCGGATTTCCTCTATTTTGCGACAGTGATCGGCATGACGGCGCAAACCGCCGACACCAACATCACGACCTCGCAAATGCGGCGTGTCGTGCTTGTGCATTCGATCCTGTCGTTCTTCTTCAACACGGTCATCGTGGCAGCCGCGGTCAACCTCGCAGTCAGCCTCGGCAGTCCATAATAAATCCGTGATCGGGTGAAACATCGCTTAAGCTGGCGACGTATTGGGAGGAGAAGAGATCTGACAGGCCGCGGCGAACACGCGGCCGGAGGGAACAACAGATGGAATCGCTTGCCAGAAACCAAGCCGCCGGAGCAGATACCGCCGCGCCGAGCGATGCGACGCTGATCTATCGGCAGTCGCGCTGGACGCGGCTGACGCATTGGCTATGGGCGATCGCGCTGTTCTTCATGCTGCTTTCCGGTCTGCAAATATTTAACGCCCGCCCACAGCTCTACATCGGCAAGGAGTCGGGCTTTGGCTACAACAACACCATCTTCGCCATCGGCGCCGAGAACACGGTGACTGGCCCGCGCGGCTATACCGAGATCTTCGGCAAGCGCTTCGACACCACCGGCGTGCTCGGCTGGTCGGGTCCGGCCGGCCAGGAGACCTCCCGCGCCTTCCCGTCCTGGGCGACGATCCCTTCCTACTACGATCTCGGCACCGCGCGCGTCGTTCATTTCTTCTTCGCCTGGGTGCTGACCACCACGCTGCTGGTCTGGCTGGTCGCCAGTCTGATCAACGGCCATTTGCGGCGCGATCTTGCCCCGCGCCTCGATGATTTCAGGCGGCTGCCGCGAGACATTGTTGACCATGCCAGGCTCAGGTTCCACCACAGGCGCGAATACAACACCTTGCAGAAGATGGCCTATGGCGGCGTGCTGTTCGTGCTGCTGCCGCTGATGATCATCACCGGCCTGGCCATGTCGCCGAGCATGAACTCGGTGCTGCCATTCCTGAACGACCTGCTCGGCGGCCGGCAGACGGCGCGCACCATTCACTTCACGGTGATGCTGCTGCTCGTCGCCTTCTTCGTCATCCACATCCTGATGATCCTGGCCGCCGGCCCGATCAACGAGCTGCGTTCGATTATCACCGGCTGGTATCGAACCGACCCGCCGGCGAATGGCGACAAAGCACCCGAGAGGAGCGCCTGACATGGCGAAATTCGAGATCAGCCCCAAGCTACAGATAAGCCGAAGAAAGTTCCTGACCTCGGCCAGCCTCGGCCTTTCCGGCATCATGCTTTCGGGCTGCGACGCCTTCGACAGCCAGCTTGGCGTCGGCGACGGCCTGCGCAGCTTCCTCGAAAGCGCCAATGGGCTGACCTGGCGGGCGCAGCGGCTGCTTGCCGGCCGTGACGCGCTGGCGCCGGAGTTCACCGAGGCCGACATTCGCCAGCCGCAGCGGCCGAACGGCGTCACCGCGCCCGACGACGATTTCTACAAGGGCCTGCTCGCCAACGATTTCGCCGACTGGCGGCTGGAGGTTTCCGGCCTCGTCGAAAAACCGCTGTCGCTGAGCCGCGAGCAGCTGATGAACATGCCGAGCCGCACCCAGATCACCCGCCACGACTGCGTCGAGGGCTGGAGCTGCATTGCCAAATGGACCGGCACGCCACTGTCGCTGGTGCTCGACCAGGCGGTGGTCAAGCCGCAGGCGCGCTACGTCATGTTCCACTGCCTCGATACGATCGACCGCAGCCTTGCCGGCGATATCAAATATTACGGCTCGATCGACCTGATCGATGCCCGTCATCCGCAAACGATCCTTGCCTATGGGGTCAACGGCAAGCCGTTGCCGGTCGAGAACGGCGCGCCGCTACGCGTCCGCGTCGAGCGCCAGCTCGGCTACAAAATGCCGAAATATCTCACCAAGATCGAGATGGTCGACGGCTTTGCCAATCTCGGCGGCGGCAGAGGCGGCTATTGGGAGGACAATGGCTACGACTGGTACGGCGGCATCTGACCGAAACCTGACCTAAGCCTCAGCTAACTGTCGTCGTCGCTGTCGTCGCCGTCGCTGCGCAGTGCCGGATTCAGGTCAGGATTGTCGTCAGGGGTAACAAGCTTTGATGATCGGCCAAACTATACTTGCCCTTTCTGCCTGGTTGGCTTTGTCGCTGCTGCCAGCCCGGGCGGACGACAGCCTCAAACGCATCATCGACCAGAAGACACTGACGGTCGGCGTGGCGCTCAACCCGCCATGGATCCTCAAGAAGGCCGACGGGAAGTTCGCCGGCTATGATGTCGACCTTACCAGTGCGCTGGCGTCTGATCTCGGCGTCGACCTGAAGCTGGTCGAGGTGCCCTGGAACGACCTCAAGACACGACTGCTCAAGGGTGATTTCGACATGATCGCGGCGGGCTACGCCAGCACGCCGGAACGCGCACGCGAGGTGGTGTTCTCCAACCAGACCGGTACCGCCGATATCCGCATGGTTGCGACGATCGCCAGCCTTGGGAAAAGGCCGGGAAAGGCAGTAGCGGCGCCGGGATACAAGATCGCCGTGTTGTCCAATTCCACCGATGAAGCCGCCGCGAAGGAAGCTTTTCCCAAGGCGACCATCCTGTCTTTCAACAATACCTCAGATGTTTTCGCCGCGATCATCGGCGGCGACGCACAGGCGATGGTCGCCACATCGCCAACGCCGCAAATGGCCGCCAGGCTCTATGACGCGAAATTGAAAATGGTGGGCGGTCCGCTGTTGCGGCCGCCGGAGGCGTTTGCCATGCGGCCGGACGATGTCCGCCTCATCCAATACGTCAACAACTGGATCGGCGCGCGTACCGCTGACGGCACCATAGGCGGCGTGCGCCGCACTGGTTCGGCAGCTTCAAATGGATGTCGCGGTTCGACACCGGCGCCAAGCCGGAACCTGCCAAGCAATAGGTTGGCGACCTGTTATGCGACCTTGTCGATCAGCGGCTTGAGCGCCGGGTGGATTTCCGGCGAGGCGTGCTTGATCAGCGTCAGCAACGCACGCTCGTTCTCCTGCAGCGGCCGGTCGCCGATGTGTTCAGCTAGCCATTTCGCCTCGCCGGCATCGACCGTCTCGGCGCGGCGGGCCAGAGCCTCGGCTGCGTTGTTCCTCGATTCCCATTCGGCCTCGACGTCGCCCGGTGAACGATAGGCCTCCATAATGCCGGACAGGCCACCCGACACCATGCGGCTGAAGAAACCGCCGATCTCCGGATCGGCCTGCTCGAAAAAAGCATCCCGGCGCAGCGCCACATCGCGCACCGGCGCTTCGTAGCCGGCCGAACACATGACGAAATTGGCGATCGCCTTGACGAACAGATCGTTCCACGACGGATCATTGTCGCCCGCCACTGTCCGCTCGTTGATCTTGAACAGCACCTCGGCCTCGGCGCGGCTGATGGCGATGTTGCCATCGCCGCCATAGGCGTAAAGGATGCGGCGCAACAGCTCGACCTCAGCCTTGGCTATCGACCCAGGGATAAGCCTGCCGCCGGTCGTCAGCGGCCCCTTGCCATCCACGACCGCATGAGCGACCTGCTCCAGCGCATAGCCGGAAAGCGTGCTCGGCGATGATTTGGCAACTTCCAGCACGTGCACTAGCAGCTCGAGTTCGGTTCGGCTGTCAACCATGCCGTCGCGCGAAATCGCCCGGATCAGCCAGTCGGCATTGTCCTGGGAAACATAGCCGGCCGGCTGTTCCTGGTGGACGATGAAGTCGGTGACGGCCTCGACGAAAAACTCGAGCCATTCCGCGCATTTGTCCCTCGCCGTCGCGTCGAGCGCAAACAGCGCCTCGGCCTCGCCGCGCGTTACCACGCCGTCGCCGAACACTTCGCCGCGCAGCATGACCACGTCTTCCGCCGTGATCCGATTTTTCGAGGTCAGCCCGGCCACTGGCGCGCTCATGATCAATTCGCCCATTTTGTTCCCCGCCCGCCGCCGGCAATTGCCGGCCCTTATCCGGCATATCAGCAAGGTCTTGAGAAACCGGCAAGCGGCGTGGTTAGCGAAGGCTTGCCTGTAAAGAAGGCCCGCAGAAGACTGCCAGTAAAAATGTCGCTGGCAGGTGACAAGGTGTCGTCCACGGGCTATGGATGACGAGTCGAGGGCTCTTAACCGAGTCCTACCTGTTTGCGGGAGAGAGCAGCGAGAGCTGCCGCCGAAGGGGAAATCGCCCGAAATCTCTCAGGCAAAAGAACCGTAGACGGGAAAGACACTCTGGAAAGTCGGGGCTTGCCCCCGCGCCGAAGGTGTAAGCGCTGCCGACAGAGTTACGGGGCGCGAGTCTCTCAGGCTTCAGACAGAGGGGCACGGACTGGTCGCCATTCGCGACCGCTTGCGTGCGACTCTGGAGATGACATGACGGGCGACGACACCAAACACCTTCCCCTCGAAGATCTGCACATGGCAGCCGGTGCGCGCTTCGGCGCCTTCGCCGGCTGGTCGATGCCGCTGACCTATCCGGCCGGCGTGATGAAGGAGCATCTTCACAGCCGCGAGCATGCCGGCCTGTTCGACATCTCGCACATGAAGCTGTTCGAAATCAGCGGCCCGGGCGCAGCAGCGCTTCTGAACCGCGCCTGCCCGTTCGATGCCGGCGCGCTTCAGGTTTCCCAGTCCAAATACACGTTCTTCCTCAATGAGGCCGCCGGAATACTCGACGATCTGATCGTCACCAGGCTCGGCGTCGAGCGCTTCATGATGGTCGCCAATGCCGGCAACGCCGCCGCCGACGAAAAGCATCTGCGTGAACTTGCCGAGGATTTCGACGTGAAGGTGGACGCACTCGACCGCGTCTTCCTGGCCATCCAGGGCCCCGAGGCATGGGCTGCCCTTTCCCGCGCCGGCATCGAGACCGGTTCGCTGGTGTTCATGCACGGCATCGAGCCGCGCGAAAACTGGTTCATGAGCCGGTCGGGCTATACCGGCGAAGACGGTTTCGAGATCGGCCTGCCGGAAGCGGACGCGCGAACCCTCGTCACCAGGTTGCTCGAGGACGAGCGAGTGATGTGGATCGGCCTTGCCGCCCGCGACAGCCTGCGGCTCGAAGCAGGACTGTGCCTGCACGGGCTGGACATCACGCCGGAGATCGATCCGGCCAGCGCCGGGCTGATGTGGGCCATCCCCAAGGAGGTTCGCGCCTCTGGCGCGTTCATCGGCGCCGATGCATTGCGCGCCATCCTGGAGCGCGGCCCGGCGCAAAAACGCGTCGGCCTGAAGCCGGACGGCCGCCAGCCGGTGCGCGCCGGTGCTGCCCTTTTCGACGCCGACGGCAACCCTGCCGGCCATGTCACCTCAGGCGGCTTCGGCCCCTCGGCCGGTCATCCGGTGGCAATGGGCTACGTCCGGACGCCGCTTGCCAAGCCCGGCACAAGACTGTTCGCCGATGTCCGCGGGACGAAAATCCCGGTCGACATCCACCCCTTGCCCTTCACGCCCCATCGCTACCGCAAAGGATGATTTCAATGGCAAAGACCTATTTCACCGAAGATCACGAATGGCTTCGCGTCGAGGGCGGCATCGCCACCGTCGGCATCACCGATTACGCGCAGCAGCAGCTCGGTGACCTCGTCTTCGTCGAACTGCCTGAGCCAGGGAAAAAGCTGGCCAAGGGCGATACGGCCGTGGTGGTCGAATCGGTCAAGGCGGCATCGGACGTCTACGCACCGGTCGACGGCGAGATCACCGAAGCCAACACCGCGCTGTCGGCCGATCCTTCGCTCGTCAATTCGGCGGCAACCGGCGACGGCTGGCTGTGGAAGATGAAGCTGGCCAATGAGAGCCAGCTCGCCGGCCTCCTCGATGAAGCCGCTTACAAAGCCCATATTGGTTGATAGCAGGACCAGCAAGATGACCGCAGCACCCTACCCCTTCTCGGCTCGCCATATCGGCCCGGGCCTCCAAGACGTCAGAGCCATGCTGGCCACGATCGGCGTTCCCTCGGTCGAGACGCTGATCAGCCAGGCAGTGCCGAAGTCGATCCGGCTCGACCGTCCATTGGCCTTGCCCGCCGCTGCAAGCGAAGCGGAAGCGCTGACCGAGCTCGCGGCGACGATGGCAAAGAACACGGTGCTGAAGAGCTTCATCGGTACCGGCTATCATGGCGTCCACGTGCCGCCGGTGATCCAGCGCAACCTGTTCGAGAACCCGGCCTGGTATACGGCTTACACGCCTTACCAAGCCGAGATCAGCCAGGGCCGGCTGGAAATGCTGTTCAACTTCCAGACGCTGGTCACCGAGCTGACCGGCTTGCCGGTGGCGTCGGCCTCGCTGCTCGACGAGGCGACGGCGGTGGCCGAAGCGGTCGGCATTGCGCTGCGCCATCATCGCGACAAGCGCACCAAGGTGGCACTGGCCGGCACGCCGCACCCGCAGACGCTGGACGTCGTTCGCACCCGCGCCGAACCGCTCGGCATCGAGGTCGACGGCGAGGTGATCGACGACAACACCGCCGCCCTGCTGGTCTCCTGGCCCGATACATTCGGCGTCTATGGCAATCACAAGGCAGCGATCGACAAGGCCCGCGCTGCCGGCGCGCTGGTCGTCTTCATTGCCGATCCGTTGGGCCTGACGCTTACCGACGCGCCAGCCAGGCTTGGCGCCGACATCGCCGTCGGCCCGATGCAGCGTTTTGGCGTGCCGATGGGCTTTGGCGGGCCGCACGCCGCCTATTGCGCCGTGTCCGACAGGCTGACGCGGCTGATGCCCGGCCGGCTCGTTGGCCAGTCGACGGACAGCAAGGGCCGTCCCGGATATCGCCTGGCCTTGCAGACACGCGAGCAGCATATCCGCCGCGACAAGGCGACCTCCAACATCTGCACCGCACAGGCGCTGCTCGCCAACATGGCGACGGCCTATGCGATCTGGCATGGCCCTGCCGGGCTGCAGGCGATTGCCGGCCGCGTCCACACGCTGGCCAACCGCCTGGCTGCCGGCCTCAAGGCAGCAGGCGTTTCGGTGCTCGGCGGAAGCCGCTTCGACACGGTGACCGTGGAAGTGAAGGGCAGAGCCGCCGCACTTGCCGCCGCCGCCGAGAAGACCGGCCGGCTGCTGCGTGTCATCGACGCCGACCATGTCGGCATCAGCTTTGACGAGACCTCCACCGAGGCCGATCTGGAGGCGATCGCAGCACTTTTCGGCGCCAAGGCCGGCGTTGCCGCCGGCAGTTCCATGCCAGGAAAACCGCGCGGCAAGGAGTTCCTCACCCAGCCCGTCTTCCGCGAAAACCACTCGGAAACCGACATGATGCGCTTCTTGCGCCGGCTGTCCGACAAGGACCTGGCGCTCGACCGCGCCATGATCCCGCTCGGCTCCTGCACCATGAAGCTCAACGCCGCCGCCGAAATGATGCCGGTAAGCTGGCCCGATGTCGCCAACCTGCATCCCTTTGCCCCGGCGAGCCATTCGGTAGGCTATCGCGCCATGATCGACGAGCTGGAAGGCTGGCTGGCGGAGATCACCGGCTTCGACGCGGTGACCCTGCAGCCCAATGCCGGCAGCCAGGGCGAATATGCAGGGCTGCTCGCCATTCGCGGCTATCATTTGTCGCGTGGCGAAGGCCATCGCACCGTCTGCCTGATCCCGTCCTCGGCGCATGGCACCAATCCGGCAAGTGCGGCCATGGCCGGCATGAGTGTCGTCGTCGTGCGCTGCACCGAGGACGGCAATATCGACATGGAAGACTTGCAGGCCAAGGCGGCCGAGCATGCAAAAGACCTCGCGGCGCTGATGTTCACCTATCCTTCGACGCATGGTGTTTTCGAGGAAGGCGCGCGCGACCTCTGTGCGCTCGTCCACAGCCATGGCGGCCAGGTCTATTTCGACGGCGCCAATCTCAACGCTCTGGTCGGCCTCGCCCGTCCCGGCGATATCGGTGCCGATGTCTGCCACATGAACCTGCACAAGACCTTCTGCATTCCACATGGCGGCGGCGGCCCCGGCGTCGGCCCGATCGGCGTCAAGGCGCATCTGAAGCCATATCTGCCCGGCCACGTCACCGAAGACTCGGCCCATGCCGTGGCGGCGGCACCGTTCGGCAGCGCCTCGATCCTGCCGATCACCTGGATGTATATCCGCATGATGGGCGCTTCCGGCCTGAAGCAGGCGACCGAGACGGCGATCATCTCCGCCAACTACGTGGCGACGCGGCTTGGCGAGCATTTCCCCCTGCTTTACAAGGGGCGCAACGGACGCGTTGCGCATGAATGCATCCTCGACACCCGCGTGCTCAAGGACAGCGCCGGCATCAGCGTCGACGATATCGCCAAGCGGCTGATCGACTATGGCTTCCACGCGCCGACCATGTCGTTCCCGGTGGCCGGCACGCTGATGGTCGAGCCGACCGAATCCGAGCCCAAGCGCGAGCTGGATCGTTTCTGCGAAGCCATGATCGCCATAGCCGGCGAGGCAGCCAAGGTGGCGAAGGGCGAATGGCCCTTGGCCGACAATCCTCTGGTCAATGCGCCACATACCGCCGCCGAGGCGTTGGCCGGCCAGTGGACCCATCCCTATTCGCGCCTGGAAGCGGCCTACCCCGCCGGCGATGCCGATACGGCGGCAAAATACTGGCCACCGGTGTCACGCATCGACAACGTCGCCGGCGACCGCAACCTGGTTTGCTCCTGCCCGCCGCTGTCGGAATATCTGGGTGCGGCGGAGTAGACCATGATCCCGAAGAGTGGAATCCGGTTTTCGGACAAGATCATGGTCTAACAAGAAGATAGAAGCCTCAATCAGGCAGAACGCAAGGCCGGCCCGTCGGCCTTGCTCGCCCTGTCCCGGGCGATGACGCGATTTCGCCCGGCGCGCTTTGCCGCATAGAGCGCGGCGTCGGCTTCGGCCAGCACATCATCGAGACCGGTGCCGCTCGTCCCACCAAAGCCGATGCCGCCGCTGACTGTGCTTCGCAACGGACCAAGCTGGGTGGCCACGACTTCCGTACCGAAGGCGACGCTGATCTTGCTCGCAATGTCATAGGCTTTTTCTTCCGTCATCCGCGACATGACGAGCACGAATTCCTCGCCGCCCAGCCGGAAGGCGTCGACGCCGGTTCTGGCGTATTTCCTGATGACGGCGGCAAAGCGGCGCAGGACCTGGTCGCCGACCGGATGACCGAATACGTCGTTCGTCCTTTTGAAATGGTCGAGGTCGAACATGGTGACGGACATGAACGGACCGAAGACCCGCTCGCCGTAGAGTGCCGTTAACGCCCGCCGGTTCATCAGCCCGGTCAATGGATCGGTCATCGTCTCGGCCTTCAATTCGATCTGCGCCTGCAAATGGTGCAGGGAGAGCGTTAATGCGCCAAGCCCGGTCATGCAGGCGACGGCTACGACGGAATTCACCCGCTCGGCCCAATTGTCCGGTGCTACGCCGAGCACCCACTGGCCCTTGACCAGCAGGACCGCGCCGCAAAGTCCGAACGACAGCGCACAGACGCCGCTCAGGAACGATACGACCAGCAATATCCGGCGATCGTGACCACCCTGGATCCAGAACATCGCCCCGATAAGCGAGAGTAGCGCCGTTACCGTCGCATAGGTGACAATGAAGCCGACACCATCAAACCCGAGATACGTCGCGCCCGCGCAAACAGCCATCGCAGCCAAGGTCGGCAAGATGGCGCGCCTATAGTCGCGCATGCTGAGATATTGCATGGCCGACAGGCAGATAATCAGGAAGCCGAGGCTGAGAAGAGCAAGCACGATCTGGCAAAGCCAGGGGCTTGGATCTCTTGTGTAATGCCAAAACAAGACCACATGTGCGACGAGCACGAGAATGCCGCACGCCACCGTCAGCACAAAGCGTGCCTGTGGCGCGGTGAACCAGATCGCAAACATGGTGATGCTGAGGCACGTGCCCGACAGCGCCGCTGCGAGCAGGAGCGAACTGTAATCCAACATGCTTAAGCGACAGCCTCTTGAGGGTTTCGCTGCATTCTAGGTCAGCGACAGTCCGCGGATATCGTTTTTCAGCCAACCTTGCGGCGTAACCTTCGGACAAGGTTTACAAAGCGTCGATGCTCCAAGCTTCGACCCCATTTCCGCCGCTTGGTTGTCGAATGGTTTTGCAGTAAGAGGCTCTATCCTCGAACGTAACAGGAACCTCCGTCGCCTGCCCGCAAAAAGCGTGGCAGTATCGGGTGGTGATTCGCAGCATCGGAATCCAGGACCGGCATGGACGACAATAACGATCTTTTCGGCAATTTGGGCAAGCAGCCGCAACCGGCTCGCGCCGCGCGCCCGGCCGACCCGCTGGTGCAGGCGGCGAAGCGGCCGGCGCCCCGCGATGCCAGCGAGAGCTATAGTGCCGCCGATATCGAGGTGCTGGAGGGGCTGGAGCCGGTGCGCCGCCGCCCGGGCATGTACATTGGCGGCACCGACGACAAGGCGATGCACCATCTGTTCGCCGAGGTCATCGACAATTCGATGGACGAGGCGGTCGCCGGCCATGCTACCTTCATCGATGTCGAGCTTTCCGCCGACGGATACCTGTCTGTAACCGACAACGGCCGCGGCATTCCGGTCGATCCGCACCCGAAATTCAAGAAGCCGGCGCTCGAACTCATCATGACCACGCTGCATTCAGGCGGCAAGTTCGACAGCAAGGTCTACGAGACCTCGGGAGGCCTGCACGGTGTCGGCGTTTCCGTGGTCAACGCGCTGTCCGACCATCTCGAGGTCGAGGTTGCGATTGGGCGCAAGCTCTATCGCCAGCGCTTCTCGCGAGGCGTTCCGGTGACCGGCCTGGAGCAGCTCGGCGAGGTGCACAACCGGCGCGGCACGAAGATCCGCTTCCATCCAGACGAGCAGATTTTCGGCAAGGGTGCTGCGTTCGAGCCGGCGCGGCTCTACCGCATGGCGCGGTCAAAAGCCTATCTGTTCGGCGGTGTCGAAATCCGCTGGACCTGCGATCCCTCGCTGATCAAGGAAAAGGACACGACGCCGGCCAAGGCAGAATTCCATTTTCCGGGCGGCCTCAAGGACTATCTGAAAGCCTCGCTCGGCGACGAATTCCAGGTGACCCGTGAAATGTTCGCCGGCAAGAGCGAGAAGCAGGGCGGTCACGGCTCGCTCGAATGGGCGGTGACCTGGTTCGGCGGCGACGGTTTTATAAATTCCTATTGCAACACCATTCCGACAGCCGAAGGCGGCACGCACGAGGCCGGCTTCCGCAACGTTCTGACGCGCGGCTTGCGCGCCTATGCCGACCTGGTCGGCAACAAGCGCGCTTCGATAGTCACATCCGAAGATGTGATGATCTCGGCGGCGGGCATGCTGTCGGTGTTCATCCGCGAGCCGGAATTCGTCGGCCAGACCAAGGACAGGCTGGCGACGATCGAGGCGATCCGCATCGTCGAAAGCGCCATCCGCGACCCGTTCGACCATTGGCTGGCCGACAATCCGCAGGAAGCTTCGAAACTGCTCGAATGGGTGATCGCGCGTGCCGACGAGCGGGTGCGCCGCCGCCAGGAAAAGGAAGTGTCGCGCAAGAGCGCTGTGCGCAAGCTGCGCCTGCCCGGCAAGCTCGCCGATTGCACGCAGAATGCAGCGGCCGGCGCCGAGCTGTTCATCGTCGAGGGCGATTCGGCTGGCGGTTCGGCAAAGCAGGCGCGCGACCGCGCCAGCCAGGCGGTGCTGCCGCTCCGCGGCAAGATCCTCAACGTCGCCAGCGCCGGTAACGACAAGCTGGCCGGCAACCAGCAGATATCCGACCTGATCCAGGCGTTGGGCTGCGGCACGCGCTCGAGATACCGCGACGAGGACCTGCGTTACGACCGGGTCATCATCATGACCGACGCCGACGTCGATGGCGCCCATATCGCTTCGCTGCTGATCACCTTCTTCTACCAGGAGATGCCGAGCCTGGTCCGCGGCGGCCATCTCTATCTGGCGGTGCCGCCGCTCTACTCGATCCGGCAAGGCGGCAAGGTCGCCTATGCCCGCGACGATGCGCACAAGGACGAACTTCTGCGCACCGAATTTACCGGGCGCGGCAAAGTCGAAATCGGCCGCTTCAAGGGGCTGGGCGAAATGATGGCTGCCCAGCTCAAAGAAACCACCATGGACCCGAGAAAGCGCACGCTGCTCAGGGTGGACGTCATCGACGCCGAGGCGGCGACCAAGGATGCGGTCGACGCATTGATGGGCACCAAGCCCGAGGCCCGCTTCCGCTTCATCCAGGAACGCGCGGAATTCGCCGCGACGGAAGTGCTGGATATCTGAGCGTCTTCTGCTAGGCGAGCCGCGGACGGCGGCTGTCACTGTGCGCAAGACTTTTCCGGATTTTTCGCGAAGGATGAGGCCTGGAACGGTTCAGCGTTTCACGGAAACGCCGAACCGCTCAGTTTTTTATTTTGACGCAAGTCGGAAAACCGTTTCACGCTTTTCCTGGAATTGCTTTAAGCAGCCGCGATCGCCAGCGCGTGCCCGCGTGCGTTCTCGCGCAGCGCATCGAGATGGATCGATTTGACCAGCCCGGCGAGATCGCCTTCGGCGGACTGTCCGCCCAATTCCTTCAGCATCAGCCAGCTGACTTCCTGGACGCCGGCGAGGCGTTTGCCATTGGCGACCTCACGCCAGACCTTCAGCGCGCGCAGGATGATGGCGTGGGTGGCGGCGGCAAGCCCGGCGCTGCGGAACAGTGCCTGCAACGCTATGTCATGCCCGCTGGCCAGCAGCGCCCTCACCCGTTGCTCGGGCTGCTGGCTGAGCGCGACCAGCGCCGAACCAAAGAAGTCGACCTTGCCGTGCGCGATGGTGCGGATGACGAAGCTTGCGGTCAGGTCGCCGCGCAGGCGCAGATGTTCGACAAGTGCGGTATGTTCCTCCGCCCGCGTGCCTTCGATCAGTGTCACCGAAGCCTTGACGCAAGCATCGCGCGTGATGCGCTCGGCCCTGGCGGCGCCCATCAGCGCCAGCACCAATGGCGATCCCTTGAGCATCTCCCCTAGCTTGACCAGCAGCATATGCCGGCAGTCGGCGGGCAGCCGGATGTCGGCGATCAGCGCCTCGCGCACCAGAGGCAGATGGCCGTGACGCTCGGCCATGCGGCGAAAGCTGACGGATGCGATGTCGGCGCCGCTATTGGCGAGCAGCGTGGTGCAGGCTTCCGGCTCACCGACCTCGGCGATCGCTGCCGCAACCGACATCGAGACGCGCGGCCGGTCGGCGATCACCTTCTGCGTCGCTTTCTGGCCGCCGGCAACCCGATCAATCAGGTCGGAATCGGTAAGCAGCGGCGAGCGCGCCAGTACCAAAGCGGCCACCTCGGGCTGGTCCGAAGCCAGCGCGCTGACGATCTGCGGCGGCGCATGATGGCTCATGGAAAGCGCGTCGGCGATCGCCAGCCGCACCTTTGACGATGCGTCATCGAGCAGCAACGTCAGCGCCGCCTCGGCAGCGCAGCGGTCCTCGAAAGGCAGGTCCGAATCGACATAGGCGCGAGCCAGCGCGCTTGCCGCCGCAGCACGCTCCGACACCTTTGCCGTGTGGATCCATTTCAGGAAATGCGAAACGACCATGTCGCCTGCTTACGCCCCTTTGCCAGAACGCTTCTGGCGCCTGTCGGGACCGTAGGCACAAATGGTTTACGAACGGTTCACCATGTTCGTTAACTGGCTTGCGAGCCCGGTATGCAACGCCTATCAACCCTTAAGCAGTGGAGGAGACAGACCATGGCCGGCCTTTACCTTGAGGAGTTCGTTGTCGGCCATGTGTTCAAGCACACGCTGCGCAAGACCGTGACCGAAAGCGACAACATGCTGTTTTCGGTGATGACGCTGAACCCGCAACCGCTGCACATCGATTTCGACTTCGCCGCCAAGAGCGAATGGGGCAAGCCCCTGGTCAATTCGCTGTTCACGCTTGGCCTGATGATCGGCATCTCGGTCAACGACATCACCGTCGGCACCACCATCGCTAATCTCGGCATGAAGGAGACGGTGTTTCCGCACCCCGTCTTCCATGGCGACACGATTCGCGTCGAGACCACGGTGGTTTCGGTGCGCGATTCCAGGTCGAAACAGGACCGCGGTATCGTCGAGTTCGAGCACCGCGCTTATAACCAGAACGACGTGCTGGTTGCCAGATGCACGAGGCAAGCCATGATGATGAAAAAGGCATAGCCGATGCGTTCCCTGCTCTTCGTTCCCGGCGATTCGGAAAAGAAGCTGGAGAAGGGCTTTGGCGCGGGCGCCGACATGGTCATCGTCGATCTCGAGGACTCGATTGCCTCGCAAAACAAGGGGCTGGCGCGCGACACAGCGGCGCGTTTCCTCGCCGGGCACAGGCACCGAACCAACTCCGCGATCTATGTGCGCGTCAATGACCTTTCGACCGGACTGACCGACGACGATCTGGCGGCGCTCGTGCCAGTGAAGCCCGACGGCATCATGCTGCCTAAGTCGAACAGCGGACTGGATGTCCAGCATCTCTCGGCCAAGCTCAGGGTGCACGAAGCTGAAAGCGGCCTGCCGGATGGCGCGATAAAGATCCTGCCGATCATCACAGAAACGGCCGCCGGCGTTCTGGCCGCCGTGACCTACGCCAAGGCAAGCGCGCGGCTTGTCGGCGTCACCTGGGGCGCGGAAGATCTGTCGGCGGCAATCGGCGCGCGCTCGACGCGCGACGCGAATGGCCGCTACACGGATGTATTCCGCTTCGCCCGCACCATGACCCTGCTTGCGGCGAATGCCGCGGAAGTCGCGGCGATCGACACCGTCTTTCCGGATTTTCGCGACATGGCCGGCTTCGAGGCCGAATGCGCCGAGGCCGAGCGCGACGGCTTCACCGGCAAGATGGCGATCCATCCGGCGCAGGTGCCGGTCATCAACGCCGCCTTCACGCCTTCGGCGCAAGCGGTGAAAAATTCGCTGGCGATCGTCGAGGCATTCAAGGCGGCGGGAAACCCCGGCGTCGTCGGCATCGACGGCAAGATGTACGACCGGCCGCATCTCAAGCTCGCCGAGCGGCTCCTGGCGCGAGCCAGGGCAGCGGGGCTTGACGCTTAGGGTCTGGTTCCGGGTCGAAAATTATCCCACCCACGGCCCCGAATAGTCGGCGTAGAGCTTTGCCGGATCGGGCCGTGGCCGCTCCGGCGCTGGCCCCTGATAGGAGCCGATATGGACAAAACCGACGACCCGCTCATGCGGCGCCAGACCGAGGATCGCCCTGCCCTCTGGCACGTCGGAATACCAGTTGCTGATCATGTTGGTACCGTAGCCCAGCGCATTGGCGGCAAGCAGCAGGTTCATCGCAGCCATGCCGCCGGACAAGAACATCTCCCATTGCGGGATCTTTGGATTTTCCCTGGGGATCGAGATCACGCCGATGACCAGAGGCGCCCGCGAAAAGCGTGCCAATTCCTGGTTGCGGCGGCCTTCCGGCAACGGCCCTTCGCGCTGTTCGGCAAGTGCTGCCAACTCCTTGCCGATCTCGACGCGAGCCTGGCCGCGATAGAGGATGAAACGCCAGGGCTCCAGCCGGCCATGATCCGGCACCCGCGAGGCGGCGGCGATCATGGTCGCGATCTCCGCATCGCCCGGTGCCGGCTCTTTCAAATCCGGGATCGGCGCGGAATTTCGGGTCAGCAGAAAATCGATGATCGGCGACGCCATGGGCGCAAGTCTCCTGGAATTTGAGCTGAAGCGCGCCATCGGGATATCGGGCGGCTCGGGCATTGGCGCGACGCGCCGGACAAAGAGCCCTCTAGCAGAAGCCGACCGGACTCTTAAGCCTTGAAATTGCCACCGCATTGGGCTTCAACGCAAGGCATGTTTGAGGGGACATTGCGTCTTTTCCTGATATGGCTCGCTGCCGCACTGTTGATGGTGCCGGTTTCGCTTGCCGCCGCCCAGAATGTAGACGGCCTCAGTGATCTGAAACTTCCCGGAATTTCGGGCTATGCGCCTCCGAAAAGCGAGACATCGCTGGCATTGGGCAGCAGCGGGGCGATCACGCTGTCGGCGCAATTGACCGACAAGGGTGCCGACATCACGCGCGGCATCGTCTGGCGCGTCTTCAAGCCCGAATCGGCCAGCGACGGCAAGCTGCCGATGGTCGCCTCCGCTCATGGCGGCACCGCCGTATTCCAGCTCGAGCCGGGTTCCTATCTGGTCCATGCCTCCTACGGGCGGGCCGGCGCCACCAAGCGCATCACCGTCGGCAAGGAAGCCAAGCGTGAGAGCCTCGTGCTCGATGCCGGCGGCCTCAAGCTTGATGCCGTGCTGTCGGGAGGGGTGCGCATACCGCCGAAGAAGCTGCGCTTCTCGATTTATGAGAGCCACGCCGCGGCCGATGGCGATCGCGCGCTGATCATACCCGATGTCGAGCCGAACAGCGTCGTGCGGCTCAATGCCGGCACCTACCACGTTGTTTCGACCTATGGCGCTGTGAACGCGGTCATCCGCTCCGACATCCGCGTCGAGGCCGGCAAGCTGACCGAAGCGACGGTCGAGCATCGTGCCGCCGAGATGACCATGAAGCTGGTGCGCGAGCCGGGCGGCGAGGCGATCGCCGACACCTCCTGGTCGCTGCTGAACGAGTCCGGCGACCCGATCAAGGAGACCGTCGGCGCCTTTGCCTCGATGGTGCTGGCCGAGGGCGACTACACCATCATCGCCAAAAACCGCGACCGCATCTACCAGAAGGATTTTACGGTGGTGGCCGGACACAATCAGGACATCGAAGTCCTGGCAACCGAAGCTTCGGCCATCGATTCCGAGGAAGGCGCCGACTAAGCCGCGCCCCCTCTAGGCTGCTTTGCGCATGCGTCGCGCCAGCAACGGCACGCGGCCAGTCGTCTCGGCCGGCGCCAGATCGAAGACGCCGCGCTGAAGGCGGTCGAGCAAGGCCTTGCGGTCTCGCAGCGGCTCCAGTTCGTCCCACCCCAGCACGTCGCCGACGCGCACGTCGATCGATTTGCCGGAGAGCCGCGCAAATTCACGGATGAGCAGCGATGTGCGCAGTGTCAGCGAGGCCTTGCCGACGAATTTCGCCACACGCCCGTCGCGTTCGGCCATGTTCATCGGTCCGCTGACCAGATGGAACCGCCGGCCGTTCTGGCCCGAAAAATGCAATGGGATGACCGACGCCTTTGCGTCCTGAACGAGACGGGCCGGAAACACCTTCCACGGCAGATCGCGTGCCCGGCCAAACCCCTTCGGCGCGGTGGCGACACCTCCCGCCGGAAAGACGACGATGGTGACGCCCTCCTTGAGCAGCCGCACCGCTTCGTGGCGGACCGCCATGTTGTTCTTCAGCGCGTCCTTGGTCTCGGAAAAGTCGATCGGCAGCGAATAGGGCTCCATCTCGCGGATCTTGAGCAGATCCCTGTGGATCATGACGCGGAACGGTCGGCCGAGCTGCTCCGCCAGCGACAGCACGGCAATACCGTCGCCGATGCCGAACGGATGGTTGGCAACAATCACCAGCGGCGTGTCGGGCAGGTTTGCCGGCGGCCATTGACCGGCGGTCCGCACCCGGACGTCGATCAGCTCCAGCATGCGGCCGAACACGCGCTCGCCGTTCGGCACCACTTGCCGGCGCCAGAAATCATAGAGTGCGGCGAAGCGATCACGTCCCGACAGGCCTTCGACCGAGTGGATGAACCAGCGCGTCAGCGCCGGCTGATGCGGACCGGCATAGGAGAGCTCGGGAAACGGTCTTTCGCGCATCTTCAGCTTGAGCATGGGGCTCGCTACACAATTGGCGTGACAAGCATATGAAAATGGCGGTGGAGCGATCCACCGCCATTTCGTTGCTAATTGGCCGGCTCAGGCCGCAAGGCGCTTGCGGTCGGGTGTCACCGCCTCGTCGGAAAGCAGTTTCACGGCGGCCGCGAGGCCAAGCGATTCCTGGTCGCGCGACCCGAGACGGCGGACATTGACCGTTTCTTCCTCAGCCTCACGCTTGCCGCAAACGACGATGACCGGCACCTTGGCAAGGCTGTGCTCGCGGACCTTGTAGTTGATCTTCTCGTTGCGCAGGTCGGTTTCGGCGATCAGCCCGGCCGCCTTCAGCTGCGCAACGACTTTT
Source organism: Mesorhizobium sp. M1163 (assembly GCF_040318415.1). NCBI lineage: Bacteria > Pseudomonadati > Pseudomonadota > Alphaproteobacteria > Hyphomicrobiales > Phyllobacteriaceae > Mesorhizobium > Mesorhizobium sp. M1163. Next base: position 81,481 of record NZ_JAMYMF010000029.1, on the reverse strand, counting down.
CGCGCGTAATCGTCGGCATCGGAAGTGATCGTCGCCACCACCACCTGCAGCGGCGCGAACCAGAGCGGGAAATGGCCGGAATAATTCTCGATCAGGATGCCGAGAAAACGCTCCATCGAACCGCAGATGGCGCGATGCACCATCACCGGCTGCTTCTTTTCCGAATCGGAGCCGATGTAGAAGGCGCCGAACCGTTCCGGCAGGTTGAAGTCGACCTGCGTGGTGCCGCATTGCCAGTCGCGGCCGATGGCGTCCTTCAGCACATATTCGAACTTCGGCCCGTAGAACGTGCCCTCGCCCGGATTTACGCCCGTCTTGATCCGGTTGCCCGACCGCGCCGCGATCTTGTCGAGCACGTCCTGCAGCACGCCCTCGGCGTGATCCCACATCGCGTCGGTGCCGACCCGTTTTTCGGGGCGGGTCGCCAGCTTGACCGTGATTTCGTCGAAGCCGAAATCGGCATAGGTCGACAGGATCAGGTCGTTGATCTTGATGCACTCGTCGGCGAGCTGTTCCTCGGTGCAGAAGATGTGGGCATCGTCCTGGGTAAAGCCGCGCACCCGCATCAGCCCGTGCAGTGCGCCGGACGGCTCATAGCGATGCACATTGCCGAATTCCGCAAGTTTTACCGGCAGATCGCGGTAGGACTTCAGCCCGTGTTTGAAGATTTGGACGTGGCCGGGGCAGTTCATCGGCTTCAGCGCAAACACCCGGTCGTCGTCGGTGTCGTCGCCGGCGACCGTCACCTTGAACATGTTGTCCCGGTACCAGCCCCAGTGGCCTGAGGTCTCCCACAGGCTCTTGTCGAGCACCTGCGGCGCGTTGACCTCCTGGTAGCCCTGCTCGTCCAGGCGGCGGCGCATGTAATTGACCAGGTTCTGGAACATCCTCCAGCCCTTGGCGTGCCAGAACACGACCCCGGGGCCCTCCTCCTGGAAATGGAACAGGTCCATCTCACGGCCGAGCTTCCTGTGGTCGCGCTTCTCGGCTTCCTCCAGCATCGTCTGATAGGCTTCGAGCTGCGCCTGGTCGGCCCAGGCCGTGCCGTAGATGCGCGTCAGCATCGGGTTGTTGCTATCGCCGCGCCAATAGGCGCCGGCGACCTTCATCAGCTTGAAGGCGTTGCCGATCTGGCCGGTCGAGGCCATGTGCGGACCGCGGCAAAGGTCGAACCAGTCGCCCTGCGCATAGATCTTGAGATCCTGATCCTCGGCGATGGCGTCGATCAGCTCGAGCTTGTAGCGCTCGCCCTTGTCGGCAAAGATCCTTTTCGCCTTTTCACGCGACCACACCTCTTTGGTGAACGGCTTGTTGCGCGCAATGATCTCGCGCATCTTCTTCTCGATCACCGGGAAATCGTCGGGCGTGAACGGCTCGTTGCGGGCGAAGTCGTAGTAGAATCCGTTCTCGATCACCGGCCCGATGGTCACCTGCGTTCCCGGCCAAAGTTCCTGCACGGCTTCGGCGAGCACGTGCGCGGCATCATGGCGGATGAGCTCCAGCGCACGCGGATCCTCGCGGGTGATGATTTCGAGCTTGCCTGATTTGCCGATCGGGTCGGAAAGGTCGCGCAACGTGCCGTCGATGCTGTAGGCAACGGCCTTCTTGGCCAGCGACTTCGAGATCGATTCCGCCAGGCCGGCGCCGGTCATCGCCGCGTCGTAGTCGCGGACGGAGCCATCGGGAAATGTCAGGGAAACGGAATCCAGCATTAAATTCTCCTATCCAGTCCCGCAAACGAGCGCGGGTGGTAAAATGCACGTCGCCCAAAACTGCGTAGCGATTTTGGGGTTGCGACTTACATCAAGTAAGAGCCGGATGCGTCCGGCGGCGAGCGGTCTTTTATGGGCAGTTTTCGGCGCCGTAAAGCCGGATTTAGGTCACCCGAGGAGATTCGACAGCTCTTTCAGGAACATCGCCCGCGTCTTGAGCCCCTTCGGCGTGTCGGAACGTTTCGTATCGACTACGAGGCGGGCAAAGACGATCTTGCGAGCATGCTTCTGCGCCCAGCCAACAAACCAGCCAAGCGAGCGCTTGTCGGCATCGTCGCCAAGCCTGGTCGTCCCGGTCTTGCCCTGCACCGTCCAGCCGCCCGCCCGGAAGGTCGGGACAATCGCATTGGTCATCGCATGGGCCTTGTCCGAGACCGGCAGATTCCGCGCCAGCAGCTTGCGCAGGAAATCGACCTGCTCGACCGGCGATATCTCGAGCGAAGAATTCACCCAGGAATGGGTGAGGCCGTCATTCTTGCCGGAATTGCCGGAGACGTCGGTGTTGCCATAGTCCAATCTGGACACATAGCCGGCAAACTGTTTGCTGCCGAGCCGGCGCGTGATCTCGCGTGAGAACCAAAGGACCGAATCCCTTTCCCAGATCGTCGGGTCGACGGTCTTGCGGTCCCGTTTCGGCGCGTTGAACTCCGCTTTGTACTCCCAATTCGGTGTATGCTCGTCGCCCAGGATTCCGGCGTCATAGCCGATCAGCGCCAGCGGAATCTTGAATGTCGAGGCGGGGCTGACGCGCTGATCGCAAACCCCTTGCCGGTACAGCGTCTCGCCGCTCGCGGCGTCGACGATCAGCGTGCATTCGACGTCCCCGAGAGGCGCCGATTGCGCACGGATCGGAAAGCCCAACAGCCACGCCAGGACATAGAGAACCACGGCGAAAACGAAGGGAAGACGATCTATCCGGCGCATTTGGCAATCTCTCCTGAAGGGTATCAGGAGCGGCTTAGCGAGGCGTCTTGTCTCGATTTTGTCTTAAATGCGCCATGTCCGCGCAAGCTGCGGTTAACCCTACCAGATCGTAAACAGCGGTGCGGTTGTGTAACGAACAGTTGCGGTCAACTGTCTAGGTCGCCACGTTTTTTCCCGATCCGCCAGTACCGCCACGGCGCAAACCAGACATAGCGCTCAGCCAGGGTTTCGGGCACGCGGTCGATGCCATGCGTCCCTAACGGCCCGCAGCGCAGCACGCGAAAGAATCCCATCCAGCCGCCGGCCCATAGTCCATGCCGGGCGATCGCTTCGTGCGCGTATTCGGAACAGGTCGGCAGATGCCGGCAGGAATTGCCCACAAAGCCGGACAGCGTCAGCTGGTAGAGCCGGACGAGCGACGTGCCGAAGACGCGGCCCGGCGTCTTGCGCCACGGGCCGGGCCAGTTGCGTCCTTGTCGAATCGGCCTGGCGCCGTGCGCATGCCGATGTTGGCCGACCACCACAGTCTCCGCGTCGCGTTTCCCTTCAGGATAGATGTGCGCATCGGGCCGGGAACGCAATGCCGTTCCGGCAATCCCGTCACTGCCTCGAACGGCGAACCGGGTACCGGTCGGGCGTCGGCTTCCGACATGCGGCGACGCTGGTCGGCGGCCTCCCCTCGCACCAGTCGCCATGCGGTTTCTCGTCATGCCATTGAAATGTCGCGATCCGCACGACATCGCTCAGGATGTTGAGAAACTGGATCATGGCAGCACTCCTTTGAGCACCGATTAGAGCGCCGCTGGCCTTGCTCTTCAAACGAGTATAACGTCGACGTCAGATAACTCTGAGTTATGCGAATGAAGCGCGGACGCCTCCCCTGACGACTCTTAGAAGCTTCGAAGCAGCCGGTCGTCACCTGAGCTTCAGCCGTGCGGCCGAGGAGCTTTATGTTTCGCAGGCGGCGATCAGCCGCCAGATCCGCGAGCTCGAAACATTCCTGCGCCAACCTTTGTTCTTCCGCCATCATCGCCGCGTCGAATTGACCGACACCGGCCGGCGGCTGCTCGACCAGTTGGTCAGAAGTTTCGGGGGCATCGACAGGCTGCTTTCGGAATTGACGGCGGCCCCGACGCAGTCCGTGGTCCGTGTCAGCGTCGAGCCGTCGCTTGCATCCGTATGGCTGGTGCCGCGGCTCAACCGATTTCGCCAGTTGCGACCCGATATCGACGTTTCCCTTGAGGTCGACCCGAGGTTGATAGAGTTCCGCAGCGATCAGCCTGAACTTGCTCTACGCTTCAGTGCACACGCCACTTCATGGCCACGCAGCGAAGCCGAACAGCTTGCCTCGGTCGTCGATTCACCGGTTCTGTCGCCGGCGCTTCTTGCGTCCGGGCCAGCTCTGGAAAAACCGATCGACCTTGGTCGCTATACATTGCTGCACGAAGAAAACCGTCAGGCTTGGACGCGCTGGTTCGAAGCGGCCGGCGTGACCCCTGAAGCCGTGCCTGCGCGTGGACCGATGCTGGCGGATGCCTCGCTTTCGAAACAGGCAGCCTTGCTTGGACATGGTGTCGCACTGGGCGATCTTTTGCAGATCGGCGAAGAACTTGCGTCCGGCGCGCTGGTCAAGCCTTTCGACATCGACGTTGCGTCCGGCGCCTATTGGCTGGTGGCCAGAAGACTGAATGACCTTTCCGAGCCTGCCAGGGCTTTTGCCGACTGGGTCCGGGCGGAATTCGCCGAAAGCCGGCGTTTTCTTGCCGAGGTTTAGGCCGCCTGTTCCGCCCGCTTCTTCTCGATCTGGCCGATCGCATCGACCACCGCGTCGAAGGTCAGCATGGTCGAGGCGTGGCGCGCCTTGTAGTCGCGCACCGGTTCCAGGTATTTCAGGTCGGCGAAGCGGCCTTCGGGCGGCGGGCCATTTTCCTTCAGCATTTTTAGCATCGTCTCGCGCACGCTGCGCAGTTCTTCCGCGCTGGCGCCGACGACATGCTGCGCCATGATCGAAGACGACGCCTGGCCAAGCGCACAGGCCTTCACGTCATGCGCGAAATCGCTGACGACGCCGTCATCCATCTTCAGATCGACGGTCACTGTCGAGCCGCACAGCTTGGAATGTGCTCGTGCGGTTGCGTCGGGCCGGTCGAGCCGACCGATCCGTGCGATATTTCCGGCAAAACCCAGAATTTTCGCATTGTAGACATCGTCGATCATATTTTTCCAATCCGTCGCCGCCCAGCGAACAGCGATTGCCGCTCTGGCGTCTTCCTTTCGCTCGGCACGAACATATATAATGGTCGTAGTCGGGTATCGACAAGGCGACCGCAAGTCTCGTCCTGCCCAAATCTGTTCACGCCACTTACGGGCTGGAAACCGGGCGAGTTTCTAACACCCGAAAGGTCGTGGTCCGTTCAACTCGTTCCTCCTGAGAGAGGAACTACGGGAGACGCCTTTATGGACGCCGTTATCAAGAAACTCATGCCGCAGTCGGCCTATATGGAAAAGCCGGTCACCGACCGGCCGAGTGAGGCCGAAGTCGAAGCCGCGGTGCGCACCTTGTTGCGCTGGACCGGCGACAATCCTGAGCGCGAGGGCCTGATCGACACGCCGAAGCGCGTCACCAAGGCGTTCCGCGAAATGTTCAACGGCTACGATATGTGCCCGGCCGAGGAGCTTGGCCGCACCTTCGAGGAAGTCGCCGGCTATGACGACCTCGTCATAGTCAAGGACATCACGTTCCACTCGCATTGCGAGCATCACATGGTGCCGATCATCGGCAAGGCGCATGTCGGCTATCTGCCTGACGGCAAGGTTGTCGGCCTGTCCAAGATCGCGCGCGTCGTCGACATCTTTGCCCACCGCCTGCAGACCCAGGAAGCGATGACTGCGCAGATTGCCGGCGTCATCCAGGACGTGCTCAATCCGCGCGGCGTCGCCGTCATGCTCGGGGCCGAGCATATGTGCATGGCCATGCGCGGCATCCGCAAACAGGGCTCCACCACGCTGACCTCGACCTTCACCGGCGTCTTCAAGGATACCCCAGAAGAGCAGGTCCGCTTCGTCACCATGGTGCGCGGCGGCGGAACTGATCAGACCCGCGCCACCTTCGCTAAATAAGGACCGGCGAATGTCGGCATTGGAATTCCCGAAAGCTCCCTCAGACAAGAAAGCGCTTGAGGAAGGCACCGTCCTTTCACCGCGCTTCGATGCCGGCGGCCTCGTCACTGTCGTCGTCACCGATGCCGAAAACGGCATGCTGCTGATGGTCGCGCATATGAATGCCGAGGCGCTGGCGCTGACACTCGAGACCGGCATCGCGCACTACTGGTCGCGTTCGCGCAACGCGCTGTGGAAGAAGGGCGAAACCTCGGGCAATGTCCAGCAGGTCGTCGAGATGCTCACAGATTGTGACCAGGACGCGATATGGTTGCGCGTCAAAGTGCTGGGTCACGAAGCAACTTGTCACACCGGCCGACGTTCATGCTTTTATCGGACGGTGGGGCTGAGCGATGGCAAAGGGACGCTTGCCAACGACGGCAGCAAGCCGCTGTTCGATGCGGAAAAAACGTATCGAAAGCCCAAAACACCATCAGTATGAACCATTCGCAGCACTTCAGCCACGTATATTCATGATTTCGATACGGCCCGCCTGTAGGATGACCGTGGGACAAGGGAGATTGTGATGCTCGACTGGGCGTCATTGCGCAACAGACCTGACGTTCGGGAGGCCAATGGCCTCTCCTCGGCCGCAGGCGCATCCGAAACCAAATCTCCAGGTAAAACAGGGATCTCGCTGGCATTGGGCGGCGGCTGCGCGCGCGGCTGGGCGCATATCGGCGTGCTGCGCGCGCTTGACGAAGCCGGCATCGAAGTGTCGATGATCGCCGGCACCTCGATCGGCGCGCTGGTCGGCGGCTGCTATGTTGCCGGCAAACTTGACGAGCTGGAAGAATTCGCGCGCAGCCTGACCAGGCGGCGCATTTTTGGCCTTCTCGACCTCAATCTACGCGGCAGCGGCCTGTTCGGTGGCATGAAGCTCGACGCACGGCTGCGCGAGCACATAGCCGGCATCCGCTTCGAGGACCTGCCAAAACCGTTCGTCTGCGTCGCTGCCGAAATCCGCACCGGCCATGAAATCTGGCTGTCGAGCGGCTCGTTGAGTACCGCCATGCGCGCCTCCTACGCGCTGCCCGGCGTGTTCGAGCCGGTCGCCTGCAATGGGCGCGTGCTGGTCGACGGCGCACTGGTCAATCCGGTGCCGGTCTCGGTCTGCCGTGCCTACGAGCAGCCGCTCGTGGTTGCGGTGAACCTTCACTACGATCTGTTCGGCCGCGCCGCGGTGATCAAGCACAGCGCAGGCGAGCTGATCGTCGAGAGAGACGCGCCAAGGGGTGGCCACGCCGATCCCGAACGTCAGTCGCGCGAGACGCGGCTCGGCATCACCGGCGTCATGGTCGAAGCCTTCAACATCATCCAGGACCGCATTTCGCGCGCCAGGCTGGCCGGCGACCCGCCGGACATGTCGCTGCAGCCGAAGCTCAGCCATATCGGCCTGACCGAATTCCACCGCGCCGACGAAGCGATCCGTATCGGCTACCAGGCAACGATGGCGCAAATCGGCGAACTGACCCGGCTGCAGACCGTCCTCGCTTAGGCCGAGCGGTCAGCGAGCTCTCAGGCAAGCGCCGCGTCGACGATACGAAACTGCACCGTGCGGTTGCCGTTCCAGTGATTGCCCGACAATGAGCCGGCGACGTGCACCGGTTTGCCCCTGTTCTTGAACAGGAATTCGCCAAGCGCAGTATCGACGGCGCGAAAGGCGATCGCCTGGATGCGGCCGCCGCTTTCCGACTGCAGGTCGGCGCGGATATGGTTGGTGCCGACCGCCCGCGCATCAACCAGCCGGTGACGCGGCAGCGCGAACACCGGCGCGACATGCCCGGCGCCGAACGGCCCTGCCCGCTCAAGCGCATCGAGCAGCGCAAGCGTCGCGCCCTCGGCGGCAAGCGCGCCGTCGATCGCCAGGCTCTCCTCGCCTTGCAGCCGGAACACATCCACCGCAGCGCGCTCTTCGAAAAAAGCCCGGAGCGCGCCGAGCTTCGCCCGCTCGACGGTGATGCCTGCCGCCATTCCGTGGCCGCCGCCCTTGACGATCAGCCCGGCATCGGCAGCCTCGCGCACCAGCCGGCCGAGGTCGAAGCCCGACACCGAACGGCCTGACCCCGTACCGACGCCATTGGCGTTGAAGGCGATGGCAAAAGCCGGCCGTCTTGCATGGTCCTTGAGCCGCGAGGCAAGCAGGCCGACAATGCCCGGATGCCAGTTGCTGCTGGCTGTGACCACGATGGCCGGACCATTGCCGCCGGCAAGCTCGGCGTCGGCCTCTGAGCGCGCCGCGGCCAGCATCTCCTGCTCCATCGACTGCCGCTCCTGGTTGAGCCGGTCGAGCGTCTCGGCGATGGTGCGGGCCTCGACCGGGTCGTCGGTTGCAAGCAGGCGGCTGCCAAGTGCTGCGTCGCCGATGCGCCCGCCGGCGTTGATGCGCGGACCGATCAGAAAGGCCAGATGGAAAGTGCTGATCGGCTCGCCGATACGCGAGACCCGCGCCAGTGCCGCCAGCCCTTCGTTCCTCTGCTGCCGCGCCACCTGTAGCCCCTTGACCACGAAGGCCCGGTTGATGCCGGTGAGCGGCACCACGTCGCAGACGGTGCCCAGCGCCACCAGGTCGAGCAGGCCAAGCAGGTCGGGCGCTGCGGCATCCGGCAGCCGGCTGCGCAGGATCTTCGCCGTCTGTACCAGGCACAGGAAGACGACGCCGGCGGCGCAAAGATGGCCTTGCCCGGAAAGATCGTCCTCGCGATTAGGATTGACGACCGCAGCCGCCGCCGGCAACGGCCCGCCGACCTGATGGTGATCGAGCACCACGACGTCGGCGCCGGCGGCCTTCGCCGCGTCGATGGAAGCAGCACTGTTGGTGCCGCAATCGACGGTGACGATCAGCGTCGCGCCGCGCGAGACGAGTTCGCGCATCGCTTCCGGATTGGGGCCGTAACCCTCGAAGATGCGGTCCGGTATGTAGATCTCCGACGGCACCGAGAAATGTGCGAAAAAGCGCTTGAGCAGCGCCGATGAGGCGGCGCCGTCGACATCGTAGTCGCCAAAGATCGCCACCTTTTCCCTTGCCGTCACCGCCTGGGCGATGCGAGAGGCCGCCTTGTCCATGTCGGTCAGAGATGCCGGGTCGGGCAGCAGGTTGCGGATGGTCGGATCCAGGAACCGCTCGGTCTGCTCGGCAGTGACGCCGCGCCCGGCCAGCACGCGTGCCACGATGTCGGGCACGCCATAACCTTGCGCGATGGCGAGCGCAGCCATGTCCTGACGCTCGGTCAGTCGGTGTTCCCAGGAAACGCCGGTGGCCGACTGCCTGACATCTAGGAAAAAGCGTCTTTCCCCCGTCACGTGACGCGCCGTCTGCAATTTGTCATTGCGCACAATATGCAACGGCTAACTGAGTCGAAATCAAAACTTTTCCAGATCCTGGTGCCTGGCCTTGATTTCGCGCACGGTTCGCGACGACGAGCGCAGCACGATCGTGTGCGTGGTGATGAAATTGCGGCCGAACTTGACGCCGGCCAGCATATTGCCGTCGGTGACGCCGGTCGCGGCAAACAGCACGTCGCCGCGTGCCATGTCTTGCGTGTGGTAGATCCGTTTCGGGTTGGAGATCCCCATCTTCGCCGCGCGCGCCAGCTTTTCCGGCGTGTCAAGGATCAGCCTGCCCTGCATCTGGCCGCCGGTGCAGCGCAAGGCCGCCGCCGCCAGCACGCCCTCCGGCGCACCGCCGGTGCCGAGATAGATGTCGATGCCGGTTTCGTCCGGGTCGGTGGTGTGGATGACGCCGGCGACATCACCGTCGCCGATCAGCCGGATCGCGGCGCCTGTCGCCCGCACGGCTTCGATCAAGGCGCCATGGCGCGGCCGGTCGAGGATACAGGCGGTGATCTCTGCCACCGGAACGCCCTTGGCCCTGGCCAGGCTGGCAATATTTTCGGCCGGCGAGGCATCGATGTCGATGATGCCATCGGCATAGCCCGGGCCGATGGCGATCTTGTCCATATAGACGTCCGGCGCGAACAGAAGGCTGCCTTTTTCGGCAATGGCGATGACGGCCAACGCATTGGGCAGGTTCTTGGCGCAGATCGTCGTGCCTTCGAGCGGATCGAGCGCGATGTCGACAGCCGGGCCTTTGCCTGTACCGACCTCCTCGCCGATATAGAGCATCGGCGCCTCGTCCCGCTCGCCCTCGCCGATCACCACCGTGCCGTTGATGGCGAGACGATTAAGCTCCTGGCGCATGGCGTCGACCGCGACCTGATCGGCGGCTTTCTCGTCGCCGCGTCCGCGCAATCTGGCCGCCGCGACCGCGGCGCGTTCGGTGACGCGCACCAATTCCATGGTCAGTATCCGGTCGAGGCCGGCGACAATGTTCTGGGCCACATTCATCGATGGATAATCCTCGTTGGCACTTTGTTTTTATGCATGTCGTTGTCCCAAAACCGCCGCACACTTTTGGGCGACATGCATTAGCCTCCCGCCAGAGACGCGCTTCTTGTGTCAAAGCCTCGTGACAACAGCAAGACCTGCGCTGGACCTTTTTGAAAGCGCAGCAATATCAATCGATTAAACGCAAAATGTGAGACTGCTATCCGGCCCGCTCGATGCGGATGACTTGCGGCTTGTCGGTCAGAAGGCTGTCCCTGGTGATGCCGTCGACGGCCTTGCGCACCGCCGCCTCGGTCGTCTCGTGGGTGACCAGGATGACTGTCTTCTGTGCCTCGGTTTCCGGCCCTGCGGCATGTTGCACGATCGATTCCAGCGATATGTCGTTGTCGGCCATGCGTTTGGCGATCGCGGCGAAAACGCCGAGACGGTCGTGCACGGTCAGCCGGATGAAATAACCGCCGGCATGGCTGCGCATCTGCGCCTTTTTGTAGGGCTTCAATTCCTTCGCCGGCCGGCCGAAGACCGGGCCATGCTGGAAGCCAGGCCGGCTCTTGGCAATGTCGGCAATGTCGCCGATCACCGCCGAAGCGGTGGCGTTGCCGCCGGCACCGGGGCCGGAAAGCAGCAATTCGCCGAGGATGTCGGTTTCGATCGCGACCGCATTGGTGACACCGTGCACCTGCGCGATGACCGAGGCCGTCGGCACCATGGTCGGGTGAACGCGCTGCTCGATACCGCTTTCGGTGCGTTGGGCGACGCCAAGCAGCTTGATCCGGTAGCCGAGATCGCCGGCCGCGCGGATATCGGCCTGGCTGATGTTGGAGATGCCCTCCATGTAGATGTCATTGGCCGCAATCCTCGTGCCGAAGGCAAGGCTGGTCAGGATCGACAGCTTGTGCGCGGTGTCGTGGCCCTCGATGTCGAAGGTCGGGTCGGCTTCGGCATAGCCCAGCCGCTGGGCGTCCTTCAGGCAGGCATCAAAGGACAGGCCCTCGGCTTCCATGCGCGTCAAAATATAATTGCAGGTGCCGTTGAGGATGCCGAAGACCCGGGTCACCGAATTGCCGGCCATCGCCTCGCGCATCGTCTTGATGACCGGAATGCCGCCGGCCACCGCCGCTTCGTAGTTGAGCAGCACGCCCCTCTTTTCCGCGATCTCGGCCAGTGACACGCCGTGCTTGGCAAGCAGTGCCTTGTTGGCGGTGACGACATGGCGGCCGGCCTCGAGCGCCGCCTTCACCGAGGATCGTGCCGCGCCCTCGTCGCCGCCGATCAGTTCGACGAATACATCGATCTCGGCGGTCTGGGCCATCTTGACGGCGTCGTCGAACCACTGTGCTGTGCCAAGATCAACGCCGCGGTCGCGTTTGGGATCGCGGGCCGAGACGGCTGACACGACGATGTCGCGGCCGCACTGCCGCGTCAGTTCCGCCGCCTTGTCGCGCAGCACGCGAGCCACCGACGCACCGACGGTGCCGAGGCCGGCAATTCCAACACGCAACGCTTCAGCCATGTCCGGCGACGCCCCATTCGGTCGATTGATGTGTAGAAAACTCAGCGATGCGCGGCGAGCGGTACGACGTTATTCGGCTGCTTGGCGCTGGATGCGAGGAAGCGCTTGATGTTGCGCGCTGCCTGACGGATCCGGTGCTCGTTTTCGACCAGCGCGATGCGCACGTGATCGTCGCCATGCTCGCCGAAGCCGACGCCCGGCGCCACCGCGACGTCGGCGTGCTCGATCAGGAGCTTGGAGAATTCAAGCGAGCCGAGGTGCTTGAACGGCTCGGGGATCGGCGCCCAGGCGAACATCGATGCCGCCGGTGCGGGAATGGTCCAGCCGGCACGGCTGAAGGCGTCGACCATGACGTCGCGGCGTTTGCGGTAGACGTCGCGCACTTCGGCGATATCGGCTCCGTCGCCGTTGAGTGCATGCGCGGCCGCCACCTGGATCGGCGTGAAGGCGCCGTAGTCGAGATAGGATTTCACCCGCGTCAGCGCCGAGATCAGCCTTTCATTGCCGACCGCAAAACCCATGCGCCAGCCCGGCATCGAAAAGGTCTTCGACATCGAGGTGAACTCGACCGCGACGTCGATCGCGCCCGGCACCTGCAGCACCGAAGGCGGCGGATTGCCGTCGAAATAAATCTCCGAATAGGCAAGGTCCGACAGGATGATGATGTCGTTCTTCCTGGCGAAAGCCACCACCTCCTTGTAGAAATCGAGCGAGGCGACCAGTGCTGTCGGGTTGGAGGGATAATTGAGGATCAGCGCCAGCGGCTTCGGGATCGAATGGCGGATGCCGCGCTCCAGCGCCGGGATGAAACCGTCGTCCGGTTCGACCTGCAGCGAGCGGATGACGCCGCCCGACATGATGAAGCCGAAGGCGTGGATCGGATAGGTCGGATTGGGGCACAGGATCACATCGCCGGGGGCGGTGATCGCCTGCGCCATATTGGCAAAGCCCTCCTTTGACCCGAGCGTCGCCACCACCTGGCTGTCCGGGTCGAGCTTCACGCCGAAACGGCGGGCATAATAATTGGCCTGGGCACGGCGCAGGCCCGGAATGCCGCGCGACGACGAATAGCGGTGCGTGCGCGGATCACGCACTACCTCGCAGAGTTTGTCGACGATGGCCTTGGGCGTCGGCAGGTCCGGATTGCCCATGCCAAGGTCGATGATGTCGGCGCCACGCGAGCGGGCACTGGCCTTCAGCCGGTTTACCTGTTCGAAGACATAGGGCGGAAGCCGGCGGACCTTGTGAAATTCTTCCATGGCAGTTCCAGACAGTGAGGTTGCGGTCGCGCGTATAAGCTTATTTGCAATTAGGGTCGAGAGCGGGGTCGCATTTGCCTTCGATCTGCTTCAGCGCCTCGGCGCCGTGTTTTTTTGCCAGCTGGTCCAGCGCAGCCTGGTCCGCGACCTTGACGCCGCCGCCCTTCGCGGCCTGGCCCTGCTCCTCGGCCTTCAGCTGGGCGAGCTTGGCGTTCTTTTCCTCGTCGGTGAATTGCTCGGCCGCCACCTGCGGCGGGATGTTCAGGTTCGGGTAGGAACCGGTGTCGTTCGCCCCGACAAGGCCGGTGGCGGGCGCTGCACCTTCTATGTTGCTGCTCGTGCAACCGGCCATCGCCAGCAGGACGAGCGCCATGCGGCAAAAACGACCAGTGCCGGAAAAAACGTTCGTGCCAATATTAATCGTCATATTGTTTTCCTGGCGGCCGGGTTAGAGCACGTTGGACCCTGTCCGATATCCCATGGTAATATGTCAACAAAACGCTTCGGGAGGAACCCCGCGAACCATGTCCAAAACACCCGATTCGGGCAAAGCGGAAGATGACCAACCTTCGACCGTCGAGCAATATCTGGTTAAGGACCCGGAACGCTTCGCTCTGAACATGGCCCGCATGATCGAGCAGGCCGGCAAGGCCGCCTCGGCATGGGCCGAGCCGCGGGAAAAGGGCGAGGTGCGCGATCATGTCGCCGAGCCGGTCGTCGACGTGGTGAAGACGTTCTCCAAACTCACCGAATACTGGCTCTCCGACCCGCAGCGCGCGCTGGAGGCACAGACACGATTGTTTTCCGGCTATATGGCCGTCTGGGCCAATGCCGTTCAGCGCATCGGCGCCGGTGCCGAGGAGACCGAGGATGCGGTCAAGCCCGAGCGCGGCGACAAGCGCTTCCAGGACCCGGAATGGGGCCGCAACGCCTTTTTCGATTTCCTCAAACAAGCCTATCTCGTCACCTCGCGCTGGGCGGCCGAACTGGTCGAGCACGCCGACGGTCTGGACGAGCACACCCGCCACAAGGCCAGCTTTTATGTCAGGCAGGTGTCCAACGCCATCTCGCCGTCGAATTTCATCCTGACCAATCCGGAATTGTTTCGCGAGACCGTCGCCTCGAACGGCGAAAATCTGGTGCGCGGCATGAAGATGCTGGCCGAGGACATTGCCGCAGGCAAGGGCGACCTGAAGCTGCGGCAGGCCGATTACTCACCCTTCGAGATCGGCAAGAATCTCGCCACCACCCCCGGCAAGGTGGTCGGCCGCAGCGACGTCGCTGAAATCCTGCAATACGAGCCGGCGACCGACACCGTGCTCAAGCGGCCGCTGCTGATCTGCCCGCCATGGATCAACAAATACTACATCCTCGACCTCAACCCGCAAAAATCCTTCATCCGCTGGGCGGTCGAGCAAGGCCACACGGTCTTCGTCATCTCCTGGATCAATCCGGACGAGCGGCACGGCACCAAGAGCTGGGAGGCCTATATCAGGGAGGGCCTGCAATACGGCCTCGACACGATTGAAAAGGCCACCGGCGAAAAGGACGTCAATGCCATCGGCTATTGCGTCGGCGGCACGCTGTTGGCGGCAGCGCTGGCCTTGATGGCGCAGGAAGGCGACCACCGCATCAAATCGGCGACCTTCTTCACCACGCAGGTCGATTTCACCTATGCCGGCGACTTGAAAGTGTTCGTCGATGAGGAGCAAGTCGCGGCCGTTGAAAAGGCAATGAGCGAAAAAGGCTATCTCGACGGCACGAGGATGGCGACCGCCTTCAACATGCTGCGCTCGGGCGACCTGATCTGGCCCTATGTCGTCAACAATTACATGCGCGGCAAGGATCCCCTGCCCTTCGACCTGCTCTACTGGAACGCCGATTCGACCCGCATGGGCGCTGCCAACCATTCCTTCTACCTGCGCAATTGCTATCTCGAGAACAGGCTTTCGCAAGGCATGATGGAGTTGGCGGGCCGCACGGTTTCGCTGAAGGATGTCACCATCCCGGTCTACAACCTCGCCTCGAAGGAGGATCACATCGCGCCGGCGCTGTCGGTGTTCCTCGGCTCGAAATATTTCGGCGGCGAGGTCGACTACGTCGTGGCCGGCTCCGGCCACATCGCCGGCGTCGTCAATCCGCCAGCGGCGCAGAAATACCACTACTGGACCGGCGGCAAGCCGGCTGGGGACTTCGACCAGTGGTTCGCCGGGGCCACTGACCATCCCGGCTCCTGGTGGCCGCACTGGCAGCGCTGGATCGAAGCCAGGGACAATACCCGCGTACCGGCCCGCAAACCGGGCGAGCATATGCAAGTTCTAGGCGAAGCCCCCGGCACCTATGTCAAGGTGCGTGTGTAACCATCTGTAATGTGTGGTGAGTTGACGCGCCGCCAAAAGCGGGCGAAATGGTGTCGTCAACCCTGAGCAGCCTTGATTCATCCTCTAGCCGCCAAATTACTTTGAGGCTTGCAGATTTGACACAGGTCTCGTTTCCGGTTCGGGGAACAAGGGTCATTTCGACGAGACGTTTCGACGCCGCGCCAATGACGAACCGGTCGGATATCGAGGGGGAATTTTGTTTTGAGATCAGCAGGATCGCGCCTCGCGAAGGGAGAAAGCCGCGCCATTGTGGCGGCGCTTTTCTCGGTGCTTCTGGCGTCCTGCACCTCTGCCGGCGACCCGACCATGTCGGTCGGCATGCCAGGCTATAATGCCTCGGCCACCGAAATCAGCACGGCCGCCGGTGCGCCCCAGGCCAGCACGGCCGCCTCATCGTCGCAGATGACAACCGCACAAATGACGATGAATGCAGAGGGCGACGCCAACCTTCCCGAGCAGGTCGCCTATGTGCCAATGGCCAAGCCAGGGGCCAAGTCCGATGCCGGCTTCCCGATCGCCGTTCCCACGGCGGCCGAGACGATCGCGGGACATTCGCCGCAACCGCTGCAACCAAACGCCGAGGCGGCTGAACAGGCCAACGCTATTGCGCAGAACAGTGCCGCCGCCGATGCCGGCGCATCGAAGCCCAATGCCAAGGCCGCCGCGCCGGCGATGAACAACCCGGTCTATGTGACCGCCGGCGAGATGCCGCAGCCACAGGCCTATGCACCGAAGAAAAACTTCCTGGCCTCGCTGTTCAGCGCTACGCCTGCTTCGGCGGCATCGCCGGCCAACAGCAGATCGGGCGGGCAGCCAGCGGTCTTGCAGGCCAAGGCGACGCCCGCGGCAAAGCCCACCGTCACCCTGGCCTCGGCCAACCCGGCTGAAAAGCCGGTGCAGTTGGCATCGGCCGGCGATACTAGCCACTTCACGGCCGATGCGCTGCCCGGCGTGCGCCAGACGGCACTGTTCGAGATCAAGCGCAAATCCGGCCTCGACGATGAGAGCGACGTCGACCTCAACGAGGACGAAGGTTCGGGTGGCGCCTACCAGGTCGCCTCCGCCGCCGGCCTCGCCCGGCTGGCACCCAACGGTCTCCTGAAACAGAACGAAAGCGTCGATGTCGCCTGCTTGAAGCCGTCGCTGGTTCGCGTGCTGAAGACGATCGAAGGCCACTACGGGCGCAAGATGACGGTCACCTCCGGCTATCGCGATCCGGCCCGCAACCGCCGCGCCAACGGTGCCAAGAACTCGCTGCACATGTACTGCGCCGCCGCTGACATCCAGGTCCCCGGCGTCTCGAAATGGGAGCTGGCGAGCTACATCCGCACCATGCCGGGCCGCGGTGGCGTCGGCACCTACTGCCACACCGAATCCGTACACGTCGATGTCGGCCCCGAGCGCGACTGGAACTGGCGTTGCCGCAGGCGCGGCTAGGGCGAGGTTCTTCGGGCACTGCGAAGTCCCCTTCGGCGACGTTGCATCATGCCGCAAAACCAGCTTGGCTGTCGGAAAGACGCGGTTTGGAGCCAAAGGAAAAAAGTTGTCGCAGCCGGCGGCAGACGGGTTGCCGGTTTGTCGCGACGCAACTATAAGCGCTCACATCTGAGCGCGCCCATCGTCTAGCGGTCAGGACACCGCCCTTTCACGGCGGTAACAGGGGTTCGATTCCCCTTGGGCGTACCAGCAAATCCAGACGAAATCAGCTATTTGGCCTCGCCGACTGGATTCTCCTGAGCTCTCCGGGGTAATTCCGGGGTAATATGCAGCTCAGTCGAGGGTGTCGCAGTCGAATCGGGCGAAGGAGCGCCATCAGCGCCTGTCTTTTGCCTAGGTGGCCTGCCGGGCACGAAATCCTTCATCTTCGCAACTTTGGCATCGAGCAATGACTCTAATGTCGGTGCGACGAATGCGTCTTTGATGAACTGCTCTAACACATCCATCATTGTGTTAAGGTCGTCAGCGCTGGGCTTCCATCCCCGATGTACAGAAGCACTGCCAGCGTCGACAAGCGTCGATAGCCTTTCTCGGTCGACCGGCCTTATATGATTTCCCTCTACGAGCGCCTTTAGCTTGTCCTGAAATGACAGATTGGGGTCTACCTTAAGCAGACTTGCAGCGACGTCGAACGAGGTTCGCATACCTATGGCTGCCAGAGTGTTCAGGTCGCTGTCGAGAGCACCGTAGAGTTCGAGCAAGGAGCTGCCCAAGGCGTCGGCCCCTTCCACGTAAAGCCCGGCATCCGATATCCAGTCGGGCCGCTTCCTCTTCAACTGTGCTGGCCACGTTTCGTTGACCACATTGTACTCTGCGTAATATTCGCCATTCGGCGCTTCTATGTGATCGTAGTCCTCGCTGTTCGTGCTCGAGGTCTGTGCGAAGACGTGCTCGCACCCTCGGCACTCGAGAATGTACCACTTCTTTTGCCAGTCATAGATTTCGTTGCCACCCCGCTGATCGTGGTAGCCGCGCACCTCGCAGTTACGCTCTCCACCGCAGTTCGAACATTCCGCTTTGAGGACGGTTGGGGGATTCTCCGTGGCCATGCAGCCGCTCGCTCTTTCGAATACCGGTTTGCGGCATTAGACTTGGCAAGCGTCACAAAATCAACGGCAGGGCCGCCCGGCATCGCGGCGGGCGGCCCTAGCCGCGCTGCCGGGGGAAGAAGAAAGCCCTTGGCGCGATAACGATCAGCTGTTGAGGCCTCGAAGACGGCCCGCTGGGTGGCCTCGGCCTTCGGTGCTGCTCAGTTGTGCGGCAGTCCGCTAACACCCTGATTTTCTTTGAGCTTTCCAGTCAACACTGAGCGCGCGATACCGCCCGCTACGGCGGACTCCCTTCTTTCTCACGACCAGCCAACATTTTGACCGTCTAAAGGTTTCTAGGACTCATCCGCCATCTGGTATAGACAACCTCTGTTCGCAAATTCGAGAGAAGGCAAATGGATGTAAAGCAGAAGGTCCTTAGCGACGACGACGCGAGAGAACTTTTAGAGATTTCAGAGTCGCACTTCTTAGACTTGAAGAGCGCCGACATCTCGCCCTCGAAATTGACAAAGACAGTATCTGCGTTTGCGAACACCAGCGGCGGTGAAATCTACGTTGGCATCAACGAGGTGGAAGGCACCAACGGCGTCGAACGAAAGTGGTCTGGATTCGCGAATCACGAGGCTGCAAACGCGATTTTTCAAGTTCTCGAGACCATGAACCCCCTCGGGAACAACTATGCGGTAGAATATCTCTCGTGCAGTTCACAGTCTGGTTTGATACTCCACCTGACTATTTTAAAGACCCAAGAAATTGTATTTGCGAGCGATGGTAAGGCATTTATCCGACGAAACGCTCAGAGCCTACCTGTAAGTAGTGGCGAAGCTCTTGACCGCCTTAACTATGACAAAGGTGTAAAGTCTTTCGAAGATGAGATTTTGAAAATTGAGAAGGAAGAAATAA
Organism: Mesorhizobium sp. M1163; assembly: GCF_040318415.1. Lineage (NCBI taxonomy): Bacteria > Pseudomonadati > Pseudomonadota > Alphaproteobacteria > Hyphomicrobiales > Phyllobacteriaceae > Mesorhizobium > Mesorhizobium sp. M1163. The sequence continues at coordinate 62,677 of NZ_JAMYMF010000029.1, read as the reverse complement.
CTAATTCAGTAACGATACTTGATTTTCTGATCGAGACCATCCCGACAAGTGAGCCGGAAGAATGGGTAACAAAACAGAGACTGATGATTGACGACCGGCCGACCGTTGCCGGGGTGCTACTTTATTCCGATAACCCCCAATCTGTTTTGCCAAAGCGTTCAGCGGTAAAAATACTGAGATACCAGACCAAAAAGGACGCCGAGCGCGACTTTTTGGCATTCGACCCCTTAACGATTGAAGGATCGTTGTACAGTCTTATTTATAGCGCCGTCGAAAAAGCAAAACAAATAATCGAGGGCATCGAGAAGGCCGGCCCATCGGGAATGGAGAAAATCAGCTACCCGGAGGAAGCGCTACACGAAATACTGACCAACGCTGTGCTTCATCGTGATTATAACGTAGCAGCAGATGTTCAGGTTCGGATATTTGACAATCGAGTCGAGATTGAGAGTCCGGGTCGACTTCCGGGTCATGTGACGGTGGAAAATATACAAAGAACTCAGTTCGCTCGGAACCCAAAGATCGTGCGTCTGATCAACAAGTTTCCCGATCCGCCGAACAAAGATGTCGGTGAAGGAATCAATACGGCGTTCGAAGCAATGGGAAAGCTACGGCTCAAAAAGCCGACCATCCAAGAGTTGGAGGGTGCGGTTCTTGTGACGTTAAAGCATGAGAGCCTCGCGTCACCAGAGCAGCTCGTTATGGAATATCTAAAATCAGAAGCCGAAATCACAAATTCGGTAGGACGCGAGCTAACCGGGATCAAGTCCGAAAACTCCATGAAGCAGGTTTTTTACAAGCTTCGTGAAGCCGGTCAGTTGGAGCAAGTCCCTCGAACGCCCGGCAAAAGCCGTCCTGGAGGAAGCCCGAGGTCAAGATTTCTCAAGAATAGCCCCCATTACCGCGATCTTCTTTCCGCTTGATGTTGAGGTCCTGTCGGATACCATCCATTGAGTGCATAGCCGTCCGTCTTTGCTCCATACGCGGCCACTGCTTGGCCGGGAAAGCGCCGGGATAAACAAAAGAGAACGCGCATTCGAAAGACGGCGACATCTAGAACATCTTCCCTCCGAAGGGCCAGCCTGCCTCGGCACGTTGGGACGCCCTTCACCCGGTGCTCGGTCATGACGTCCACCACAGTAGATCGCCGTCGGCGTGACGCAGAACCTCGACGACGTGGGCTACTGGTGTCAGCCGGTCCAAATCGGGAAATCGCGACGCCAAGCGTTAACCTTTAGGCGGCTACGCCCGCAGTCCCCTCGCCTCGCCGCCGCGCTTGCGCGGAACCATCATGTCCCTGGCAAGCAGGCCGCTCACCCGGCAAAAGGCCATGAAGGCCCGCCATGCGTCTTCGGTCTCGACGATGTCCACCGTGGCGCCAAAACAGGCATTGAATGCGGCCTGGTAGGTTGGCCCCTTCCGGCGAACCGGCCACGTTTGCAGGAAATCGAGCGCCTGCTCGACACTGTAGATTTCCTCGACCGGCTGGCCGGGCACAGGCGCGATCCGCACCGGCACCTCGAATTGCAGTCTGTCCATTCGATCTCTCCCGAACCGACGCCCCCGCAGCGACGCCGTTCGTTGCAAAAAGTTGCCGTAGCGGCTTAGTGCTTGGGCCGACTTCTCGCCTAGAAATGTGTCGTCACTGCGGTAGCCACCAATGAACCCGGCGAAGCATGGGCCGCTCCAGGCAAGGAGAATGCCTCAGGCGTGAATATATCGCTGGTCTTCGGCCGTTCGCCGGCAGTTCGTCCTTGAACCTTGCGCTTTCCAGTGCCAAATCTGGGGAGATTTCTCTCGCCGAGGCTCATCCAGCCTCGCATCCCTGCAAGACGGATAAAAATGGTCACCTATCTCGACGCCGCCGCGGCACCGCTCAGAAACACCGGCCAGATCCGTCTTTACGACGAGGAAGGCTTTATCGGCATGCGCAAGGCTTGCGATCTCACCGCGCGCTGCCTCGACGAACTGGTGACGATGGTGGCGCCCGGCGTCACCACCGAGGCGATCGATCGTTTCGTTTTCGAATTTGGCATGGACCATGGCGCGCTTCCGGCGACGCTCAACTACCGCGGCTACACGAAATCATCCTGCACCTCGATCAACCACGTCGTCTGTCACGGCATACCCGATAACAAGCCGTTGAAGGACGGCGACATCGTCAACATCGACGTCACCTATATCCTCGACGGCTGGCATGGCGACTCCTCGCGCATGTATCCAGTGGGCACGATCAAGCGTGCCGCGGAGCGGCTGCTCGAAGTCACGTATGAGTGCCTGATGCGCGGCATCGCGGCAATCAAGCCGGGCGCCCGCACCGGCGCCATCGGCGCCGCCATCCAGACCTACGCCGAAGCCGAGCGTTGCTCGGTGGTGCGCGATTTCTGCGGCCATGGGGTCGGCCGGCTGTTTCACGACGCGCCGAATATCCTGCATTACGGCAGCGCCAGCGAAGGCGTCGAGATGCGGCCGGGCATGATCTTCACCGTCGAGCCGATGATCAATCTCGGCCGGCCGCATGTAAAGGTGCTGTCGGACGGCTGGACTGCGGTGACGCGCGACCGTTCGCTGTCGGCGCAGTACGAGCACACGATCGGCGTCACTGAGACCGGCTGCGAGATTTTCACGCTGTCGCCAAAAAACCTCGACCGCCCCGGCCTGCGGGCCTAGTGTCTGGCAGATCGGGCGTCACCTTGCCCGGCAAATGCTGGGTGCGGGCAGCCATGACCGGTGACGATGACGAGCGGGCCTTCTTTCCCGAAAAGCCGGTACGATCGCCCGCCAAGGCAGTGGCCGCCGACAAGCCGCATTATTTCGGCCATCGCGACCGCTTGCGCGAGCGCTTCGCCGCCGGTCCCAACACCCTCCCCGACTACGAACTGCTCGAGCTTTTGTTGTTTCGGCTGATCCCGCGCGCCGACACCAAGCCGGTCGCCAAGGCATTGCTGGCGCGCTTCGGCACGTTGGCCGAAGTGCTCGGCGCGCCTGTCGAGCGGCTGCAGGAGGTGAAGGGCATCGGCCCGGCGGTGGCGCTCGACCTGAAGGTGGTTGCTGCAACGGCGCAGCGCATGGCGCGCGGCGAGATCGCCGGCCGCGAGCTTTTGTCAACCTGGACGCAGGTTCTCGAATACTGCCGGTCGGTCATGGCCTTCGAGGAGCGGGAGCAGTTCCGCATCCTGTTCCTCGACAAGAAAAACGCGCTGATCGCCGACGAAGTGCAGCAGGTCGGCACCGTCGACCACACACCGGTCTATCCGCGCGAGGTGGTCAGGCGCGCCTTGGAGCTCTCTGCCACGGCGATCATTCTGGCGCATAACCATCCGTCGGGAGACCCGACGCCGTCGCGCGCCGACATCGAGATGACCAAGCTGATCATCGAGACGGCCAAACCGCTTGGCATTGCCGTTCACGATCACATCATCATCGGCAGGAAAGGCCACTCCAGCATGAAGGGCCTGCTGCTTATTTGAGGCTTATTGTTACCGGCCTGGCCTGCCACGCGCATATTGATGCGACGCTCAACGCCGATCGCGCCGGTAAATGCGGGGACTGGCGCTCAGCTGGCTGTGCGCAGCCGCCGGGATCGAACAAAGGCCTTTAGTCCGTCGGAATCGAGCGCGTAGCCGAAGGCATAACCCTGCAACATGTCGCAGCCCAGGCCTTTGAGTATCCGTGCGTGCTGCATCGTCTCGACACCTTCCGCCACGACCTCGATACCCAAGGACTTGCCGATGTCAATGATTGACGAGACAACCTGCCTTCTTTGCGGCGATTTGACGATTGGGGTGACCAGCTGCCGATCTATCTTTAGCCGGCGAGGCTGCAACTTGAGCAAACTGACTATCGAAGCGTAACCAGTACCAAAATCGTCTATTTCGATGTCAATCCCGAGTTCTTTTATCTGCTCGATATTCCAGGTGACAAGGTCGTCGTTCTCGTCCAGGAAAATTGACTCAACAAGCTCGAATGAAACTGTCCCTTTTTCGATATTTTGTTCTCGCAAGCTCTTGATGAGCTCCTCATCTTGAAGGCGTCGCGCCGAAACATTGACCGATACCCGCGGAATGTGGAGTCCCGCAGCGGACCATTCTTTGAAGTCCAAAAGCGACTGCTTCAATATGGCTTGGTCGATGATCGAGACCACATTCAGTTCTTCCGCAATTCTCAGGAAGACATCGGGCGCCAAAATACCCTTTTCTGGATGTCTCCACCTCGCCAGCGCCTCAACCCCCACGATTTCGAGCGTCTTTGCGTCAAATTGGGGCTGGTAGAAGGGGATGAACTCGTTGCGCTCGAGGCCGCCGAGAATTTCGTCGGCAATCCGCTTTGTATCGACGATTTCGCTTTGCATCGCGTCGGTGAAGAATTCGTATCGATTGCGCCCACGCCTCTTTGCTCGGTAAAGCGCGATATCGGCGTTTACCAGCAGGTGTTTGGCTTCGATATTTTTTCCGTTGTCGACTGCGATTCCCACGCTGACACCAAAACGGCATCGATGGCCCTGGTAGTAGACCGGTTCGCGCATCTGGCTGATGACGCGGTCAGCGAGCAGCGCCAGTTGCTTGGTATCGTCGCGCACCACGCACAGAACGATGAATTCGTCTCCCCCGATGCGGGCGACGAATCCCTCGTCGCCGACCTTCGATCTGAGGACTGTTGACGCGTGAACCAACATTGCGTCACCAGCGGCGTGGCCCAGCGTATCATTGATGTGCTTGAACCGATCCAGATCGATGTGAAGCAGTGCCGCATGCCCGCCTGAGCGCCTGGCGTTTGCCGCGTAATCTTCCAGTACCTGGTCGAGGTAACGCCGGTTGGGCAAGCCGGTCAACGAGTCATGAAGCGCGATGTGCTCTATGCGCGCTTTGGCCGACTCGAGTTCTGCATTTTTCGACTCGGACAGCTGTTTTGCTCGAACCAGATCCTGGTTCAGCAGGACATCGGCTGTAACGTCCCATTCCGCGCCTATCATTTTTGGAGTGTTGTTTGCGACCCGGTAAACGATCGCCTTGGACCGGACATGACGGACCTCGCCATCCGGACGCACAATCCGGTACTCCGACAAATAGGGTCGTCCGCTGGCCACCGCGCTGTCGAAATCTGCGTTGGCGGTAGCCAAATCATCTGGGTGGATTGCACCCGCCCAGTCTATGTAGCCCCGGTGCTCCCCGGTTGATTTGCCATATATTTCATTTACGCGATCATCCCACGTAAGCTCGTTGGTCGCGAGATCGTGTTCCCAAACCCCAATAGCCGAGGCTTCCAGAGCGAGTTCCAGGCGTCGTGACAATCGACGCAATTCCGCATAATTGCGCTGTCTTTCGCCGATCAGGCGACCTGTGACCAGGAAGGGGAACACAACCAAGGCCCCGGCCGTCGCCATGATCGCGCGCAACAACCATGCGTTACTTGGCGTCGAAGGCCAGCCATTTTTGGGAATGGCCGCGATCTGCCACGAACCGGACGGGAGCAAAACGTCGGCCGTCACCGGATCGCTTTTGCCGATCCGCTCATTGCCGTAGAATTGGTCTCCATTTTGGCCGAGAGCGTCCCTGCCGATCAGCGCTATGTCAATCCCGAGATCGTCGTCAAGCAGCCCGCTCGCCCGATAGAGACGCTGCACGTCGACAACGGCGGAAATGATGCCCCAGAACCTTTCCGTATTGCCCGCGCTCCGCACGAAAACCGGAAAGCGACCGATAAAGCCTTGTCCTCCCTGCTTCAGATCGACGGGACCGGCAAGCACCAGCTTGCGTTCGTCTCGCGCCCTTAGCGCAGCCGCACGCTGCCGCTCGTTCTTGCGGTAATCGAGGCCCATCGCCTGCTCGTTACCCTCCATCGGGTACATCAGGGAAACGACCAGATCGGGCGCGCCGGCAATATTGTTCAATTGCGAGTTCGCGCCAAACAGATTACTCGCCAGCGAAGCGAAGCGTTGCTGTCCCATATAGGGCTCGGTTACGACCGCAGCGACCAGTCCATGCACGAGTTGAAGGTTTCCGTTGATATTGCCTTCGAGCTTGGCGCGGATGAGGTTGACCTTGGTCAGCACGTCCGCACGGACGGCCTGGTCCGAGACGATCTTGTTCTGGTGCTCCGCGAACGCTGCGCTGATAAGGATGACGACAAACGCGATCGCCGCCGGAATATTTGCCGACGAAAAGACGGCCTCCTTGATGCCGCCGAACCTAGCGCGGAAAAAAGCCAATAGGCGATTCCTCAATTGCCATTTCAGGTTCTCGGGTCGACCCGATGAGGAATATTAGCGTTCAATGTTTAATTTGACCTTCACACTCCTGAAAAATTTCGCATTTTCCGATGGCTGACGCCGGCTGTTATGTCGACATCGACACCACCGCCCGCGCGATGTTGAAGGCAGGCTGCATGAAGCGGACCAACATGAAACGAGATCAGCCTTGCTCGGAAGACCGCAGACACGAGCGCCATTGCACACCTCGATGCTCCGACCCGAGTACGTCAAGAGCGTTGACCTTGGGCTAGTGGCCCTCGATCGACTTGTGAGACACAAGATATGGTATCTTGCCGACGCTCCGCTTCGTCGCGCCAATGGAATAGGCCATCGGTATCTTGGGAGAGTTCTCTGGCAGGCCGTACATATCCTTGCCGGCCCGCACTGCAAATGAAAAGTGCTGCCACGAAACCGTGTCATGCTCATTGAGAAAATCGAGCGTCAGACCAGCTGAAATCAGCGCGTTCACCACGTCACTGATCGGGTGGATCCACTCATAATAGCGAGGATGCTTCAAGATGCGGTCATCGCCGGTGTAGGTCAGTTCCTCGTTCCAGGCGAGCGGCCGAGCTATCGGCGTTCGCCAGTCGTGCCTCAACTCCAGAGCCGCGGCCTTTCGATTGCACTGAAACATCAATGGATGGCCCTCTGCCATGTAGAGCCGGCCGCCGGGTCGCAGGAGATCGGCAACCACCCGCGCCCAACGGAACACGTCGTCCAGCCAGTTTACCGAACCCCAGGTAACGTAAGCGATGTCAAAGGTCCGGCCCAGGGCTTCGACCGCCTCGAACAGTGGCGCTTCCACGAAACGCACGTCGGTGCCTGCCTTCGCAGCGAAATCCCGCGCCGCCGCGATCGCCGCGGGTGAAAAGTCGAGGCCGGTCACGCTGCCCGCACCAAGATTCTTCAAGCTGATTGTGTCAAGGCCGATGTGACACTGCAGGTGGACGATATCCTTGCCGGCAATATCGCCGACCTCGCGCGTTTCCAGCTCATAGAGATTGGATCCGCCTGCCAGCACATTCTCGATGTGGTAGCTGCCCGTTGTGTCGGTCGAGTGCAGTTCGGCCCGATCATCCCAATTAAGGCGGTTCGCACCCAGAAACGGTTCCAAATTCCCCCCAACCCTGACTGACGCATGGTAAACAAGCCGTTAAGATACCTTTGCAGCGAAAGTATCGCGCGTCAATCCGGACCGGTCGCCTCTCAAACAAGCTTCGGCGGCAATCAAGACGAGCAAGAGCGTCTCGTCTTCAAGAACTGCGATCCACGACCAATGTTTTCACCGGATCGAGAAAAGAATGAGCCTGTCCGCGCCGCTGGCACGTCGCCGCTGACCATGTCCACTGCGGCTTTGGATCGCTCGATCACCATCAAGTGATCCAGGCGTGCCGGTGCCGAATGGAACATAAAGCCCGGAATTCAGTTAGATAGCCGGATTTGGCTGGAGTACCGCCAGATGCGGAACTCCGGCCGGGCAAGGGCACTGCCGTAACACGGAGTGAGCGGCTTCGGGCGCATCTCGCCGGACTCAGGCACCACCTTGCCGAACTCGGGAGCCATAAACGCTCCCTATGGAGGATGCCATGAACCAGTGGACAAACGCCAGGCTCTGTGACGTAGCCAACCTGATCCTTGGGGCAATTCTGTTCTTCTCTCCCTGGATCTTCGCCTTTGCGGCAGGCCCGCAGACGCAGAACGCCCTCGGCAGCGGAATCTTGATTGTCGTGCTTTCGATTGCCGCTCTCGCGGCATTTGCCGTCTGGGAAGAGTGGGTGAACCTAGTCGTCGGACTGTGGGTTCTCGTATCGCCCTGGGTGCTTGGATTCCAGGCGACCACGGCGATGACCGTGCATGTCGTGATCGGCATTCTGGTTGCCGTCCTGGCCGCGATCGAGCTCTGGATGATGTACCAGAACCCGCCGACCCAGTCCGCCGCCTAACAGGCGCAGCCAGCCAGCGCCCTTTTGGGCCTGACGGATCGATGGTTCGTCTGCCGGCCTCTCGGCAACAGCCGCCCAGAGGCCGGATGGCAGTTTGTTTGGACGAGATCTGAGAAGGATTGCGCATTATGGTCGGTGACAATCCGCGTTCGACGGCCAGGATTGCGGGACATCCCATTCATCCGATGCTCGTGCCGTTTCCGATCGCCTGCTTCGTCGGCACCTTGCTGACGGATCTGGCCTATTGGCGAACAGCGGAAATGATGTGGGCGGACTTCTCTGCTTGGCTGGTTACCGTCGGCGTGATCATGGGCTGCCTTGCAGCGATCGTGGGGTTGATCGATTTTCTGGCTAATCCGCTGATAAGGGCACAGCCCCCTGCCTGGCCGCACGTGCTCGGTAATCTGCTGGCGCTGGTGTTGTCCGTGATCAACATGCTCGTGCACACCCGCGATGCATGGACCTCCATCGTTCCCACCGGCTTGATCCTCTCGGCGGTTGTCGTGCTCATCCTCATCTTCACTGGTTGGCTGGGCTGGTCCATGGTGTACCGGCATCACGTCGGAGTGGCGGATTGATGCGCGTAGCGAGCTCCATCAGACAGGCCGGGCGCATCGCGGCGTCCATCCTTACTTGCACTGCGGCGATCACTCTTGCAGCGTGCAGCGGCAACGACCCGGATCCCGGCAGTCAGATAGGGCCGAATCCAAACCTGCCCGAGCCGATCCAATACTTCTTCCCGCCCATGCATCTCGCTTCCGTGGTCGGGTGGAAGAACGACGAAAAGCCGACCGCTGCGCAGGGGCTGCAGATCCAGGCTTTTGCCAACGGCTTGCAGCATCCGCGCTCACTTTATGTGCTGCCCAATGGCGACGTCCTGGTGGTCGAGTCCAAGGCGCCGGGCGGCGAACCGATCAAACGGCCCAAGGATTTGGTGATGGGCTGGATCGAATCGTGGGTCACTTCGGGCGGCGACAGCGGCCCAAGCAACCGCATCACCTTGCTGCGCGACGCCGATGGCGATGGCAAGCCCGAGCTGACCAGCGTCTTCCTCGACCACCTGAGCTCGCCCTTCGGCGTGGCACTGGTGGGAAGCGATCTCTACGTTGCCAACACTGATTCCATTGTTCGCTATCCCTACACCACCGGCGACACCAAGATCACCGCGCCCGGAACGCCGCTCACCGCCCTGCCCGGCGGCCCGATCGACCACCATTGGACGAAGAGCCTAGTGGCAAGCCCGGACGGCTCGCTGCTCTATGTCGGCATCGGCTCGAACAGCAACGTGGCCGAGAACGGCATCGAGGCGGAGAAGGACCGCGCCGCGATCTGGCAGGTGGACAGGGCTACCGGCAGGTCGCGCATTTTCGCCAGCGGTTTGCGCAATCCGAATGGCCTGAGCTGGGAGCCGCAGACCGGGGCGCTCTGGGCCGTGATCAATGAGCGCGACGAGCTCGGCCCCAATCTCGTGCCGGATTATCTGACGTCGGTAAAGGACGGCGGCTTCTACGGGTGGCCATACAGCTATTACGGCCAGCATCTCGATCCGCGCGTCATGCCCCAGCGTCCGGACCTGGTCGCTAAAGCGATCGTTCCGGATTATGCGCTGAGCTCCCACGTCGCCCCTCTGGGATTGGCCTTCTACACGGCAACCTCCCTTCCCGACGCATATCGCGGCGGCGCCTTCGTTGGCGAGCACGGGAGCTGGAACCGCACGCGCTTCAATGGCTACAAGGTGGTGTTCGTACCATTCAGCGGCGGCCATCCGAGTGGCGCCGCTACCGACGTGGTGACTGACTTCCTGGACAAAGACAACAAGGCGCGCGGCCGGCCTGTCGGCCTGGCCGTCGACAAAACCGGGGCCCTGCTCATCGCCGACGACGTCGGCAACACAGTTTGGCGGGTGACATCTGCCGGCCAATAAAGGGGCTCCACTCCCTTCGTCGAGCTGTCGGTCGAGCAGGGGATCGAACCCTGCGCGCGACGATCCCCGACGATCGCCGTTCCGGTGATTCTGCCGGGCACATTCGGCATGCTCGCCATTGCCGTTTACTCGACGCTGACGATGTTTGCCGCGCGCTACCGCTGATCACCGCCGAACCGAAGGACCGCCAGCACCGAGAAATGGTATTTTTGCCCTTCCCACAGCCGGCTCTAGAATTTTCATCGCAAATCAAGTTATGATGCACTTGGTATTTCCCGGGACGGCTTTGCGCCGCTTGGAATACCGGGAGGAACCGGGACATGGCCGTTGCGCTTGTACTCGTTCTGATAGTCGTGGGCTCGGTGTTGTTCCACTTCCTGAGCCCATGGTGGTGGACGCCGATTGCCTCGAACTGGGACTATATCGACAACACCATCATCATAACTTTCTGGATCACCGGCGTCGTCTTCGCCGCCGTGGTTCTTTTCATGGCCTATTGCGTCTTCCGCTTCCGTCATCGGGAAGGCAATCAGGCGGCATATGAACCTGAGAACAGGCGGCTCGAATCCTGGCTGACGGTCGTCACTGCCGTCGGTGTCACGGCTTTGCTGGTTCCCGGCCTGTTCGTCTGGAGCCGCTTCGTCAATGTCCCAAGCGACGCAACCGAGGTCGAAGTCGTCGGCCAGCAATGGCAATGGAGTTTCCGCCTGCCCGGCAAGGACGGCAAGCTCGGCACATCCGACACTCGCGACGTCAACGCTGAAAATCCGCTCGGCGTCATCGCCGCTGATGCCAACGGCCAGGACGACGTCGTGGTCGAAGCGGCCGACCTGCATCTGCCGGTTGGCAAACCGGTCAAGATGCTGCTCCGCTCGATCGATGTGCTGCACGATTTCTATGTGCCGGAATTCCGCGCCAAGATGGACATGATCCCGGGCTCGGTCACCTATTTCTGGTTCACTCCGACCAAGACCGGAACCTTCCAGGTCCTGTGTGCCGAACTTTGCGGCCAAGGGCATCCGATGATGCATGGCGTGGTCATGGTCGATACGCAGGAAGATTATCTGGCGTGGCTCGGCCAGCAGCAGACTTTTGCGCAGCTGTCCGCGCCGCAGCAGATCGGTTCGGCAGACTAGACGCCGGAACGACGGCGCGCCGTCGGCATTGAAAAGATTGCGGCAGGCCCGAACTGTCGGGCATGGCCGAAAAGGGCACGGAGGTGTTCCTATGGTCGATATCACACCTGCAGATGCGGTACCGCCGGCCGAAGTCGCGGAAATGGAACTTTACCATCCGCACAGCTGGTGGACGAAATACGTTTTCTCGCAGGATGCCAAGGTCATCGCCATCCAGTATTCGGCGACGGCGACGGCGATCGGCATGGTGGCGCTGGTGTTGTCCTGGCTGATGCGGCTGCAGCTCGGCTTCCCCGGCACGTTCGACTTCATCACACCGGAAGCCTACTACCAGTTCATCACCATGCACGGCATGATCATGGTGATCTACCTGCTCACCGCACTCTTCCTGGGCGGCTTCGGCAACTATCTGATCCCGCTGATGGTTGGCGCTCGCGACATGGTCTTTCCCTATGTCAACATGCTGAGCTACTGGATCTATCTCCTGGCCGTGCTGGTCCTCGTGTCGAGCTTCTTTGCCCCCGGCGGACCGACAGGTGCCGGCTGGACGCTCTATCCGCCGCAGGCGATCATGACCGGTACGCCAGGCGGCCAGGACTGGGGCATCATCCTGATGCTCGTCTCGCTGATCCTGTTCATCATCGGCTTCACCATGGGCGGCTTGAACTATGTCGTGACGGTGCTACAGGGCCGCACGCGCGGCATGACACTGATGCGCCTTCCGCTCACCGTCTGGGGTATTTTCACCGCCACCGTCATGGCGCTGCTCGCCTTCCCGGCACTGTTCGTCGCCTGCGTGATGATGCTGCTCGACCGGGCGCTCGGCACCAGCTTCTTCATGCCGGCGATCGTCGAGATGGGCGAACAATTGCAGCATGGCGGCGGCAGCCCGATCCTGTTCCAGCATCTGTTCTGGTTCTTCGGCCACCCCGAGGTCTACATCGTGGCGCTTCCGGCCTTCGGCATCGTCTCCGACCTGATCAGCACCCATGCGCGCAAGAACATCTTCGGCTACCGCATGATGGTCTGGGCCATCGTCGGCATTGGCGCACTGAGCTTCGTGGTCTGGGCGCACCACATGTATGTCAGCGGCATGCATCCCTATTTCGGCTTTTTCTTCGCCACCACGACATTGATCATCGCGGTTCCAACAGCCATCAAGGTCTACAACTGGGTGCTGACGCTGTGGCGTGGCGACATCCACCTCACCATACCGATGCTTTTTGCCCTGGCCTTCATCGTCACCTTCGTCAATGGCGGGTTGACTGGGCTATTCCTCGGCAATGTCGTCGTCGACGTTCCGCTGTCGGACACGATGTTCGTCGTCGCCCATTTCCATATGGTCATGGGGGTCGCCCCGATCATCGTAATCTTCGGCGCGATCTATCACTGGTATCCGAAGGTCACCGGTCGGATGCTGAACGAGACGCTGGGCCGGTTCCATTTCTGGGTCACCTTCCTTGGCGCCTATCTGATCTTCTTTCCCATGCACTATCTCGGCTTGATGGGCGTGCCGCGGCGCTACAACGAATTGACCGATATGACGGTGATGACGGAATCGGCCCACCACCTCAACTCGTTTATCAGCATCATGGCTTTTATCGTCGGTTTTGCCCAGATCGTGTTTCTGTTCAATCTCATCTGGAGCATCCGCCATGGCCGTGAGGCTGGTGGCAATCCGTGGCGGGCAACGACGCTCGAGTGGCAGACGGCCGAAACACCGCCGGGCCATGGCAATTTCGGCAAGGATCTGCCGATCGTCTATCGCTGGGCCTATGACTACAGCGTACCGGGCGCCAAGGAGGACTTCATACCGCAAAACGTTCCGGGCTCCTTCGGACCTTCCAGGGAGCCGGCATGAGCGTCATTCTGGTTTTCCTGCTCGTGATCGCCGGCATTGCTGGGTGGTGGCTCTCGCATCAGCGGCTAATGACGAGGCCGTGGCTCGAGCAAGGTTTGGTCGGGGATTTTGTCGCCCTGGACCGATCGGCGCTTCCGACCGCAAAGATCGGTCTCGGCGTCTTCCTTGCCGTCGTCGGCTGCCTGTTCGCGCTGTTCACCAGTGCTTACTTCATGCGCATGGCGCTGTCGGATTGGCAGCCGCTGCCCATCCCGCCTCTGCTCTGGCTTAATACCGGCGTACTGGTCTTGAGCAGCATTGCCATGCAGTGCGCTTCGCTCGCGGCGCGCAAGGGTCAAGTGGACATGGTCAGGCTCGGCCTCGCCACCGCTGGACTCACGGCGCTCGCCTTCCTGGTTGGACAGCTTATGGCATGGCGGGAACTGAGCGCGGATGGCTATTTTCTGGCGTCCAATCCGGCCAACAGCTTCTTCTACCTGCTAACGGGAATGCATGGGCTGCATATACTGGGAGGGCTGGTCGGCCTGGGCAGAACGACCGTCGGTGCCTGGAACGGTGCGCGGCCGCAGCGGCTTCGCCTGAGCGTCGAGCTGTGCGCCATGTACTGGCATTTCCTGCTTTTCGTCTGGCTCGCCATCTTCGCTCTTCTGGCCGGCTGGGCTTCGACTTTAATCGACATTTGCCGAGGGTTGCTGACCTAGGAGGAACGGGCGGATGGCTGAGACGACACTGACCCACATCGGCCGAACGGGGCCGCGGCCCGCAGGCTGGCAAGGCATCGCCGCCGACTGGTCCTCGGATCAGCGGGCGTTCAAAAACGTGTCTTGGGGCAAGGCCATGATGTGGATCTTCCTGCTCAGCGACACGTTCATCTTCGGCTGCTTCCTGCTCTCCTACATGACCGACCGTATCTCCACACGCGTGCCGTGGCCCAATCCGAGCGAGGTCTTTGCCCTGCGCATCGGCGGCTCCGACATTCCATTGATCCTTATCGCCATCATGACCTTCGTCCTGATCTCGAGCAGCGGAACGATGGCCATGGCGGTGAATTTCGGCTACCGCCGCGACCGCCGCAAGACGGCAGTCCTGATGCTTTTGACCGCGGCACTCGGCGCGACCTTCGTCGGCATGCAAGCCTTCGAATGGACCAAGCTGATCACCGAGGGCGTGCGGCCTTGGGGCAATCCGTGGGGCGCTGCACAGTTCGGCGCATCCTTTTTCATGATCACCGGCTTCCACGGCACACATGTGTCGATCGGGGTGATTTTCCTGATCATCGTGGCGCGAAAGGTCTGGCGCGGGGACTACGACGTCGGACGGCCCGGCTTCTTCACCAGCCGGAGGGGCCGCTACGAAAACGTCGAAATCATGGGGCTCTACTGGCATTTCGTCGACCTGGTCTGGGTGTTCATTTTCGCATTTTTCTATCTTTGGTGAGAGGCAGGACATGGCTGAAGCAACCGCAAATGGCCTTGGACAACACACGCTCGACAGCGCCCGTACGCATGATGCGACGGCGACCAGCGTTACCCCTACGGAGGTTCATCAGGAGCACCCGATCAAGCTCTACCTGGTGGTCTGGGCGTGGCTGTTCATCCTCAGCACCTGCTCCTATCTGGTCGACTATTTCGGGCTCCACGGCTATCTCAGATGGTCGCTGATCCTGATCTTCATGATCCTCAAGGCAGGGCTGATCGTCGCCATCTTCATGCACATGGCCTGGGAACGGCTGGCGCTGACATATGCAATCATCCTGCCGCCGGTGCTGGTGCTGGTATTCGTGACGCTGATGGTCTTCGAAGCGGACTACACCCTTCTCACCCGAATGGCGTTTTTCGGGGCCGGGCCCTGACATGCAATCCGGATCCAGGCCGTCCTGTTCTGGAGCCTTCGCCTTGAAACAATCTACGGCTGGACCATTTCTGTTGGTATCGGAAACGACAGGCGATGCCGGCGTTTCCACATGCGTCGCGAACACCAGCAAGGGGCGCCCAAGATGACCATCGCAAACAGACTGAAGGACTTCATCGATAAGAAAGGCATTTCCTACGACACCGTCGAGCATCACCGCACGGCGACAAGCAGACAATCCGCCATTGCGGCACATGTGCCTGGCAGCATAATGGCCAAATCGGTGGTCGTTCACCACGACCGTGGCTACGCGCTGGCCGTGGTTCCAAGCACGCACAGGATAGAACTCGCGACATTGCAGGATGTTATGGACAAGCCTCTTGGACTTGCCTCCGAAGACGAGGTGGTCTCGTTGTTCGGCGATTGCGATGTCGGCGCTGTGCCGCCGATCGGCGCTGCCTATGATGTGCCGGTGGTCCTCGATGAAAGCCTCGGCGACGCTCCCGAAATCTATTTCGAGGGCGGCGACCATAGGACGCTGGTGCATGTGAGCGGCAAGGATTTCCGCGACCTGACAAAAGACGCGCGCCAGGCCCGTTTCAGCCACCCGGCCTATTGAAAGCTCTGCCCCACCCTCCCCGCACCGGCGCTCGGTGCGGAGGACAGGTTTTTCAGCTCACGGTCTGGTAGCCGGCGGCGATTCGACAACTTTCCGATAGACATGCCAGGTGGCATGACCAAGGATCGGCAGCACGACCGCCAACCCGGCGAACACTGGCAGCGAGCCGATGATCAGGGCGACGGCGACAATAAGGCCCCACACCGCCATCACGATCGGGTTGGCCAGGACAACGCGCACCGAGGTGTGGATGGCTTCGTAGGCGCCGACATCGCGGTCGAGCAACAACGGGAATGCGACGACCGTGGTGCACAACACAACCGCGGCGAACACAAAGCCGATGGCGTGACCCAGGATGATGAGTGTCCAGCCGCGTCCCGTGGCGAATATTTCACTGATGAAGCTGGACAGCGATTGCGGCGGCGCCGGGCCGAACACGGTCTGGTAAAATATCTGGGCCGTCAAAAGCCAGGCGATGAATATCGCAAGCAGCATGATGCCGACCGCCGCGATAGCCGGCAGCGCCGGAGAACTTCTGACCTCAAAGGCGTGCCTCCACGATGCGTCGAGCCCAGCTTCCCGTCGCCGGCTGATCTCATAGAGGCCGATCGCCGCGAACGGACCAATTAGCGCAAAGCCGGACACAAGCGGAAACAACAATGGCAGCGTGTTGTTGCCTGATGTCCAGACAGCAAGCACGACCCCCGCAAGCGGGTAGATCAGGCAGAGAAAAACGATGTGCGACGGCTTGACCATGAAATCATCGACGCCACGCCTGAGCGCATCAAAAAGATCGGAGACACCGATTTTTCGAATTCTGGTGTGTTCCAGCGTCTCGCTGGCGCCTGCTATCACGTGAAAGCTTGCCATGACCATTCCTCCAGACCGGGTCCGGTAAGGTCGCGTTTTACGGTGCTGCCGTTCTGCGTGATTGGCCACGCAAACCGCGACCTGCACCATGATCAATATACTCTCATGCGGGGGACTTGTCGCGCTTTGTACGAAGGCCCCCGGGGGTAAGAGGTCCCGGGTAGCCCGACTAGCTCTGGATGCCGTTCTTCGATATGCTCTTCTAGACGAAGGTGAAGGTCATGGATGGAAGGACAGTTCTCATACTCGGCCTTGGCGTCGTTATTCTGCTGTTGCTGGGATTTTGTGCTCTGCCAACGTGATGTTTTGAGCCGGGCTCAATAGCCGGCTGACGCGACCACTCGCATTACAATGGTGTCGGCAAGCAGCGCCGCGAAGATCGCGAAAAGATAGACAATCGAATACGCAAACAGCGCCTTTGCCGGCTTCATCTCCTTGTCGGCGACGAGGACCTTCCAGGCGTGCCAAATGAACCCTGCGCCCAACGCTGCTGAAGCAGTGCCGTAGTATCCGCTCGCGAAGCCGAAGGCCCAAGGAAGCACGCCGATTGGCGCCAAGACCAGCGAATAGGCGAAGATTTGTTTTCTGGTCGAGTGCTGGCCGGCCACATTCGGCATCATCGGGATGCCCGCCGCGGCATAGTCGCCGACCTTGAAAAGGGCCAGCGCCCAGAAATGAGGCGGCGTCCAGAGGAAAATGATCAGAAACAGAATGACACTTTCGATGCCGATTGCGCCGGTTGCAGCCGCCCACCCGATCACTGGAGGAAGGGCGCCTGCCGCGCCGCCTATGACGATATTTTGTGGCGTCGAGCGCTTCAGCCACATTGTGTAGATAACGACATAGAAAAAGATAGTGAACGCCAACAACGATGCGGCAAGCCACCCCACCAGCACGCCGAGCGTCATGACCGACAGTGCGGAAAGCACCAGACCGAAGCCGAGAGCTTCGCCAGGCGTGACGCGGCCTGACGGAATTGGTCGCTTGGACGTGCGAGACATCAAGGCGTCTATGTCTGCGTCGTACCACATATTGAGCGCGCCGGCGGCTCCTGCTCCGACCGCAATTGCGCCGATGGCGATTACGGCGATAACTGGATTCATTACGCCGGGCGCCATCATCAGGCCGACGAACGCAGTAAACACGGCAAGCGCCATGACCCGTGGTTTCAAAAGCGCAAGGAAATCACACGCCGTCGCCTCCGAGAGGCGGATGCCGGTATCCTTGAGACGGCTTTCTTCAGTCGACATTCAGACGACCACCGATGGGAACGGCAGCCTAGCCGGCCAATGTCTTTTTTGCAACAAGCCGCCCTCCCCACCGACACTGCCGGCAGATTGCGGCCGAGGCTATGCCTCGACCTGTTTGCGATACCAAGATCCGGCGGAAGAGCCGCGTTATTTGGAGAATTGCTTCAGATAGGCAATGACATTGACGATGTCCTCGTCTTTCTTGAGGCCGGGAAACGCCATCTTCGTTCCTTTGACCATCGCCTTGGGATCGCGAAGGTAGCTCGTCAGTGTGGCTTCGTCCCATTTGACGCCGGACTTGCCGGCCTCGGTCATCGCCTTGGAATAGCTGAACCCCGGATGCGTGCCGGCCGTTCGGCCGATGACGCCGTTCAACGACGGACCGACCTTGTTCTGATCCTTGTCCGCGACGTGGCAGACCTTGCATTTGGCGAAGACCTTCTCACCCGCCGCGGCATCCTGAGCCCACGAGGGGCCGGCGATGACGGTCGCGACCGACATGATGATAAAAAACACAATGGCACGCATGGCATTTCCTCCCTGATCGCCAATTTGCCCTGGCTGACCTGCACAGGCCGACATCTAGTCCGCTGGCATGCGCTCTTGAATGGCAGAACGGATATCCACTGCCTGGAGTTGCGGCACCTACATACCACGGAACCCGGCCGGCAGGTAGAGTTCGGCCATGCAAAGGTTTCATGCGGACAATCTGCTCAAGGCAATTTGGTGTTGCAGGTGGTGGCGATCCGGCCGACCGCCTCTTCAACTCCGGCGAGGTCAAACTCGGCTTTGCCGCGCCCCGACAGCAGCCCGAACCGCCAGGACAGCAGCAGCCGGTCCGCGGAAATCAGTCGCCTGATGCCGTCGGCACCGTCGCGCACCAGCATCCTGCTGCGCGGGCCGACCGACCAGCTTTCGTTGAGCTTGCCGGATTGGTCGACAGTCACCGACATGGCGATGGTTCGGCTGGCGGAAACAGTATCGCTCAGCTGCAGCCATTCGCTCCAACGCGGTTCGCCGGCGGTCCGGCAGGCAATCGTCAATACCGGGCTGTAGCTCAATGCGCCGCCGCCGGTGATGAGCTTGTTGGTAGCGTAAAGCGAGGCGGTGACCAGACCGTCGCTGGTCTTGTCGAACCGCCAGTTGTCGAGAACCGTGTCAGCCTGGGCGATGCCGTAGACCGACGCAAGCAGGAACGCCGCCGCGACCACGCTTCCGATACCGAAGAACTGTCTCAACGATGCCTCCAACAACCGCTGCGATCCGCAACCCAGCGCAGATAATCATCAAAGCTTCGTATCGCCACCTCGACCGCCAGATGCGTGAAATCCGTTGCGCCTGCGCCACAACGAAAAAGGCCGCCTCGAGAAGGCGGCCTTTTGGAATTCAGCAGGGACGTTATTCAGCGTCCTTGGCGGCCTTTTTCTTCGGCGCAGCCTTCTTCTTGGGCTCTTCAGCGTCGTCGTCGGCCTTCTTGGTGTCGGCTTTTTTCGCAGCCGCCTTCTTCGCCGGCTTGGCCTTGGTCGTCTCCGTATCCTCGTCGTCGGCCAGCAGCTCTTCCTTGCTGACCTTGACGTCGGTGACCGAGATCTGGCCAAGCAGATGGTCGACCACCTTCTCTTCGAACATCGGCGCGCGCAACGTATTCAGCGCTTCGGGATTGTTGCGATAGAATTCGAAGGCCTCCTGCTGCTGGTTGGCCGGATAGCGACGCACCTGCTCGAACAGGCCGCGCTGCAATTCCTCGTCCGTCACCGTGACGCCCGCCTTCTCGCCGATTTCGGCGAGAACCAGGCCGAGACGCACGCGGCGCTCGGCAAGCCGCATATATTCGGCACGCGCTTCCTCTTCCGTCGTCTCTTCGTCGGCAAAGGTGCGCCCGGCGGCTTCGAGATCGCGGTTGACCTGGTTCCAGATGTTGTTGAACTCGGCCTCGACGAGCTTGGACGGCGCCTCGAACGAGTAGGCGGCGTCGAGCTGGTCGAGCAACTGGCGCTTGACCTTCTGGCGCGTCATCGAGCCGAACTGATTTTCGATCTGACCGCGCACCACCTCGCGCAGGCGCTCCAGCGACTCCAGGCCGAGGTTTTTGGCCATCTCGTCGTTGATCTCAAGTTCGCCGGGCTTCGACACGTCCTTGACGGTCACGTCGAAAGTGGCTTCCTTGCCGGCCAGATGCGCCGCCTGGTAGTTTTCCGGGAAGGTAACCGTGACCTGCTTCTCGTCGCCGGCCTTGCTGCCGACCAGCTGGTCCTCGAAGCCAGGGATGAATTCCTTCGAGCCGAGCACCAGCGGCTGATCGGTGCCGGCGCCGCCGCCGAAGGCTTCGCCGTCGATCTTGCCGACATAATCGAGGGTCACGCGGTCGCCCTCGGCGGCCTTGCCGGTCTTCGGCTCGTAAGTGCGCGCCGACTCGGCGACACGCTTGACCTGCTCGTCGATCTCCTCATCAGGCACTTCGAATACCTGACGCGTCACCTTGATGTCGGAGAAATCCTTGATCTCGATCGGCGGAATGACCTCGTAGTTCAGGCGGAACTCGAAATCTGCGCCACCAGCCAGGATCTTCTCGGCTTCCTTCTCGTCCTCGGTCATGATCACTTCGGGCTGCATGGCAGCCTTTTCGCCGCGCCCGGTGATGATCGAACGGGTCGAGTCGTTGAGGATCTCGTTGACCACTTCGGCCATGAACGATTTGCCGTAGACTTTGCGCAGATGCTGCACCGGCACCTTGCCGGGGCGAAAGCCGTTGATGCGGACCTTGTTCCTGGCATCGGAGAGCCGCGCCATCAGCTTGGCTTCCATGTCACCGGCCGGCACGGTGATCTTGATCTCGCGCTTGAGACCTGAGTTGAGCGTTTCGGTGACCTGCATCATAAAACCTTTGTTTCCACCAATGAGGCCGCCAAACGGCCCCTGCCGTTCACAGCCTGCCGGTATGATCTTGCCGGGAATGGCTTTTGGTGCGGGACTTGGCGATTTGTCCGCCCAACGCGGCACAAATCCTCCAGAAATACGCTCCAAAATGTGAATAAGTCTTTGTTTTTCCTACTTCTTATCACATTCTGCAGAAGCGGATCGTCGCGTCCCGTCACATTCGACCCGCCTTTTGTCACAGGCGACGCTGATTTTCAACCATCTTTGCATTCCGGCCAATGATGCCGATGTGGGCTCTGACATTGACAGAATGATGGCTACATGGGATTGGCCGGGCAATGCGGATGTGGCGGAATTGGTAGACGCCCTGGATTTAGGTTCCAGTGCCGAAAGGCGTGGGGGTTCGAGTCCCTTCATCCGCACCACCCTTCGCTCTTCGAGCTTCGGGTGGCAGGCTGCTCGAAGCTCGTTAGACGAAGGAGTGCCCTCCGAAGCCTTGGCGGAGGAGGACAGGCGCCACTATGGCGCACCATTTCGATCCCCCGAGCGCCGACACCTAGATTCTTCCGCGCTTCAATAGAGCGGCTCCTCGAACAGCGTCTTGTCGCCGTCCACCAGCGCCTTGATCTGCGCCGTGCCGTTGGCCGCGATCGCGACGCGGATGCCGAACGGCCGCACCCGCATGTCGTTCTGGATCGCCATCCCCTCGCCTTCGGGCAAATAGAAGCGCTCGATGCCGTAATCCGGCGCGATCGTCGTGGCTGCGCTGAGATCCGAGCCCTCGGAGACGTGTCCGACGATATCGGCTTCACCGGACGCTGCCGGCACCGGCGCTTGCCCGAACCAAGCCGCGGTCGGACCCCAATAGCCGTCGGCGCCCGGCTTCAGCCTGACCACGATCGGCGTGTCGTCACTCGCCAGCTTGCCGGCTGGAATGTTGCCGATCAGCTTCACCGGTATGCGCGAAATCTCGTAGCCAAGCGAAATATAGTCACCGCGCAGGAGATCGCGCGGATCGATCGGCTCAACCCTGAGCAGTACCTGCTTGCCGTCGCGCAGGATCGCCGCGCGTCCGGCGATGATCCAGCTCAGGAAGCCGATCTGGACAAGCGCCAGGACCAGCGCCGAGATGATCAGTCTTTTGCCGGTCATCATGCTGCCGCTCCTGTCATGTCCGGGGCGTTCATGCGCTTTTCTATGCGGATGATAATGAAAGCAAGAACGGCGAGAGCCACCGCCGCCGCAAGAAAGAAGCCTGCCGTGTCGAGCATTGATTGCAGCATCACCACATAGATGATGGCGAGTTCGAAGGCGAAGCCCGCATAGGCAACCCAGCGCAGTCCCCGGCTCTCCCGGCCGCCCAGCACGATCGCCGCGACGATGCCGGCCAGCGCAACAGCCGAGGCAATGGCGAAGCCGCTGCTGTAGCTGCTTTCATCCGCCAGTTCGAACTGGATCATCGCCAGGCCGGTGAGAAAGCCGATCAGCGCGTGCATGGGCAGCCTGCCACCCAGTTGCAAGATCCTGTCGACCGGCCCGGCAGCAAAGATCGCGGCGATAAAAAGCAGCACCGACGCGACAACGAGCGGAATGGCGACTGGCAGCGTGTCGTACCGCGTCACCAGGAGCACGAGATAGAACAGCACCGACAGGATGATCAGGTGGCGCGCCGCCTGGCTGCGCGTCCAGAACGAAACGGCAAACAGCACCAGCGCCATGACGACGAAGAGATGCGGGAATTCCGCGCGATACTCGAAGCCTTTCAGGAACAACCAGGCATCGGCGATGCCGACGGCAGCGACGGTCAGCGGGTTCGAGCGCAGTGCCACCGCCGCCAGCGCCGTGCCGGCGCCCCAGGTGACCACGGCGGAGGCCTCGTCGCCAGACAAATGGTACATCTGGCCGATCAGCGCGATCGATCCGCCGAACGCTGCTGCCGCGACGATCCACAGCGCTTCGCCGATCGCCGCATGGTCACGCATTTTCAGCACCGCGCCGCCGACATAGCCGGCAAGGATAACGGCAAAGAGTGCTGCGACCCGTACCAGCCGCGGGATGACTTCCCAGTTGGCGGCGATGAAGATCAGGATGGCCGCGCCGAACAACAGTGCCGCCATCATCGCCAGGATCGAGCCGAAGCTCAGCGATTTGCGTTCGTTGGCCTCGACGTCGCGCGTCAGCACGTCGGCTGTCGGCGCGTCGATCAGGCCGGCCTGCTGCCATCGTGCGATATCCAACCTGACCCGTGACGAATAGCCCGCCATGCCCCTCCCCCTTTGTTTAGCCCTTTTAGCTCGTCCGCCCAAGCGTTTGACCTAACGGCATTTTCCGATCTGGGCAGAAAACTGGACGCGCGTTAATGCTGCAATGCACAATTTGCATTGCTGCCATGCACCAATAGCGCTTTTAAATCGATATGACCCCTCTTATCTTCACGGTGCACACAAGACGGAATGATCCGAAAGAAAGACGAAACGAGAATACCATGAACCTGATCCGCAACTATCGCAACTGGCGCCGCTACCGGGACACCGTTTCTGAGCTGAGCCGCCTGAGCACCCGTGAACTGACCGACCTCGGCATCAGCCGCGGCGACATCCACTACGTCGCCCGCAAGGCGGTCTAATCCTTTCGGACCGCAAATGGTCCGAACCAGTTTTGAAAGAGAACGACAATGAACCTGATCCGCAACTATCGTAACTGGCGCGTCTACCGCGAGACAGTTACCGAGCTGGGTCGCCTGTCAAACCGTCAGCTCAATGATCTCGGCATCGTCCGCGACGAGATCAAGATGGTCGCTCGCAGGGCGATCTAACCAGCAGAATTTCGCCAGGGTCGACCTCCTCCCCGACCCTGACGGATACGGTCGGCCTTCACCTCCTCCCGAGGGTTGACCACAAAAACGGCGCCCGCCGGACCTCCTCCCCCGGCGGGCGTTGTTTCTAAGAAGGGTTTCGCGCCCTTTCAAATGGCGAAAGGAATTTCGTCAAAGCCGACCTCCTCCCCGGCGATGACGAATACGGTCGATCTTCACCTCCTCCCGAGGATCGGCCAACAAAACGACACCCGCCGGACCTCCTCCCCCGGCGGGTGTTGTTGTTTTCAGGCGCGAAACGCCCCGGGGAGCCGTTTTGGCGGGACGTCCCCGTCGTCAGTCCAGCGCGCCGCTCTTCAGCACGCCTCGCTTCTTCCACTGGCTCAGCGGAAAAATATCCGGCGCGCCGCCCATCGGCGCATACCAGGAATCCACCACCCATTCTGTACCGCCGCGGTCGCTGATCACCGCCGTCCAATGCGGATAGCGCCCGTCGACAAACAGGCCTCGCGACGCCTTGTCCTCGACCTTATGAAACCTGAGCAGTTTTCGCTCGGCAAGATAGACCAGCAACGCATGCGTATTGGTCGATTCGTCGACACAATCCATCTGGCCCCTGACGCGCGATGCACCGAATTTCGACTGCGGCTGGTCGCGGACGCCGATGGCCTGGAAAATGCGTTGTTCGAAATAGCGGACGGCCTTCGAAATAGCGGAACGCTCGGCCTGGGGCGAACCCGCGCCAGCACGCAGGATAGAGCGGAAACGCTCACCGTCACTGGGGCCAAGCGCCAGCATGGTGCGATAGTTGCAACCGTAACCATGACATATGGGGATCCGCTTGGAAGCCGTCGCGGCCGGTCCGCCCGCCGCTGCTGATCCGCCCACGGCGAACACGACTGTCAGAAAAGTCGCTCTGGCAAAGACCCCGAGACTCCCACCCATTCGCGATAGTAGACGATTGCAGCGCCTGGCGGCAACAGCGCGGCTGATTCGTGTAATTGCAATCGCCGCGCCAAGGGATTATTCCGGCGCTCATGAACACAAATCCCATTCACGTCATCGGTGGCGGTCTCGCCGGCTCCGAAGCTGCTTGGCAGGCGGCCGAAGCCGGCATTCCGGTTATCCTGCATGAAATGCGTCCCGTCCGCCGCACCGATGCGCACAAGACCGACGGGCTGGCCGAGCTCGTCTGTTCCAATTCCTTCCGCTCCGACGATGCGCAAGCCAATGCCGTCGGCCTGCTGCATGCCGAAATGCGGCTCGCCGGTTCGCTGATCATGAGCGCCGGCGACGCGCACCAGGTGCCGGCCGGCGGTGCGCTGGCCGTCGACCGCGACGGATTTTCCGAAGCGGTCACCAGAAAGCTCGAAGCGCACCCACTCATCACCATCCGGCGCGAGGAAGTGCCTGGCCTGCCGCCGGCGGACTGGGACCAGGCGATCGTCGCCACCGGCCCGCTGACCGCCCCTTCGCTCGCCCAGTCGATCGCGGAAGCAACCGGCGCCGACGCGCTCGCCTTCTTCGACGCCATCGCGCCGATCGTCCATTTCGACACGATCGACATGGATATCTGCTGGTTCCAGTCGCGCTACGACAAGGTCGGCCCCGGCGGCACCGGCAAGGATTACATCAACTGCCCGATGGACAAGGAGCAGTACCTTGCCTTCGTGCAGGCGCTGGTCGACGGCCAGAAAACCGAATTCAAGCAATGGGAAGGCACGCCCTATTTCGACGGCTGCCTGCCGATCGAGGTGATGGCCGAGCGTGGCATCGAGACATTGCGTTACGGGCCGATGAAGCCGATGGGGCTGACCAATGCACACAATCCGTCTGTAAAGGCCTATGCCGTCGTCCAGCTTCGCCAGGACAACGCACTGGGCACGCTCTACAACATGGTCGGCTTCCAGACCAAGCTGAAGCACGCCGAGCAGGTGCGCATTTTCCGCACCATTCCCGGGCTGGAAAACGCCGAGTTCGCCCGCCTCGGCGGCCTGCACCGCAACACCTACATCAATTCGCCGACGCTGCTCGACGCTTCGCTGCAGTTGAAGTCGCGGCCCGGCTTGCGTTTTGCCGGCCAGATCACCGGCTGTGAGGGCTATGTCGAGAGTGCCGCCATCGGCCTGCTCGCCGGGCGTTTCGCCGCCGCCGAAAGGCTTGGCCATGCGCCGTCGCTGCCGCCGTTGACCACCGCTTTCGGCGCGCTGCTCAACCACATCACCGGCGGCCATATTGTCTCCGACGACGAGCCGGGAAAGCGCTCTTTCCAGCCGATGAACGTCAATTTCGGCCTGTTCCCGCCCGTGGACGCGCCAAAGATCGAAGGCAAGCGACTGCGCGGCAAGGACAAGACGGTCGCCAAGCGGCACGCGGTGACATCGCGCGCGCTCGCCGACTGCCGCGAATGGCTCGGGCTGCCGGCGCAGGCGGAAGCTGCGGAATGACGGTCGGGTTGGCTACGCGGCAGCCTTTATGCGACCGGCCAGCCCCGCGTTGCGCGCCGGAACAAGAGCCAATGCCGGTGCAAGGCCGAAAGCCGCACCGCGCCATCAAGCGGTGAATGGCGGGAGCCGTCCATCTTGCCGAGATAGGCGCCCGTCAGCGCCAGCGGCAGAAACGCCGGACGCAGTGAAATCGGCAGGGCGGACGCCCCCTGCTCGAAAGCTGAGAGATGCTCGCGTGCCAGCGCGATCATCGCGGGAACGGCGCGTTCCGCGCCCGGCCCGCCGTCACCTGTAGCGAACTCTTGCGGCGACGATCCCGCCGCAGCCAGAATGTCGGCCGGAACGAAGCACTGTCCCCGCTTACGATGCAGCGGCAGCAGAAGCAGGAGACCGGTCATCGCCTGCGCACAACCTGCCCTGCCGGCAAGTTCGGCAAAGCGCGGTGCTTCGACCGGATCGAGCACCATCGCCGCAAGCTGGATGAGCGCGGCGGCAGTCTCGCCGCAATAGCCTTCGAGATCGGTGCGCGACGGCATCGGGTCGTCATAGAGATCGAAGACGCGCGCTTCGAGCATATTGTCGAAAGCGGCCTTGGGCAGGCGGTGAGCGGAAATAGTCGCCCTCAGCGCGTCGGCCACGGGATGGCCGACCTTAGCGCGATCCTCTTCGGCGGCGATGACGTCTCGCCACCATTGCAGCCGGACTTCACCCGGCAGCGCTTCGCGGATGCGATCGCGTATGCCGGCAATTTCGGCGTTGAAGGCATAGAGCGAAAACACCGCGTCCCGCTTGTCTTCGGGCGCGTAGAGCGCGGCGAGATAGCGGTCATGATCGGCGGCGCGCACCGTCTCCATGACGGCTTTGGTGTTTTCGGCCACGTCAGTCGACGGCGATGAGTGCTGCGGCCACGGCGCGGTCTTCAGCCAGCAGCACGTTATAGGTCCGCACTGCCGCCCCGGTCGACATCGGATCGGCGGAAATGCCGGCATCCTTCAGCGCAGCACGCAACGCCGCCGGCAATGGCCTCAGATCCTTGCCGCTGCCGACCAGCAGGATCTCGACCTTGTCGGCCTCGTTGAACAGCTTGGTGAAATCCGCTGCCGTCAGCGCCAGCGGATCGGCCGGCTCCCAGCCATAGATGCCAGAAGGCAGGCACAGCAGCGAGCCGCGGTGCGACATGTCGGCAAAGCGGAAACCGCCATTGCCGTAAGCCTCGATCGGTGCGCGGCCGGGGAAATGCGCCTCGCGGATGACGATGCCCTTGGCCACTTTTGCGGCAAGCCGTCAGGTGGCTATGGCTTTGCCGCCGCCCACCGGCTTTTCCTCATCGGATGCTGTGGCCTGCGGCCGCAGCTTGAACAGGATAAGCAGTGGCGCGGCGATAAAGATCGACGAATAGGTGCCGAACACGACGCCGAACAGCATCGCCATGGTGAACGAGCGGATCACCTCGCCGCCGAACAGCACTAGCGCCAGCAGCGCCAGGATCGTCGTCACCGAGGTCAGCGTCGTCCTCGACAGCGTCTCGTTGATGGCGTTGTTCAGCAATTGCGGCAGCGGCATTCGCTTGTATTTTCGCAGATCCTCGCGAACACGGTCATAGACGACGATCGTATCGTTGAGCGAATAACCGATGATGGTGAGGATCGCCGCCAGCGACGACTGGTTGAATTCCAGGCCGGTAATGACGAAGAAGCCGATCGTCATGACCACGTCATGCACGGTCGCAACGATGGCGCCGACCGCGAACTGCCATTCGAAGCGGAACCAGACATAGATCAGGATGCCGAGCAGCGCGACAAGCATGGCGATGGTGCCTTGCTTGGCAAGCTCGCCCGAGACCGTCGGCCCCACCACTTCGACGCGGCGGAAATCGTACTGGTCTTGCAGTTCGCCGCGCACCTTGTCGATGACGGTCTGCTCGGCATTCTCGCCGCCCTCCTGCGTACCGACGCGGATCAGCACGTCGTTCGGCTCGCCGAACTGCTGAACCTGCACCTCACCGATATTGAGTTCCGTCAGCCTGCCGCGGATGTCGGCCAGATCGGCATTGCCGGTCTTGGACTGCACCTCGATCAGCGAGCCGCCCTTGAAATCGATGCCGTAATTGATGTCGATGGTCATGAACCCGACGACCGACAGGACTGAAAGCACGCTGGACAGCGTGAACGTCCAGCGGCGGATGCCCATAAACGGAATTTTCGTTCCGGGCGGAACGAAAGTCACAGGCGCCCGCGGCAACTCCTTCGGACGGGCCCGGCGAAGCCAGATCGACACCAGCAGGCGGGTGAAGGTGAAGGCGGTGAAGACCGTGGTCAGGATGCCGATGGCATAGGTGACGGCAAAGCCCTTCACCGGCCCGGTGCCGAGATAGAACAGCACCACGGTCGCGATCAGCGAGGTGACGTTGGAATCGACGATTGTGGCCAGCGCCTTGCTGAAACCGGTATCGATCGCCTGGATGACCGAGCGGCCGGCACGTCGCTCCTCGCGGATGCGTTCATAGATCAGCACGTTGGAATCGACCGCCATGCCGATGGTCAGCACGATACCGGCGATACCGGGCAAGGTCAGCGTCGCTCCAAGCAGCGACAGCAGCCCGACGATCATCGCCACATGCACCGCCAGCGCGATGTTGGCGAGGAAGCCGAAGAAGCCGTAGGCGACGAACATGAACGCCACAACCAGGATCGAACCGATGATGCCGGCGACTTTGCCGGCATGAATGGAATCCTGTCCGAGGCCAGGGCCCACCGTGCGCTCCTCGATCACCGTCAGCGTCGCCGGCAAGGCGCCGGCGCGCAGCAGCACGGCGAGGTCGTTGGCGCTCTCAGCGGTGAAATTCCCCGATATCTGGCCGGTGCCGCCGGGGATCGGTTCGCGGATCTGCGGTGCCGAAATCACCTGATTGTCGAGGATGATGGCAAACAACTTGCCGACGTTCTGTGATGTCGCCTGGCCGAACCGCTGCGCCCCTTTCGAATCGAAGCGAAACGAAACAACCGGCTCGTTGTTCTGGGAGTTGAACGTCGCCTGGGCATCGACGAGGTTTTCACCCGAAACGATGACGCGGTTCTCGATCAGATACGGAACCGGCGGGTCGTCCTGCGAATACAGCACCGACGATCCCGGCGGCGGACGGCCGTTCAGCGCGTCCTGCACCGGCATCGATTGGTCGACCATCTGGAAGGTCAGCTTGGCGGTCTGGCCAAGAATTTCCTTCAGCCGTTGCGGGTCTTGGAGACCCGGCACCTGCACCAGGATGCGGTCGTCACCTTGCCGCTGCACGATCGGCTCGGTCGTGCCGAGTTCATTGACGCGGCGGCCGACGACCTCGATCGACTGCGTCAGCGCTGCCGAAGTACGATATTTGATGCCCGCATCGGTGACGGTGAACTTGAGCAGGCCGGGCTCGGAATCATCCAGCGTCATCTCCTGGATCGAGCCGCCGCTGAACAAGCCGGCCGCCACCGGATCGGTCAACGTCTTCAACGCCTTCTTGGCAGCCTCGATCTGTGCGGGATCGGTGATGCGGACCTGCACCGTGCGGCCCGTTCCGGCAAGGCCGGTATAGCCGATCTTGGCATCGCGCAGCAGCGTCCTGATTTCGTCGCGCGTCGTCTCCAGCCGATCTTTGATCAGATCGTTCGGATCCATCCTGAGCAGGATATGCGAGCCGCCCTGCAGGTCGAGGCCAAGCGTCATCTGCCGCTTCGGCACCCAGTCGGGCAGCTTGGCCAGCGTGCTGGCGGAAAAAAGGTTGGGCGCAGCGAGGACCACTGTGGCGGCCACGGCCAGCCAGATCAGGATCATCTTGAAGCGCGAAAAATAAAGCATATGGCGTCGTCCGTCAGGGCGTACTGGCGGATCGTTCCGCCGACAATTCGGTTATTTCTTGGCGTTCTGGTTCGCCACCGGCTCGCCCTTGACGCGCACGTCGGCAAGCGTCGAGCGCAGCGCCGTCACCTTGGTGCCGCCGCCAAGGTCGATCTCGAGCTCGTTGTCGTCGATCACCTTGGTAACCTTGCCGACCAAGCCGCCGCCGGTGACAACGGTGTCGCCGCGGCGAACCGCCGCCAGCATCTCGCCGCGCTTCTTCAGCTGCGTGCGCTGCGGCCGGATGATCAGAAAATACATGATCACGAAAATCAGAGCAAACGGCACGATCTGGATAAACATTGCGGACGAGTCCCCGCCGATGCCTTGGGCGTATGCCGGTGTCACGAACATCGAGGTACTCCTGAACTTTGAAAAACAGCCGCAAGGCGGCCCCGCCAAATTTGGCCGGAATATAGTCGGTAACGTTGCCAATGCAACTGCGCTGCCGGGCAAATCGGCTGCTTTTCCGGCCTGGTGAGCCGTGTTAGAGGGTGATCACGAAAAGCGATGCTCGGTTTTCGCAAAAGATCATGCCCGAACAAATGCTTGGGACGAGTTTCGAAACCGCTGAAATCAGGTAGGTTGCCCTACCGCACCGTCCTGAACGCGAAACAAAACGCGAAACAAAAAGACAAGAGATGACCGACAGCCCTATCGATATCCTGCACCAGAAGCTCGACCGCCTGATCGAAGCGGTCGCCCGCCTCGCCCCGCCGCCGGTGCCTCAAACCGACCTCCGCGAGGCCGATTGCTTCGTCTGGCAGGCCGATCCCGGCTATCTGGAACCGGTGCGCAAGGTCAACCGCGTCGATATCGGCCTGATCCGCGGCGTCGACCGCGTCCGCGACATATTGGTCGACAACACCGAGCGCTTCGCCTCCGGCTACGCTGCCAACAACGTGCTGTTATGGGGCGCGCGCGGCATGGGCAAATCGTCGCTGGTCAAGGCGGTACACGCCTCGGTCAACGCTTCGGCGAAGCCCGACGTGCCGCTCAAGCTTATCGAGATCCACCGCGAAGACATCGACACGCTGCCGAAGCTGATGGGCCTGCTGAAGGCAGCGCCGTTTCGCTTCATCTTGTTTTGCGACGACCTGTCATTCGACCATGACGACACATCCTACAAATCGCTGAAGGCAGCACTTGAAGGCGGCGTCGAAGGCCGCCCGGCCAACGTCATCTTCTATGCCACCTCGAACCGGCGGCATCTGTTGCCGCGCGACATGATCGACAATGAGCGCTCGACCGCGATCAACCCGTCGGAAGCGGTCGAGGAGAAGATTTCGCTGTCGGACCGCTTCGGCCTGTGGCTTGGCTTCCACAAATGTTCGCAGGACGAATATCTCGACATGATCGATGGCTATGTCCGCCATCATGATCTGGCCATCGATCCCGAGACGCTGCGCGCCGAGGCGCTGGAATGGGCGACGACCCGCGGCAGCCGTTCGGGCCGCGTCGCCTGGCAGTTCACCCAGGATCTGGCAGGCCGGCTCGGAAAATCGCTCAAGGACTAGCCGCTCAAGGACTGGCAACAGAAGAAGCCCGCACCTTGCGGAGCGGACTTCCTCGGCGGGCTGAAGGTCAGGCGGCCCGCAAAATCGGATTTTTCTCTATTCGAGATAACCCGACGGATCGACCGGCGCCGAGTTCTTGCGCACTTCGAAATGCAGTTTCGGCGAGTCGGTGGTGCCGCTCATGCCGGATAGTGCGATTTCCTGGCCGCGCTTGACCTTCTGGCCGCGCTGCACCTCGATCGAGCTGGCGTGGCCGTAGACGGTGACCAGACCGTTTTCGTGCCGCACCAGCACCGTGTTGCCGAATTCTTTGAGGCCGTCGCCGGCATAGATGACGACGCCGTTTTCGGCTGCCTTGACCGGCGTCCCCTCAGGGACGGCGATGTCGACGCCGTCCTTGCCGCCGCCGAAGCTGGAAATCACGCGGCCGCGCACCGGCCAGCGCATCTTGCCGATGCCGGTTGCATCCGGCGCCACCGCATCGTCGTCCTCGGCCTGCTGGATGACTTTCGCGTCCTTCTTCGGCGGCGTGTAGGAGGCGAGCGTCTGCGTCGGCGTGCCCTTGGCCGGCGGCTGGGTGGTGGCCGTCGTCACCGGATCGACCTTTGCCGGCTTCGCACTGGCGACGACAGCGGTTCCGCCTGCCGGCACTTTCAGGGTCTGGCCAATCTTGAGCAGTCCATCCTGCATGCCGTTCGCCTGCTTCAGCGCAACGACGCCGACGCCGGTCTTCCTGGCGATGGCGGACAGCGTATCGCCTTGCTGAACCGTGTAGGTGCCGCCGGCTCCGGCCGGCTTGGCCGTCGCCGAAGCAGTTTTTGGCGCGGCCTTTCCATCCTTCGGCTGGCTTGCGGCAGCCGAGGCATCCACCTGCGCGGCGGACTTGCCTTCCCTGACCTTCGGCTGCTGCGGCAGCACGGCCACCGTCTCTGGCGCATCGGCCGGCTGGTCGTGCCTGGTGCCGTTCGCGGGCTTGGCATCGGCGACTTTCGGCGCGGCGCCGTTGCTCGAATACGCATAGGCCGGGATGACGAGCTTCTGGCCGGTCTTCAGCCC
Organism: Mesorhizobium sp. M1163; assembly: GCF_040318415.1. Classification (NCBI taxonomy): domain Bacteria; kingdom Pseudomonadati; phylum Pseudomonadota; class Alphaproteobacteria; order Hyphomicrobiales; family Phyllobacteriaceae; genus Mesorhizobium; species Mesorhizobium sp. M1163. The sequence continues at coordinate 30,385 of NZ_JAMYMF010000029.1, read as the reverse complement.
TTTGGTCGCGCTCAGCCCGTTGACTTTCATGATGGCGTCGGCCGGCACGCCGTAGCGCCGCGACAGGCCGGAAATGGTCTCACCGTCCTTGACGACGATCTCGGTTGCATGCGGTGCGCCGGCGGCCGTCGCCACGCGCGGCGCGTCGGGCTCGGCGTTCTTGAACGGCCTTGCCGCAGGAGCGACGGTGCCGGTTGCCGTCCTGTCGACACGAGGAGCGGCAGGCGCCAGGGCCGGCGCGGCAGCGGTACGCACCGGGCGAGCGGCGGGTGCCAGGGCGGGAGCCGGCGGCGGCAATTGCTGCGCCGTAACGGGTTCGAGGCTTGAGCGGCTGACCGACTGGGTGTGGCTGCCGTCGATCGGCGCGGCCGCAACATCGCCCGGATAGGGCTGGGCAGCATCCTGCTTGTCGATGATGGCGCGCTGGTTGTTGGTCGAGGCGGTGAACACGTCGTCGACGCTGTTGAACCGCGCCACCTGGGAACTACACCCCGTCGCAGCCCCTGCGATCATGAGGACGGCGCAGCCACGCGCCAGATTGCGTCCGTTTGCCTTCAAAACACTGAATTGCATCGCACTAACCCGCACAGACCCGGTACAACTGAACCTGATTAAAGCGCGTTAATGTTACCGGTCGGTTAAACCTGTAGAATCAGACGCAAATTTTCTTAAAAATGTTTCGAGGATCGAGCGCCGGGTGTGTTGAGATTCAGGTCAGGCCGAGCCGAAAATGATGGATTCCGAGAACCGGAGCGGAGCGTACATTTGAGTACGTGAGCACCGGAAGCGGAGGAAGCCGCAATTTGCAGGCCGGCCTCACCTGAATATCGACACACCCTAGATGACCGCCGCGACACTGCGCAGGATCGGCTGCAGACGCACCAGGCCGATATCCTCGCGTTCGAAGCGGCTGCCGACCTTGGTCAGCTTGGCCAGCACCTGCTCGCCCTCGTCGGGTCCGATGGGCGCAATGACGATGCCGCCGCTCGACAATTGGTCGAGCAGGAAACGCGGCAGGCTGTCGAAGGCCGCCCAGGCGACGATGCGGTCGAACGGCGCTTCGTTGGCCAGCCCGTTGGAACCGTCCGCCTGGCGCACGATGACGTTGCCGATGGCGAGTGCCTCGAGACGCTGCCGGGCCTGTTCGGCCAGCGTCTTGTAACGGTCGATGGTGACGATCCGCGCGGCAAGCCGCGACATCACCGCCGCCGTGTAGCCGGACCCGGTGCCGATCTCGAGCACGCGGTTGCCCGGTTCGATGGCAAGTGCCGCGATCACCGCCGCCTGCAGGTCGGCGCCTTCGATGGCCTCGCCGCATTCGATTGGCAGCATACGGTCGGACCAGGCAATCGAGTGGAAATGCGGAGACAGGAAGCCGCGCCGCGGCGTCGCCTCGAAGGCGGCGATCAGCGCCTTCGGCACCGTGCCCCTGCCGCGCAGGCGAAGCAGGAAGGCAGCGAAACCTTCGCGTTCGTCGAACGTTGCAGCGTGATTCAAGTTCATGCGAGCGCCTTGGCCAGTTGATCGCGGATTTCATGCGCGGTGAGATCGAGCTGCAGCGGTGTCACCGACACCATCCGATTGCGCAAGGCATGGAGGTCGCTGCCTTGCTTGCCCTCGACTGGCTCGCGGCCGAAGCGCAGCCAGTAGTAAGGCAGGCCGCGCCCGTCGCGCCGCTCGTCGACCCACAGGCTGTGGACCAGCTTGCCCTGCGAAGTGACCACAGTTCCGGCGATTTCTTCCGGCGCGCAATTCGGAAAATTGACGTTGAGCAGCACGCCGTCTGGCAACGGCATGGCGACGAGCTTTTCGAGCAGCGCCGGCGCCAGCGCCTCGGTGGTCTCGTAGGGAACGACGCGGTCCTCGCCGACATAGGAATAGGCCTGGCTGATGGCGATCGATCGCACGCCGAGCAGCGCGCCTTCCATGGCGCCGGCGACCGTGCCCGAATAGGTGACGTCGTCGGCGATGTTGGCGCCGGAATTGACGCCGGACAGGATCAGGTCGGGCGCTTCGGGCAGGATCTTTTTCACGCCCATGATGACGCAGTCGGTCGGCGTGCCGCGCACAGCAAAGTGCTTTTCGCCGATTTTCCTGAGCCGCAGCGGCTCCGAGATCGACAGCGAATGCGCATAGCCGGACTGGTCCTGTTCCGGCGCCACCACCCAGACGTCGTCCGACAGCGTGCGGGCGATGCGTTCGAGTGATGCAAGGCCCTCGGCATGGATGCCGTCGTCGTTGGTCAGGAGGATGCGCATTATTTCGATTCGATCTTTTCCAGACCGCCCATGTAAGGCCGAAGCGCTTCAGGAATGGTTACGCTGCCGTCCTCGTTCTGGTAATTTTCGATGACGGCGATAAGAGCGCGGCCGACGGCGGTGCCCGAACCGTTCAGCGTGTGGACGAAGCGGTTGCCCTTGCCATCCTTGTCCTTGTAGCGGGCGTCCATGCGCCGCGCCTGGAAATCGCCGCATACCGAGCACGACGAGATTTCGCGATAGGCATTCTGGCCGGGCAGCCAGACCTCGATGTCGTAAGTCTTGCGCGCGCCAAAGCCCATGTCGCCGGTGCACAGCGTCATGGTGCGGAACGGCAGGCCGAGCCGCTTCAGCACCTCCTCGGCGCATTCGGTCATCCGCTCGTGCTCGGCAACCGACGAGTCCTGGTCGGTGATCGACACCAGTTCGACCTTGTAGAACTGGTGCTGGCGCAGCATGCCGCGCGTGTCACGCCCTGCCGAGCCCGCCTCCGAGCGGAAGCACGGCGTCAGCGCGGTATAGCGCAGCGGCAGTTTTTCATGCGGCGTGATCTCCTCGCGAACGAGATTGGTGAGCGGCACTTCGGCGGTTGGTATTAGGCCGAGCCTGCCGTCCCCATGCCGAACGAAGAATGAATCCTCCTCGAATTTCGGCAGTTGCCCGGTCCCGAAAAGCACCTCGTCGCGCACCATCAGCGGCGGCTGGATTTCCACATAGCCGTGCTCGGTGGTGTGCAGATCCAGCATGAACTGGCCGAGCGCGCGTTCCATCCGCGCCAGGCCGCTTTTGAGCACGGTGAAGCGCGAGCCGGAAAGCTTCGCGGCCCGCTCGAAATCCATCATGCCGAGCGCTTCGCCGATCTCGAAATGCTCCTTCACCCAGTTCGGCCGCGTCGGCAGCTTGCCGACGACGCGCTTGACGACGTTGTCGTGCTCGTCCTTGCCGACCGGTACGTCGTCCAACGGCACGTTTGGCAGCACCGCCAATGCATCGTTCAGCGCCTTGTCGAGCTCGCGCTCGCGCGCCTCGCCGTTCTGGATGAAGGCCTTGATCTCGCCGACCTCAGCCTTCAGCCGTTCGGCAAGGGCGGCATCGCCCGAGCGCATGGCATTGCCGATCTCCTTCGATGCGGCGTTGCGGCGTTCCTGCCTGGTCTGCAGCTCGGTCAGATGCTCGCGCCGCGCCTCATCCGCGGCGATCAGATCGTCGACCGTGGACTGCGCCTCCCCGGCCGACCACGAGCGCTTCTGAAGCGCCTCTACAAGGGTCTTCGGGTTGTCGCGAATCCATTTGATGTCAAGCATGGTCTGTTCGTCCTCGGCGCAGCGGTTTCGGGACAACGAAATGCCCAAAACAAAGACCAGAGGGCGTAAACCGCATCCCTGATCGATGCAAGATGTAAAGCCTGGCGTTTCTTCACGCCCCCCTCTGTCCTGCCGGACATCTCCCCCACGAGTGGGGAGATTGGCCGTCATAGCGGCTTTCGCCAATCTCCGGCGCTGAAAAAGCAAGCCGTCGCCCAAGCTGCCGATCTCCCCCCAAGTGGGGGAGATGTCCGGCAGGACAGAGGGGGGCGCTGTCCCGCCGACCTCAGGTAGGCAGCACTCGCAACATTTGGTCGAAAGGAACCTGAAACAAAAACCCGCCTCAGAGGGCGGGTCGTCGGCGCCGAATCAGCACCATACCCAGATTAGTAGCATAGCTGCCGGCACAAAGCAAGAACAAAGTTGCTGCGGCCGGAAGAAAGATGCCAGCCAGTAACCCCACCTACGTCGACGACGCGTCCGCCGGCTTTTCGGCCACCTCTTCCGTGGCGTCCTGCTTTTCGCGGGCGACACGGTCGCGCTCCTTGCTGCGCTCGATCAAGCGAGCCGACCAGATCGAGACCTCGTAGAGCAGGATCGTCGGAATTGCGAGGCCGATCTGGCTCATCGGGTCGGGCGGCGTCAGCACCGCCGCCACGACGAAGGCGATGACGATCGCCCATTTGCGCTTCTCGGCCAACCCTTGCGACGACAGCATGCCGACCCGCGTCATCAGGCTTGTCACCACCGGCAACTGGAACACCAGGCCGAAGGAGAAGATCAGCGTCATGATCAGGCTGAGATATTCGGACACTTTCGGCAGCAGCGAAATCTGCACCTGGTCGTTGGTGCCGGTCTGCTGCATGGCGAGGAAGAACCACATCACCATCGGCGTAAAGAAGAAATAGACCAGCGACGCGCCCATCAGAAACAGGATCGGCGAGGCGATCAGGAACGGCAGGAAAGCATTGCGCTCGTTCTTGTAGAGGCCGGGCGCGATGAATTTGTAGATCTGCGTGGCGATCAACGGAAAAGCGATGACCATGCCGCCGAACATGGCGAGCTTGACCTGGGTAAAGAAGAACTCCTGCGGCGCCGTATAGATCAGCTCGACCTTGTGCGGATCGAGCCCGGCCCATTGGGTCGCCCATCTGAACGGGATCACCAACAGGTTGAACAGCTTCTTGGCGAAGAAGAAGCACACAAGAAAAGCAACGAAAAAACCGCCGATCGACCACATCAGCCGCCGGCGCAACTCGATCAGGTGCTCCATCAGCGGAGCCGACGATTTTTCGATCTCGTCCTTTTCCGTGTCCGAAGTGCTCACTTGGCGGCTCCCGCCGTTTTCGTGGCGGCCGGCTTCTTCGTTGCTGCCGCAGGCTTCTTCGCTGCTGCCGCCGGCTTCTTCGCTGCTGATGACTGCGCTTTCGGCTCAGCTTTTGTGGCGACCTTTGGCGCAGCGGCCTTTGCCGGCTTGGCCGGCACGGCAGCCGCGGCTTTCGCGGGCGCCGGCTTCTTCTTTGCCGCCGGCGCTTTTTGCGGCACGGCCGCTGCAGTCGTTTGCGCCTCTACTGCCGGCGCCACGACGGACTCGTCCGTCATCGCCGGAAAGATCGGCGTGGCCGGCGTCGGCTCCGGCGGGCTGACGCCCGGCATCGTCGTCGCGCCGTTCTTCAGCGGCTCGGCTGCCTGCTCTGTCGAGGCGGCCTCGACCGCCGGCTTGGGTTTCATCACGGCATCGACGCCGGAACGGACGTCGGCGGCGGCCTGCTCGAATGGATTGAGCTGCTTCCTGATCTCGGCTGCCGGATTGAGGCTTCTCAGCGAATCGACCGACTTCTTGACGTCGTCGAGTTCGGCTTCCTTCAGTGCGTCGTTGAACTGCCGCTGGAAATCCGACGCCATGGCGCGCAGCTTCGCCGTTGTGCGGCCGAAGGTGCGCAGCATGTTGGGCAAATCCTTGGGCCCGACGACCACGATCATGACGATCGCGATCACCAGCATCTCGGTCCAGCCGACTTCGAACATGGCTATACGTTCCGACTCAAGTTTCAGGCCGACTCAAGTTTTGGCCAACCAAAGTTTTGGGCTCAGCTTTTGCTGGCCTTTTCCTTCGGTACCGACACGGTCTCGTCGGAACGGTGTTCGACGGTGCGCTTGTCCTCGGCAGTCTCGTCGTCGGCCATGCCCTTCTTGAAGCTCTTGATGCCCTTGGCCATGTCGCCCATCAGCTCGGGGATCTTGCCGCGGCCGAAGACCAGCAGCACGATCACCAGAACGATCATCCAGTGCCAAATCGAAAATGAACCCATAGCAAATCTCTCTCGAACGGTTTCCCAGACGCTGATCTATGCGCTTTCGGGTTCGGATTCAAACAGAACTGCGACAGAGTTCATGAATGAGTGGCCGAAGTCACGCACTTTCGGCACGGCGGCCCGCTACCAATCGGCGCAGTTCCATCCTGGCTGTGGCTTAAAGATGGCGCTCGGCTCAATCGTCCGTGACGCGCGGCGTCAAAAGGCCGAGTTCCTCGAGGTCGATGTCGGTCAGCGGATCCTCGTCGTCGGTGAGCGCATCGGGGTCGGCCGGCGGCAGCGGCACCGAGAAATTCGACGGCATGCGGCCGGACAGCAATCCTGCACCCTTCAATTCCTCCATGCCGGGGAGATCGCGGATCTCCTCCAGTGCGAAATGGTCGAGAAAAATGTCCGTCGTGCCGTAGGTGACGGGACGGCCGGGCGTGCGGCGCCGGCCGCGCATTCTCACCCATTCCGTCTCCATCAGCGTGTCGAGCGTCCCCTTTGACGTCTCGACGCCGCGGATGTCCTCGATCTCGGCGCGCGTCACCGGCTGGTGGTAGGCGATGATCGCCAGCACTTCGAGGGCAGCGCGGGACAGCTTGCGCTGCTGCACCGTGTCGCGGCTCATCAGGAAGGCGAGGTCGCCGGCGGTGCGGAAGGCCCAGGCATCGCCGACGCGCACCAGATTGACGCCGCGCCGCGCATAGATCTGCTGCAGTTCGGCCATCGCCGCGGCAATGTTGATGCCGTCGGGCAGCCGCGAAGTGAGCTGTTTTTCGCTGACCGGCTCGGCGCTGGCGAATACGATCGCCTCGGCCATCCGTACGGCCTCCGCCATATGCAGCCGCTCGCCGGGATTCTGCGACAAATTCTGCCCCTGGTTTTGTGCCGGGTTCTCGGCAACCGCGCCTTGCTCGGCGTCGTCCTCGACCTTGAACGGAATGACCGAAGCGTTGGCGCGTTCGCTCATGGTGTCACCTCGACTATCTTGATGGCTTGAGCGCGGCCGCGCAGATAAAGCGGCGCGAACACCTGGTCCTGCCGCATCTCCATCTTGCCTTCGCGCACCAGTTCCAGCGTTGCGGCAAACGAGCTGGCGACAGCGGTGCGCCGCTCTTCCGGGCCGGCCAGATATTCGACCAGGAAACTGTCGAGCGCCGTCCAGTCGCGCAGCGACCCGATCAGCCTGATCAGCACGTCGCGCGCATCCTTGAGCGACCACACGCCGCGCCTGGCGATCGTCACATTGGTGATCGCCTGCTTTTGGCGCTGCTGGGCATAGGCGGCCAACAAATCGTAGAGCGAGGCCGAATAGGCATTTCGCTTCTCGATGATGACCATTTCCGGCATGCCGCGCGCAAACACGTCGCGTCCGAGCCGGTTGCGGTTGACCAGCCGTGCCGCCGCGTCGCGCATCGCCTCCAGCCGCTTCAGCCGGAACTGCAGCACTGCCGCCAGTTCCTCGCCGCTTTCGCCTTCGTCGCCGGGCTGCTTGGGGATCAGGAGCTTCGACTTGAGGAAGGCCAGCCATGCCGCCATCACCAGATAGTCGGCGGCAAGCTCCAGCCGCAGCGCCCTCACCTTCTCGACGAAGGCCAGATATTGTTCGGCCAGCGCCAGGATCGAGATGCGCGACAGGTCGACCTTCTGGTTGCGGGCAAGATGCAGCAGAAGATCGAGCGGACCTTCGAAACCGGCCACATCGACGACCAAAGCGGGATCGCCGGTCAACCGGGAATCGTCGTTCTCGGCCCACAGACGGTCCATCGGTGCGGCCTTGCCGGCCTTCAGGTCCAATGTTTCCGCCACTTCGCTTCCTCTGATGCTAGGCCACCGCGTCGAAATAACTGGCAAATTCGGCCCGAATCTCGGTCTCGTCCGCTACGTCACGGTTCCTGATATAGGTCAGCGCCCGCTCCGCGCGGTCAAACGACTTGCCTTCAAGTCCGGTCGTTCGCGATGCAATGCCGGCCATCTCCTCAAACACGCCGTTGCAGTGAAGGACCAGATCGCAGCCCGCCGCAAGGATAGCGGCCGCCTTTGACGGGAAATCCCCAGAAAGTGCCTTCATCGAGGTGTCGTCGCTCATCAACAGGCCGTCGAAGCCGATTTCGCCGCGGATGATCTTTTCGATGACCTTGCCGGATGTCGTGGCCGGGTTCTTCGGGTCGATCGCGCTATAGACGACATGCGCCGTCATCGCCATCGGCAAATGGTTGAGCTCCCTGAACGGGGCAAAATCATGCCGCTGCAGGTCGCCGATCGAGGCGTCGACGGTCGGCAGTTCGAAATGCGTGTCGGCGAAGGCCCTTCCATGGCCGGGAATATGCTTCATCACCGGCAGCACGCCGCCCGCCATCAGGCCTTCCGCCGCGGCGCGACCCAATTCGATGACGGCGCGCGGCTCCTTGCCATAGGCGCGTGCGCCGATGACGTCGCTGGCGCCCTCGATCGGCACGTCGAGCACCGGCAGGCAATCCGCCGTGATGCCGTAGCGCAGCAGATCGAAGGCATGCAGCCGCGCCATCAGCCAGGCGGCACGGGTGCCGGCGTCATGGTCGTCGCGCCATAAGGCGCCGAGTGCGCCGGCAGCCGGATAGTTCGGCGCCAGCGGCGGCCGCAGGCGCTGCACCCGGCCGCCCTCCTGGTCGATGAACACCGGCGCGTCCGCACGCCCGACGCAGTCGCGCATAGCGGCGACCAGATCGCGGATCTGCTCGGTCTCGCCGATATTGCGCGCAAACAGGATGAAACCCCACGGGCATTCGTTGCGGTAGAAACGGATCTCGTCGCGGGTCAGTGATTTCCCGGCGCAGCCGAGGATCATGGATTTTGATTCGGTCATGCGGAACAGTTTAGAGCTTCGCGCCGACAAAGGGAATCGCCCGCAATTGCCTCCAGGGATTTCCGTTCACGCAAAAAAGCCGGCGCGAGCGCCGGCTTTTCGAGAGGTTTTTGGTGCCGCTAGTGGGACACGAAGCAATTGCCGCCGGCAGCCTTGTAGCTGGTGCACAGTTTGATCGCCTCGTTGCGCGACTGCGCTGGAACGCGGACGCGGTAGAAGGTGCCCTTGCCGGCAATTTCGGCCTTGACGATGTTGGCGGTGCGGCCGGAAAGCACGCTGCCGTAGCGGCGCTGCAGATCCTGATAAGTCGACTGGGCGCTTTCGACTGTCGGCTGCGAAGCGATCTGTATCGACCACGAACCAGCGCCGGCCGCGGCCGGATCGATGGAAGCAACCTGATCGGGCTTGACTTCGCCGACTACGTCGACCGGCTGGTCGGACGGACGCTGCGGCGCCACTGGGACCGTGGCCGGGGTGTTGGCGGACTGCTTGCTGGCTGAGGGCTGGGCCTTGGCTTCGGCCTTGGTGTCGGGCTTGAGCGCCGGCTGCAGCTTGGTGGTTTCGGCCTGATCGCCACTCGCCTGATCGCCACTCGGCTGGTCACCAATCTTCTGATCGCCAATCTTCGGATCACTTGTCATCTGCTCGATCAGGGGCACGGTGCCAGTCTGCGCGGCGGCGTCGGCCTGGGCCGACGGAGCCACGTGCTGCGGCGCCGGATCTGCCGGCTCGGCAGCAGCCATCTGCGGGGCGGCAGGCGCCGGATCCTCGCGCGCCACCAGCGAGCCGTCAGGTTTCACGACCATGGTCCGTACCTTGCGCGGCGCAACGGCGACGATCTCGGGGTTGGCACCCTTCTCGGCCTCCTGCAGAACCTGCGCGATGCGATCCTCGGACTTGGGCGCCGGTGCGGCGGCAGTTTCGGTACCGCCAGCGGCATTGGCGCCAAGCGCATCGGTGTCAGGCGCGTTGGTATCAGGCGCGTTGATACCAGAGGCGTTGGTGTCGGACGCCACTGTGCCGGGCGCGTCGAGATCGTCCGCGGCGTCGGGGTCATTGGGCGAAAGATCGACGACGCGGCTCTCCGGTTCGTTGGCTTTCAGGTCCACAGGCTCTTCGGTGTTGGTGACCAGCTTCTGCTGAACGGGCTCGGCGGGCTTGGCGCCCTTGACCACAGCGTCATAGACCTTGTTGTCCTGGTTCGGCACGACGGCGCCGCCTGGATTTTCCGGCTTGATCTTGATCGGCCTGTTGTCGGCCTTGACGATAACCGGCGCATCGCCGTCGCTCTTGCCGCCGAGGGTCAACGCAAAGGCGCCAAGGCCTCCGGCGATCGCCACCGCGCCGACTATCGCTCCTATCAGCAGCCCGCGCCTGCGCGGCCGCCTTTCGGCCTCGCGTTCGGCGAGGCCCGGGACCGACATCTCGTCGTCCAGTTCGGGATCGTAGTCGAGCTCATCGAAGGTGAAATCGTCGGCTTGCGAAACCGGCTGGCCACCGGGCAATGGGCCCAGATCGAAACCGTCCGCTGCATCGGCATAGGAAGCGGCCGCCGCGCTGACGGGGGCTTCCGCAGGCTTGGCGCCATAGGCGCGCGTCTCGCCACGATCTTGCTTATAACCAGACGCAAAGCCCGCATCGTATTCATCGTCATAGCCAGCACTGCGCACCGGGGCAGGCGCTATATCCGTGGCATTCATTTCGGTGAGAAGGCTGGCAAAATCGGCATCAAGATCGTCGTAGGCGGGCGCCACCGGCTCGTCATCGTCGAAGTTGAGCTCCGGAATGTCGAGATCGTCCGCCAGCGCCACGACGCGCTCGGGCACGTCGACCGTCTCGACATCGGGCATCTCGTCATACGCGGAAGGTTGTTGATGCGAAGTTGGTGCAGCTTCCGTGTAGGCGGGCCGATCTTCATAGGACGGCCTCTCTTCACGGGATGCCTGGCCTTCATAGGACGGCGCCTCTTCGACCGGTGCGGCCCGATAGGACGGCGTTGCAGCCGGCTGCGGCGGTGGTGCCGGACGCGCCGAAGCCACCGGCTGGCTTGCAAAAGCGGGCTGAGGCTGGGCGACCGGCGTCACGCGGCTCCACGAGCGGGCCGGCTCGGGCGGCGTGGCGCGTGTCGTCAGCCAGTTCAGCGCATCGAGCGGATCTTCTTCGGAAGCAGCTGCGGCACTCTTGTCGGCCGAGTCATGATCCAGGCCGATATTCCTGGCGAAGTCGGCATCGAGCGCGTCGTTGTCCAAATCATCCGCAGGTCCGGCAGCGGCTTCAGCGCCGAAATCCTCGCCTTCAAGCTCATCCAAGAGGACACTGCCAAGATCGGCGTCATCGGCGGCACTGGACTGCTGCGGCTCAGCGGGCTCGTGCTCGTCGAGTTCCCAATCCAGCTCGTCGACAGGATGCACCGGTTCGTTGGTGACGTCTTCAGCCGCCACCATGGGCTGTTCAGCGGCCACTGCTGGCTCCTGAATTGCGGGCGCCACGGGCTGCTGAGCAGCAGCCATCACAGGCTTCTGGGCAGGCTGCTGGCTTGTCTGAGGTTCGTTGGCCGCTTGTGCCGGCCGTGTGCTCATTGCACCCAGCAGCGCGTTCAGCTCGTCTTCCAGGCTGCGTTCCTCAGCCACTGGGGCTGTCGGGACGACAGCGGCCGGCGCCACTGGTTCGGCCGCAACCTGCGCCACGGGCTCTTCGACGTCCTCCGCAAGCGCATCGTCGAGGCTCAGATCGAAATGGTCGTCGAACGCCGCTTCAGCAGCCGTGCCGGAAAGCCGGGCGGCCTCTGGTTCTTCGATTTCGGCAGGCTCGTTCGGGCGAACGTCTAAGTCCATGTCGACATCGGCCATGGCATCATCGAAATGGCCGGCAAAATTCTCATCGTCCGAAACCGCCTCAACCGGCGATGCCGGGGCGGCGACGGTTTCCGCCGGCTCATGCTCGTCGACCATCAGCTCGTCTTCGAGCGAGCTTGCAACGGCATCGTCGAACTCGTCATCGAACGCAGGCTCGGCGGCTTGCGCCGCGGTTTCAACGGCGACGGCCTGCTCCATCGGCTCATGCTCTTCGAGCATCAGCTCGTCTTCGAGCGAGTTGGCCACGGCGTTGTCGAACTCATTGTCGAAGGCAGGCTCGTCGTCGAAGGCGGGCTCGTCGACCGGCGCGTATGCATCGGCTGCGGCCCTAGGTCCGTCCTCGCCCGTCGCCCCGATCTTGCCCGTCACATCGTCGTCGAGCCGAAAATCCTGGTCGACAGGGCCGGCAAGTTCGTCGTCACTCGACAAGTCGTCCTCGAACGGCGACACGTCTTCGAGCGAGCCGGCGACGGCGTTATCGAACTCGTCGTCGAACTCCGGCTCGACAGCGGGAGCGAACGACCTTTCGGGGCCGGAGGCAATTTCGTCGGCGGCAACAGGAGCGGCCGCAACAGGAGCAGCATCATCCACCGCACTGTCGTCGAACGCGAAATCCTGTTCGAACGAGGCGGCAAGCGCGTCCTCCATCTCATCCGTGGTAGCCGGTTCGGATGCCGGCTCGCGAAGCTCGACAGGGGAAGCATTGTCATTGGCGTCGGCGCCGAACTCGCCCATCAACTCCTTCTCGAGATCGATGTCGAAATCGGCCTCGCCCTCCGGCGGCTCGACGGCAGCGGTTTTCGGCTGGGCCGGCGTTTGCGGTTTGACCGGCTGGCGCGGGTCGAACCCCATGATCCTGGTCAGTTCCGCGAACGGATCATCGTTGGCGATGTCGTTGTGGTCGGCTGCTCTCAGCTGGGTTCTGTCTGCCATTATTGTTCCCGAACTCGCACTCATTCGGACGCCATGGACGTCGCGTAGGGTTGGCCCTTACCAGCGCAATGTGGGCAAAAGGTGACAGGTTTTTTACTCAAACCTAACGCATTTCGGTGGGCGCATTGGCTCCGATCAGCGTCAGGCCGGACGTCAAAACGTCCGAAACAGCCTGCACCAGCCCTAGTCTGGCAAGCGTCAATTGTCGGTCGTTAACCTTAACAAAACGTAAGTCGGGATTATCGGTGCCCCGGTTCCAGTGTCCGTGGAAGCTGGAAGCAAGTTCGTAGAGGTAGAATGCCAGCCGGTGGGGCTCGAGCGCGAGCGCCGCGGCTTCGATCAGCCGCGGATATTCGGCAAGCTTTCTGATCAGGCCGATCTCACCCTCATCGGTCAGCAAAGCCACTTCGGCGGCCAGCTGGTTGCGGTCGAACATGGCCTCGCCCAATTGCTCGCTTGCCTGCCGGAACACCGAATGGCAGCGCGCCGAGGCATACTGCACGTAGAATACCGGATTGTCCTTCGACTGCTCGGTCACCTTGGCGAAGTCGAAGTCGAGCGGCGCGTCGTTCTTGCGGTAGAGCATCATGAAGCGGATCGGGTCGCGGCCGACCTCCTCGACCACTTCGCGCAGGGTCACGAACTCGCCCGACCGCTTCGACATGCGCACCGGCTCGCCGGCGCGAAACAGCCTCACCAGCTGGCAAAGCAGCACGGTAAGCTTGACCTCGTCGCCGGCAATCGCCCGGGCAAGCGCTTCCAGCCGTTTCACATAGCCGCCATGATCGGCGCCAAGCACATAGATCAGGTCGACGAAGCCGCGATCGACCTTGTCCTTGAGGTAAGCGACATCGGCAGCGAAATAGGTGAAGGTACCGTCCGACTTGACCAGCGCCCGGTCCATGTCGTCGCCGACCGCGGTCGAGCGGAACAGCGTCTGCTCGCGGTCCTCCCAGTCGTCCGGCTTCTCGCCCTTGGGCGGCGGCAGCTTGCCCTTGTAGATGTGGCCCTTCAGCGTCAGGTCGCTGATCGCCGAGCGGATCTTCTTCGCATTGTTGGCATGCAGCGTCCGCTCGGAAAAGAAGACGTCGTGATGCACGTTGAGCAGCGCCAGATCCTCGCGGATCATCGCCATCATCGCGTCGATCGTCCTGTCCTTGACGATGGCAAGTGCCTCCTCGTCCGGCATCTGCAGTAGGGAGCGGCCGAATTCGCTGGCCAACGCCTGACCAACGGGGATCAGATAGTCGCCTGGATAAAGCCCGGCCGGAATCTCGCCGATCTCATCGCCAAGCGCCTCGCGGTAGCGCAGCATGACCGAGCGTCCGAGCACGTCGATCTGCGAACCGGCATCGTTGATGACATATTCCTTGGTCACGTCGTAACCGGCGAAGGCCATCAGGTTGGCGAGCGCGTCGCCGACCACGGCACCCCGGCAATGGCCGACATGCATCGGCCCGGTCGGGTTGGCCGAGACATATTCGACATTGGTTTTCTTGCCGCCGCCGACAGTCGAGCGGCCGTAATTGCGGCCTTCGCCGAGCAGCGCCGTCAGATGCGCCTGCCAGAAGCCGTCCTTGAGTCTGAGATTGACGAAGCCCGGACCGGCGATCTCGGCGGCCGCGATATCCTCGTCGGCGCGCAGCGCCTCGGCCAGCCTTTCGGCCAGCGCGCGCGGGTTCTGGCCGGTCGGCTTGGCCAACACCATGGCAGCGTTGGTGGCGAGATCGCCATGGCTGGCATCGCGCGGCGGCTCGACGGCGATGCGCGACAGATCCGGCGGCACGCCATCCTTGTCTTTCAAATCAAGCGCTTCGACGGCCTTTATGATTCGCGCGTTGAAATCGGCGAAGATGTTCATTGCTATGGCTCTGACGGTTTTGCAGGGATCCGGCTCGTTGGCCGGCAAAATCGCGCCCGCCCTAGCTCAAATCCGGCGTATGGTCAAACAAACGCCTGTGTTCCTTGAGTGCATAAGTGTCCGTCATGCCAGCCAGGAAATCGGCAACACTGCGCGCCTTGACGCGATCCTCCGCCCGATCGAGCCCTTCGCGCCAGCCGTCCGGCATGGCGCGCGGATCGGCGAAATAGACGTCGAACAGGTCCCTGACGATCTGGTCGGCGTCGGCGCGCACCCGCATGACCTCCGCGTGCCGATAGAGATGCTTGTAGAGAAAGGCCTTCAGCTCCTTTTCCGATACGGCCGTCTTGGCGGAGAAGCTCACCATCGTCTCGCCGGCCGCCCTTACCGCCTCGGCGCTGTCGGGCTTGATGCGCGCCAGATTGGCCGTCGTCGAGACGATCACGTCCTCGACCATGATAGTGATCTGCCGGCGCATCAGCTCGTGGCCGGTGCGTACGTCATCGAGCGCCGGATAGCGCTCACGCACCCCCTTGAGGATCGACCCCGGCAGCGAGAGGTCCTCCAGCATGTCCAGCGTCAGCAGCCCTGCCCTCAGCCCGTCGTCGATGTCATGGGTGTTGTAGGCGATGTCGTCGGCAATCGCCGCGCACTGCGCCTCGATACCGGCGAAGCGGTCGAGCTCGAGGTCGTGCAGTTCGGAATAGTCGCGGATCGCCTGCGGCACCGGCCCCTTCAGCCCTTTGCCCTTGGCATCGGTCAGTGGCCCATTGTGCTTGACCAGCCCCTCCAGCGTTTCCCAGGTGAGGTTCAGCCCATCGAACTCGGCATAGCGCCGCTCCAGCCGCGTCACCACGCGCAGCGATTGCGCATTGTGGTCGAAGCCGCCCCAGGCGGCCATCTTCTCGTTCAGCGCGTCCTCGCCGGTATGGCCGAAGGGTGTGTGGCCGAAGTCGTGCACCAGGGCCACCGCCTCGGCCAGGTCCTCGTCGCCGCGCAGTGCCCGCGCCAGAGCGCGTGCAATTTGCGCCACCTCGATCGAATGCGTCAGCCTTGTGCGGTAATGGTCGCCTTCGTGTGCGACGAACACTTGCGTCTTGTGCTTCAGCCGGCGGAACGCCGTCGAATGGATGATGCGGTCGCGGTCGCGCTGGAACGGCGTGCGCGTCGGGCTTTCCACCTCGTCGAACAGCCGGCCGCGCGACTTCGCCGGGTCGCTGGCATAGGCCGCGCGCGGCCGATAGCCGAATCCGATGTCGCCCAACTCGTTGGTCATAGCGTATGCCGCAGTTGACTTGCCCCGTCGCGCTTCATACCTATCATACGAAACCGAAAGCAAGGTGACGCCCATGGGCGCTGATGCCAAGACCGCCATGAAAGTCGAGATGACCGACGCCGCCGCCAAGCGGATCGCCAAGATCGTGGCGAGCGAAGCCGGCAAGACGGCCCTGCGCGTCTCGGTCGAGGGCGGCGGCTGTTCCGGCTTCTCCTACAAGTTCGATCTGGTCGATAGGCGCAATGATGACGACGTCGCCATCGAGAAGGACGGCGCAACCGTGCTGATCGACGACCTGTCGCTGGTCTATATGGGCGGCTCGGTGATCGATTTTGTCGACGATCTGATGGGCCAGTCGTTCCAGATCAGGAACCCCAATGCGGTCGCCTCCTGCGGCTGCGGCACCAGCTTCTCGATCTAGAAATGCCCGACATCGGCGCGGTCCGTCAGATCGCGCTTTCCGCCGGACGCGACCTCGACGCAACGCTGGCCTTCTGGCGCGAGGTGCTCGGCATGAGTCTGCATGCGCGTTTCGATCCTCCAGGCATCGCCTTCATCATGGCAGGTGACGTGCGCCTGCTTTTCACCGACGGCCTGCCGGCCGGCACCGTCTATCTCGACATATCGGACCTCGAAGAGTTCCACGCTTCGGCAAGGGCCGCCGGTGTTCCCTTCACCGCGCCGCCGGCGCTCGTCCATCGCGACACCGAAGGCCTGTTCGGCCAGGCGGGGGAAAGCGAGTGGATGGCCTTCCTAAAGGACCCGGCAGGCAATACGATCGGCCTTGTCGAACGTCACCCGCCGGATCGCTAGTCTCCGGACCACCAGCCTATCGAGGACGTCATGAAAATCGTCACCTGGAACATCAACGGCGTCCGCGCCCGCATCGGCAATTTGACCCATTGGCTGACGGAAAGCGCGCCCGACATCGCCTGCCTGCAGGAGATCAAGACGGTCGACGAGCAATTTCCTCGCGCCGAGATCGAGGCGCTCGGCTACAATGTCGAGACCTACGGCCAAAAAGGCTTCAACGGCGTCGCCATCCTGTCGAAGCTGCGTTTCGACGAGGTCAATCGCGGCTTGCCGGGCGACGATGCCGACGAGCAGGCGCGTTTCATCGAAGGCGTGTTCTCGACCGACAAGGGCGCCTTGCGGGTTGCCTCTATCTATCTGCCGAACGGCAACCCAATCGACGACGAGAAGAAGTTCTCCTACAAGCTTTCCTGGATGACGCGGCTGGAGCGCTGGGCCGAGGAGCGGCTTGCACTGGAAGAGCCGCTGGTCCTGGCCGGCGACTACAATGTCATTCCTGAGCCGGCCGATGCGAAATATCCGGAAAACTGGCTAAGCGACGCGCTGTTCCAGCCCGCAACGCGGCAGGCGTTCCGGCGGCTGAAGAATCTCGGCTTCACCGAAGCCGTGCGTGCCGTCACCGACGCCCCCGACGTCTTTACGTTCTGGGACTATCAGGCCGGCGCCTGGCAGAAGAACAACGGCATCCGCATCGACCACCTGCTTCTGTCGCCCGAAGCCGCCAATTGGTTTTCCTCGGCTTCGATCGAAAAACAGGTGCGCGCCTGGGAAAAACCCTCCGACCATGTGCCGGTGGCGATCGATCTGGCGCTGCGGCCGGCCTGATCGGAGCTGCTGTCCGGCGGCACATTGAGAAGTTGACCTCTTATCGCCACAAATCGCGCGCTTGATGAGAAATCATCATGGTGGCTGGGGTTCCCATGACTATTCGACTTGCACTTTGCACGTGTGCCGCGGCGCTCGCTTTTGGCGCGATGCCGGCCGTTGCCGCTCCGCTATGCCTTGCCAATGGCAAGTCGTTCCAGATCGGTCAAATGGCCTGCCTGACACTTGCCGGACAAAGCCACCTCGCCCGCTGCGAGATGGTGCTCAACAACACGTCCTGGACAAAGCAGCGGGACGGCTGCCCGGAGAACACACTGGCCCCGCATCTGCAAGGCACGCCGATATCAACACCGGCGCCCGGCGGCGTGCCGGCGAAACCGACCGAGAACTGATTTAAATCGACCAATCCCGCCGGCCTACTGGTCGCCGCCACCCTTGGTCAGGATGTCGTCGGCCAGCGAAATCGCGGTGCGACGGTCGGCTTCGCCGGCGGCGGCAAACGCTTCTTCCTGCATGCCGCGGATCCATGGCTGGTCGGCGGGTGAGGCTCGTTCGAGTGCCGCGGTCATCATCGCCAGCCCGCGGACGATCTTGCCGCTTTGGAAAAGCAGGTTGCCGAGCGTCGCCTGCGCGCCCGCATGGCCCTTTTCGGCCGCCAGCTGGAACCAGCGTCCGGCCTGCTTGACGCTGGCCTTGACGCCGCCCTCGCCTTTGAGGAACATCTGGCCCATCTCGAACTGGGCGTTCGGATTGCGGTAGTTGGCGGCGGCACGCATGTAATATTCCTGGGCCGCCACCTCGTTCTCCTCGACGGGGCTGCCGGGAATGCCTTTCCTCAGATAGTCGCCAAGCGCCACCAGCGCGTCCGAAACATAGCTTTCCTCGGGCGAACCGGGCTCGACGTCCTGGTCGACGATCTCGCTGAAGAACTTGAACGCCGCGTAGTCGTCTCGCGCCACGCCATCGCCTTCGGCATACATGCGCGCAAGCTTCCAGGTGGCGCCGATCTGGCCGTTCTCGGCGGCATATTTGTAGGCTTCCGCGGCCTGCTCCTTATGGCCGTTCTTGTAAGCGGAAAAGCCGAACTGGAACACCGCCCACGGGCTCGACTGCGGCTTCACGCCGGTCTTGTCGTCGAACACCTTGTCGTCGAAGGCCATGGCCTGGCCGACGGCGCCTAAGGTCGCGCCAAACGTGGCGAGCGCAACCAGTGCCGAAAGGACAGACGACCTCAACAACTCAGATGTCCGCATAGCAGTGTGTTTCTTTGGCACCGCCCGGATGGGTGACCGCGCCGTCGCGGGCAGATCCGACCGTCTGTGCGTATTTCCAGATCGCGCCCGACTGATAGTCGGTCGTGCGCGCCTTCCATGCTTTTGCCCTCGCCGCCAGTTCGGCTTTGGACAATGCAACCTCGATCGTGCCGTTCACCGCATCGATCGAGATCAAGTCGCCGTCTTTCAGAAGCCCGATCGGGCCACCGACGGCCGCTTCCGGCCCGACATGGCCGATGCAGAAACCGCGCGTCGCGCCAGAAAAACGCCCGTCGGTGATGAGCGCCACCTTGCCGCCCATGCCCTGGCCGTAGAGAGCCGCCGTCGTCGACAGCATTTCGCGCATGCCCGGGCCGCCGCGCGGACCCTCGTAACGGATGACGAGAACCTCGCCTTCGCTATAGTTACGGCGCGTAACCGCCTCGAAACATTCCTCTTCCGAATCGAAGCAGCGCGCCGGACCCGAGAATTTGAGTTCCGCCATGCCTGCGACCTTCACGATCGCGCCTTCGGGGGCAAGGTTACCCTTCAAGCCCACGACCCCGCCGGTCTGGGTAATCGGCTTGTTGGCGGGACGGACCACATCCTGGCTGTCATTCCAGGAAACATGTTCCATATTTTCGGCCAAAGTGCGGCCGGTCACCGTCAGGCAATCGCCATGAAGATAGCCATGGTCGAGCAGCGTCTTCATCAAGAGCGGAATGCCGCCGGCCTCGAACATGTCCTTGGCGACGTATTTGCCGCCCGGCTTGAGGTCGGCGATGTAGGGTGTCTTTTCGAATATCCTGGCCACGTCGAAAAGGTCGAACTTTATCCCGGCTTCGTGCGCGATCGCCGGCAGATGCAGCGCCGCGTTGGTCGAGCCGCCGGTGGCCGAGACCACGGTCGCGGCATTTTCCAACGCTTTCATCGTAACGATGTCGCGAGGGCGGATGTTCCTTGCGATCAACTCCATGATCTTTTCGCCGGAAGCGAAATTGAAGCGGTCGCGCATCTCGTAGGGTGCCGGCGCGCCGCAGGAATAGGGCAGCGCCAGGCCGATCGCCTCAGCGACGGTGGCCATGGTGTTGGCGGTGAACTGGGCGCCGCAGGAGCCGGCCGACGGACACGCGGCTTGCTCGATTTCTAGCAGTTCGGCGTCGCCGATGGTGCCGACCGAATGCTGGCCGACCGCCTCGAATACGTCCTGCACGGTGATCTGCCGGCCACGGTAGCTGCCGGGCAGGATCGAGCCGCCATAGATGAAGATGGACGGCACGTTGAGGCGCACCATAGCCATCATCATGCCGGGCAGCGACTTGTCGCAACCGGCCAGGCCGACCAGCGCATCGTAGCAATGGCCGCGCATGGTAAGCTCGACTGAATCGGCGATGACCTCGCGTGACACCAGCGACGACTTCATGCCCTGGTGGCCCATGGCGATGCCGTCGGTGACGGTGATGGTGCAGAATTCGCGCGGCGTGCCTTTGGCGGCCGCCACGCCCTTCTTGACCACTTGCGCCTGGCGCATCAGTGAGATGTTGCAAGGTGCGGCCTCGTTCCAGCAGCTGGCGACACCAACCAGCGGCTGCGCGATCTCGGCCGCCGACAGCCCCATCGCATAGAGGTAGGAGCGATGCGGCGCCCGCTCGGGACCAACGGTCACGTGACGGCTTGGCAGCTTGGCCTTGGAGATCGCTCTGGCGTCCATACTCGTCCTCGCCGCGGGCGGTGCGGCCTGCCTCTTCGCCTAGCCTTTTGGCGCGTGTCCCGAGACAAGTTCGAGGTGCGCCGGGTTTATGGCGGGAAATGGGCAATGTTCCCGGGCGGCCGGGTGGCGCGAGGGTTGTTCAGAAACTGTTGCCGAAACGTCACAATTATCGGAGCGAACATCATAGGGGCAATTGTTGCGCTGGCCGAATGACGGATGACGCACCGAACGAAACGACCGGGCAGTGCCCGGCCGTTTTGTCGTTTAAAAATTTGTAGTTAGAACTTGATCTTGACGGAAGCCGAACCGGCGAGAAGCAGGTCGTTGCCGTAGGTATAGGTGACGGCATTTGCCACGTCGCCGACACCGCTGAAAGTCGATGACCCGCTCGTCAGCACACCGATCGAGCCGCCGAGCCTGACCTCGACCTGGTCGTTCGGCGAATAGGAGACGCCGCTGGCCACGGCCCAGGTATCCGACTGATAGCCGGAGGTCGTCGAGGTGCCGCGATCCCAGGTCAGCGAAACCACGCCCGACAATTGGTCGGTGAACTTGTGACCGATACCGCCCGTGATCGTCCAGCCGTCGCGATAAAGCAGGTCGAATGAAACGGGCGAGGGAGCACCGGTTACCGGGCTGCGCACGCCATTGATGGCAATGACGCCAAGCTTGCTCCACTCCTGCCAGCGGATGGAACCAAAGGCCAGCCAGCCAGGAGCTATACCGCTCTGCAGCTTGAATTCCAGAGCCTGAGGTATCTCGGCCGACGCCGAGACTGGGTACACGCCGGTAGAGCCAGGAACCAGATCCGCTGGAAAGGCGCCCCTGAAGCCGGTCGTGTCGACCGTTCCCGACAGCCCGTCATATTTGTAGCTGGAAGAGTACATCAGGCTGGCGCGCAGAGCGATCTCGGGGATCTCATAGGCTGCGCCCGCACGCCAACCCCATGCCTCGTCGGACAGCTTGAAGACACCGAGGCCGGTATTGCCGAAGGCGAGCAGTGTCTGGCGGGACAGAAACGCGTCGACCTGCTGGTAGGAGACACCGCCAATGAATCGTATGGCGCCCTTGCCGACGTTCACCTTGTAGGAGCAGGTGAGGCCGAAATCGTCTGTGTCGACGGAGTATTTGACCGCTGTCGGCGAATAGGCGTTGTTCATGCCGAAATTTGCGTCCGCACCATACGGTCTGGTATAGGTGGCAAGACAGTCTACGGGCTCAAAGATGTTGGCCTTGATGCCGACATGCGGCACCGCATAGTCGCCACCAACATCCACCGCCGACGTCGACAATCCCGACCCATCCAGACGCTGCACATTCTTGAGTTTGCGCTGGGGCGAAACATAGGTGACGCCTGCGTCGAACGAATATGGCGCCGCGTCGAACAGCTGGTCGATGTTGACGCCGCCCCGGTCAAAGCCCCCGGCTTGCACCGTCCCAACGAAAGCCAGCGAAAAAGCCCCCGCGCCCAGCAGTGCTTTCAGACGCGAATAACACATGAATCTCCTCCCCGAATATCCTTGCATCAAGCTAGAACCAATTCAGGTTAACCGCGCAACAACGAATTCGCCGTGCGTACATGTACACCTTGGCTGAACGCATTTCCGACAAGGTTGCGGTCTTTTTCCCGAGGCGGGAAAATGGCCGCCTCAATACAAATCGACGAGAAAACTCGGGAAAACCGCCTAAATCCTTACAGAACGGGGCATTTTGCGTGCCCAGTCAGCCATTGTTACATTATGGCAACAATGGGGCAAAAACATTCAGTTTGCGTCAAGATTTACGCTGCGGAATGCCTGTTTTCGTGGCAGGCGGCCTGTCTTGAAGGCAGATTCGTGACCGGCGAATCTATTGCGGCCAGCCGGCCCAATTTGTTTGATCAGCCGGCATCGCGCACCCGCGTCAATGCCACCGAAAGCTTCTCTTGCGCCTCGCGATACTCGGCGAGTTTTTCGCGCTCGGCCTCCACCACCTCGTCCGGCGCGTTGGCAACGAATTTCTCGTTGGACAGCTTCTTGTAAAGCCGCGCAATTTCCTCGGTCACTTTGGCAAGCTCCTTCTGCAGGCGCGCTGCCTCGGCGGCAAGGTCGATCAGGCTGCCGAGCGGCAGGCAGATGGTCGCTTCGTTAACGACGATCTGCGCGGAGCCCTTGGGTGCCGCATCGACCAGCGAGATCTCGCCGACCCGCGCCAGCCGCTTGATGGCCGACGCCTGGCGCTCGAGCCTTTCGTGTGTCGTGTCGTTGGCACCGATCACCATCAGGGGTGCTATCGCCGCCGGCGGCACGTTCATTTCCGAACGCACCGAGCGGATGCCGGAGACGAGATCGACCAGCCAGTTGATATCGGCGGCGGCCTCCTCGTCCTCGAAGTCGGGCGACGGCCAAGCCGCATGACAAAGCAGCGACGGCCGTTGCCTGCCCTCGCCGGCGGTTTCGGCCCACAGTTCCTCGGTCATGAACGGCATCATCGGATGCAGCAGCTTGTAGATCTCGTCCAGCACGAAGGCGACGCATGCCCTGCTCTCGGCCTTGGCGGCCTCGTCGGTGCCCATGAACACCGGCTTCAGCAGTTCCAGGTACCAGTCGCAGAACTGGTTCCAGACGAACCGGTAGGCAGCACCCGCCGCCTCGTTGAAGCGGTACGAGGTGATGCCGTCGGTTATGTCGCGCGCGGCTCGCGTCAGCTCCGTCAGGATCCAGCGGTTGACCGCCAGCTTGGCGTCCTGCAGCCAGAAATCGTCGTCGCGCGCCACTTCGTTCATCTCGGCGAAGCGCGTCGCGTTCCACAGCTTGGTGCCGAAATTGCGATAGCCGGCAATGCGGGCCGGATCGAGCTTAACGTCGCGCCCTTGCGCTGCCATCACCGTCAAGGTGAAGCGCAGCGCATCGGCGCCATATTCGTCGATGAGCTCGAGCGGATCGATGACGTTGCCTTTCGACTTCGACATCTTCTGTCCATTCTTGTCGCGAACCAGCGCATGGACATAAACGGTATGAAACGGCTCCTGGTCCATGAAATGCAGGCCCATCATCATCATTCGGGCGACCCAGAAGAAGATGATGTCGAAACCGGTCACCAGCACGTCGGTCGGGTAATAGGTCTTCAGCTCCGGCGTCTGGTCCGGCCAGCCAAGCGTCGAAAACGGCCATAGCGCCGACGAGAACCATGTATCGAGCACGTCCTCGTCGCGGGTCAGGATCTCGCCAGGCTGGAAATTCTCGAGCTTGTCCTCGACCCAGGCCTTCCATGGCCCTTCCAGCGCCAGATAGTATTCGACAGCGGCACCGAGCGCCTCTTCCTCGGTCTTTTCGACAAAGACATGCCCGTCCGGCCCGTACCAGGCAGGGATCTGGTGACCCCACCAGAGCTGGCGCGAAATGCACCAGGGCTGGATGTTCTCCATCCAGTCGAAATAGGTCTTTTCCCAGTTTTTGGGCACGAAATTGGTGCGGCCCTCACGCACCGACGCGATCGCCGGCTTGGCCAGTTCCGCCGCATTGACATACCACTGATCGGTCAGAAACGGCTCGATCGGCACGCCGCCGCGGTCGCCATGCGGCACCGCGTGGCGATGCGGCTCGACCTTTTCAAGAAAGCCGCCCGCCTCCATCAGCTCGACGATCTTCTTGCGCGCATCGAAACGGTCCAGGCCATCGAGGCCGTCCCAGACGGCCTGGCGCTCCGGCGTCACTTCCAGTCCGGCCAGAAAGTCCTCATTGTCCTTGAGGCTCACCGCCGCATTGACGGTGAGGATGTTGACCGCCGGCAGCCGGTGGCGCTTGCCGACCTCGAAGTCGTTGAAGTCATGCGCCGGCGTGATCTTGACCGCACCGCTGCCTTTTTCGGGATCGGAATACTCGTCCGCCACCACCGGGATCTTGCGGCCGACGATCGGCAGGATGAGGTTCTTGCCGACGAGATGCCGGAAACGCTCGTCGTCGGGGTGGACTGCGACAGCCGTATCGCCCAGCATCGTCTCGGGGCGGGTCGTCGCAACGGTGATGAAGGTTTTCGGATTTTCCGGATCGAACGTCTTGCCTTCGACCGGATAGCGGAAGTGCCAGAGGTTGCCGTTGACTTCCTGCTGCTCGACCTCGAGATCCGAGATGGCGGTCAACAGCTTCGGGTCCCAGTTCACAAGGCGCTTGTCCTTGTAGATCAGCCCTTCCTTGTAGAGCGTCACGAACACTTCGAGCACTGCCTTCGACAGGCCCTCGTCCATGGTGAAGCGCTCGCGGCTCCAGTCGGCCGAGGCCCCGAGCCGCTTCAGCTGGTTGAGGATGGCGCCACCGGACTCGGCCTTCCACTCCCACACCTTGTCGATGAACTCATCGCGCGTCAGGTCGCGACGGTGGATCTGCTTTTCCATCAGCTGGCGCTCGACCACCATCTGGGTGGCGATGCCGGCATGATCCATGCCCGGCTGCCACAAGACGTTCTTGCCGCGCATGCGCTCGAAGCGCACCAGAATGTCCTGCAGCGTGTTGTTGAGCGCATGGCCCATATGCAGCGAGCCGGTGACGTTCGGCGGCGGGATGACGATGGTGAAGGCTTCAGCCCCCTCCTCGGCGCCGGCACCGGCCCGAAACGCGTCGGCCTCTTCCCAAATCCTGGCAATCTTCGGCTCGACGGCTTTGGCGTCGTAGGTCTTTTCGAGCATGGGAAAACGGTCCGCGCTGTCCGGAATTTGTGGTCCGGTGTAAATCGGAAGGTTGTTGCCAAGTCAACCGCAAGGGCGGCATGGCCGATAGATAGCGCCGGGATGGTTAGGTGCAACTCGCGGAAGTGACGTTGCAAGGCAATCGCTTCAGGTTTGCGCTGCCCCTCATTGCCGTGCCCGTCCTCCGCAGCAGCTGCGCTGAAGCTGCGGAGGGTGGACCGGGCATTTCTCGCCGTGTAGTGACGGGGAGAAAGACGCCTGCACTCCTGTACTGAAGCTTTCGCCAATCACGAACGTTGCGGAAAACGCGGCGGGGTTGCGGTCAGCCCCTTCTGCCCGTCACTATACGGGGAGGGTGCCGGCAGGCGGATGACGGGCAGCGCCGACTTCGACGATTTGCCGGTCGAGCGCCGCCCATCGGCGGCTCTCCGAATTGCTACTGCGCGCCGCGCGCGACGCGCTCGATTTCCTCGCGCACCAGCCGCTCGACCAGCGTCGGCAGGTTGTTGTCCAGCCAGTCCTGCAGCATCGGCCGCAGCATCTCCTCGGCCATCTCGTCGAAGGTCTTCTTGCTGCGGCTGGCAAATGCGTCTGAAAGCTCGCCGAAGGCGGCGGCAACCTGCCGCCCCGTATGTTCCGAAAGGATCGCCGGCCGAGAGTACGGCGCCTCGCTGGCCGCCGAACTCGCCAATCCCATTTTCGAAGGTCCCGGGCCGATTTTCGAAGGTTCCAGGCCGCTTTCCGAAGACTGCGACCCATTTTCAGAAGGCTCCGGCGCAGGTCCAGCAGTCGCCTCGTCTTCGAAAACCTCGGCTTTTGGCCCGGCGTCCGGCGTCCGGGGTGGCTCGGCCCGGTCCGGCTTGGCCATCGCGTCGCCGACCGCTGCGATCTCGCGCCGCCAATCGGCAATGATGGTGTCCGTCGTCTCGGCAGCCTTGGCCGTCGCAGGCCGATCCGGCTTTGCGGGCGGTTCGGGAGCGGTGTTCACCTCAGCCAGAGTGACCGGCGCTTTTGCCGGGCCGGGACGCACTTCCGTATACGCATTGACGGGCGCGGATGATGGCTGCACCTCGGCCCGCGTGGCCGGCTTGGCGATCTCCAGTCCGCCGCGCAGTTCGGAACGGAACGCATCGCCCTCCGCTGCCCGTCCGGCTGCCGGCGCCGGTTGCAGATCCTGGCGCAGCTCGTCCGCGTCGCCCGGCTGCTTGCGGCCGGTATCGCTGTCCTCGATGATCCTTCTGATGGAAGCCAGTATCTCTTCCATGGAAGGTTCGCGCTGTACGCTGCTTGCCGTCGCCATCGTCACATCCGCCGCCCTTGTGACTCGTTCTCAGATTTCCTGTCCGGCAATGCCGGATTCGAATCATGGCGACAGCGTAACCGACGGAACGCCCTGCGAGAATCCCCAATCTGGCGACATCTTGGATTTCAACAGATTAGGGTCGGGAGTGGAAGCCCGCGCGTCGTTCGAGCGCGGGCTGAAAACACGGCTTGGCGATCAGCGGCCGTCCGGCGTGCGCAGACCGATCCACTTGTCCTTGACGGCGTTGTAATGCTCTTCCGGCCTGTACTTCGTCACATTGAGCGCAAGGCGGTCTGCCGACAAATGACCGACTGCCGAGAGGATGGCATAGCTTGCCACCACAACGTCGCGCTCGGCACTGGCAAGATTGATCTTGGCGGTGATGACAGTCGCCTGCGCGTTGAGAACGTCGAGCGTGGTGCGTTGGCCGACATTGCGCTCCTCGATGACGCCGTTCAAGGCAAGCTGCGCGGCAGCGACGACCTGCCTGTTGGCCGCGACGCTTTGCTGCGCGGCGGTGTATTGCGTCCATGCCGATGTCACGGCCTGGCGCACCTGGTCGCGACTCACGTCGACTTCGATCCGCGCCTGGCTGAGCGATTCCTTGTTCTGGCGCACGGTCGCTGAGGTGCGTCCGCCGGAATAGATCGGCACGGTCAGTGTCGCGCCGATGTTCGCCGACGTCCTTGTGCCATCCTGCGATGCCCCAAGGACGCCCGGAACCGTGTTGCGATAGTCGCCGGAAACGCCGGCGCTAGCCGAAAGCTGCGGCAGCAGCGCGCCTTCGGCCGATTTCACCGAAAACGCCGCCGCGTCGACCAGGTGCTCGGTGGCGAGGATGGCCGGATGTTCGGCCGATGCGATCGCAATCGCCGCATCGAGACTCGACGGCAGCAGCTTCGACAGCGGCGAAGCCGGCCTGAGCTTGCCCGGCTCGTCGCCGACGATCTGGCGATAAGTCGCAGCACTTGCCAGCGCTGTCGCGCGGGCGGCGCTCAACTGCGCCACCGCGGAGGCGCGCGAAGCATCGGCTTGCGCGACGTCGGTGCGCGTGCCTTCGCCGACCTCGAAGCGCGAACGCGCCGCACGTGCCTGCTCGGTCAGGAATTGCAGGTTCTGTTCGGTCAGCACCGCGATCTGGCGGTCGCGGATGACGTCCATATAGGCACTTGCCGCGTTGAAAAGGGTGTTTTCTTCGGTGTTTCGCAGGCTCTCGACCGAGGCGCTGACCCGCGCTTCAGCGGCCGCGACATTGTTCCTGGTCTGAAAGCCGTCGAACAGGGTTTGATTGATCTGGACGCCAAAGTTGCCGGTAGTTATGCGTGAGGTTCGACTGGTACCATTGACGTGGGTGCTGGTGTAGTCGATGTCCGCGGAACCGGTGATGGTCGGGCGCCAGCCGGACTTGGCGATGGCAACGCCCTCGTCGGTGACGCGGACGCCGGCGCGTGTCGAATTGAGCGAGGAATTGTTTTGGTAGGCCTTTGAAAGGGCCCCGATGATCGTTTCGGCCGAGGCGGCCAATGGAGAAAGCGCGGTCGCCGAAACGAGGACAGCGGTAAAAAGCAACTTGCGTACAGACGGCACGTTATATTCCCTCATTCGTTTTGCACGGGAACTGCGCCACGCTGGCTTCTCCTCTGATCAGCCGGCGCCGCGTTTTTTATCGTTCCCCCGCTGAAAGCCCCCAAGAAACACCCGGTTATGCAGATCAGCAACGATTGTTCAAACGCAAGCGATCATGACAGCGCCTTCGCTGCAAGGCAAAATCACTCAGAATTCGAAGGCGGGAATGCGTTCAAATCCAGGTAGTGGCTTAATTGCCGCATTAAATGCGCGTCTTCCCGTTACAACCCCTCCAGTCTTAAAAAAAAGCCGGGCTACGCCCGAATTGCCCTGCCCCTCCACGGCGACGAGTCGGCCGCCTTCGGCAAGTTGGTCGAACAGCGCCGCCGGCACCTCCCCGACGCTGCCGCCGAACAGGATCACGTCGTAAGGCGCCTTGGCAGCATGGCCTTGCGGCAGCGGCCCCTGGACCACCGTGACATTGCCGCAACCCAGCGCGGCAAGCGTCGAAGTGGCGGTTTCGGCCAGCGCCGGATCGCTTTCCAGCGCGACCACGGACTTTGCCAGCCGCGACAGGATCGCCGCCGCATAGCCGGTGCCGCAGCCGACATCGAGTGCCGAAGCGCTTGGGCCGATATCGGCCAGCTGCATCAGCTTGGCCAATGGCGACGGTTCCATCAGATAGCGCGGGCCATCGGCCGTATCGGCAATACGGATGTCCTCATCGATATAGGCGAGATCGCGCTGGCCGGCGCCGACAAAGGCCTCGCGCGGCACGACAAGCATCGCCTCTAGCAACGGCGCGCTGGTCACGTCGGTGGTGCGGATCTGGCCGTCGACCATCTTCACCCGGCGTTCGGCAAAATCAGCGCTCATGTTCCAACCATCCGCTTGCCGCGCAAAGGCCGCGGCTGTTTCGACCGGAACTGAAGCCCCCTGGCGCTGACGCGCGGGAGCTCGGGCATTGGAGGCCTCGCCCGGAATCGAACCGGGGTGCAAGGATTTGCAGTCCTCTGCGTAACCACTCCGCCACGAGGCCTCATTGCTCCCGGCGTTCCACCCGGCTCCAATAGGTTGCGGCGAAAATGCCGTCAAGCGGCCACCATGCATTCCCACCGGTTCTTCCGACATCGAGGCACTGCTTATCAACGCAATACCATGCTAGCAATAACATATTAGCTTATCGTTAAGCACGATTCTCGGCGAGAGGAACCCGATACCGGCGGCCACGTTGGGCAGATAGGAGGGTCCGCCATGCGTCGAGCAGCTACGGAAGACGGCACACCGCGCGGATTGTCGCAGTCTGCAGAGCTTGTGCGCTATGCCATCGACCGCCTCAGCATAGAAGGCGCAAACAGCCTGCCACCGCGCGACCGTGCGCGGCTGGCATCGGCCACCGCCGTCCTCAAGGAGCTTTGCGAACGCCTGGAAAGCTGCTTCGACCAACCTCGGTAATGCAGAAGCTAATGCATAGGCGGAGCACGCCGTCCTCCGGCATTTTCCGGCTAGCGGCGCGTCAGCAGGGCAATCTCAGTCCGGCCGCCGCCGCCGCTCCCACCAGACGACGAAACGGCGCCGGTGACGGCGCACCAATGCGAATTCGTAGGAGAGCACCAGCAATCCGATCGGCACCATCCAGAACCCAAGGATCGGCAGGAAGCCGAGAATGCCGCCGATGATCAGCACGACGCCGATCGCAATCCTGAGGCCGCGCGAGCGCGGCATGGTGAACTGGCGGCCGAAGACCGAGATTTTCCGGGCCGGTGGCTGTTCGTCGCTCATTGCCGTCATGTGAAATGTCGATCCGTTTGCATCAGTAGCACCATCAGCCGGAGAAAGCCGCAACGGCCTTTTCCGTTCCCCGACAGGCGAGAGACAGCTCATATGAGGGCGCTCGCCGGCCATTGCCAGAAAGCCTTGCGCCAAAAAGCACCGAAAAAATGCGAAATGCTTCTTTGCAAAGCCGAAACGGGTTTGCTATAGGCTGCCCCACTCACATGAGAGCCTCTGTTCCCCGGTAGCTCAGTGGTAGAGCAACCGGCTGTTAACCGGTTGGTCGCTGGTTCGAATCCGGCCCGGGGAGCCATCGCCTTTTCTACGCCAAGTCGCGATTTTGCACGCCGGCGTGCGATTTTTCCCTACGCTTCGATCTCGTGTCAGAGCATCGAGGACAGATGAAATCAAGCGCAGAATAGCGGCCTCGCCCGCCCCGCCTATTCTTCGCAAGCCGATCGCAGGACTGGCGACGCAGATGCTTTTTCGTGTTATGATGGGCTTGCAACGCGCGTAATCTCGACCTCGGCAATATGGCAGAGGTCGAAAGCTATTGCCTTGGCACAGGAAGCTTTCGCCCCCAGCACTTGATCGCCTCCGAAACGCTAGGTGTGCTGCTTCCCTGACTGACCCAGGGCGAGGAGGTTGTCCATGTCCACGAGTAGTGTTGACCGCCCGCTGCAGCCGGGCGACCGGGCACCGAATGTTGTGCTCAATGCGATCTCACGCGAAGGCAAGATCGCGCTCGATGATTTTCGAGGCCGTAGCCCGTTGTTGATCGGTTTGTTCCGAGGCCTGCACTGTCCGTTCTGCCGGCGCCATGTCGCGGCGATGGCGCAACTTAAG
>NZ_JAMYMF010000028.1:0-109792 GCF_040318415.1 Mesorhizobium sp. M1163 | reverse complement strand
CTCAACGCAATCGTCCGGGACCAAAAACCATGGCAAACAGCTTGACAGCCAAGACAGTCGCTCTGTCCTGCCGGACATCTCCCCCACGAGGGGGGAGATCGGTTTTTGCTGCCGGTTTCGCCAATCGCGACGCGACGTTGCTACCGCACCGGTGCCATTAGCGCGAAATGGGCGCCTTGCGGGTCTGTGCACTGCACGATCCAGCTGCCGCCGGGGACCTCCATCGGACCCATCAGGATATTGCCGCCGTTGTCGGTGACGCGCTTGGCTGCCGCGTCGATGCCGGGCACGTTGAAATAGAACTGCCAGACCGGCGCCGGGATCTGCTCGGGCTTGTTCATTATGCCGCCAACGGGCTCGCCGCCGAAGGCGAAAAGCTGGTAGACGCCCATCGGACCCATATCCATGGCGTCACCCTTCTCCCAGCCGAACTGACTGGAATAGAAATCGGACGCCGCCTTCCAGTCTGACGTATAGAGCTCATGCCAGCCGATGTTGCCGGGTGTCGCCAACGGTAGCGGCGGCTGGTCGGGACCGCTGGGCTGCAGGAAGTTGAACATCGCGCCTTGCGGATCGGCAACGACGGCGAAGCGGCCGACGCCAGGAATGTCGTCGGGCTCGCGGTGAACCGCGCCACCAGCCTTCTTGAGGGAGACCGTTGCGGCATCGACATCCCTGGTGAGGATATAACCGATCCAGGCCGGCGGCATTCCCATCTTGCGCGCGTCATCGGGCAGCGTCATCAGCCCGCCGACGCCGCGCTCGCCGACATTCATGACGATATAGCGCGGCATGCCCGGCGCCCCTTCGAAAGGCTGCCCCCGCCAGCCTACCACGGCGGTGTAGAACGCCTCGGCGGCGTCGAGTTCGGTGGTCATCAGTTCGTACCAGAAGAAGGGCATGGGGGACTGTGGCATTGTCGTACTCCTTGCGGTTTTTCGATCATGCGCGATCCATTCTAGGACGATCTTCACGACGAAAATCCGACAGCCAACCAAAAAAGATGACGGCAAACCGGAAATGTTACCGGGTTGCGCGCCCTGTGGTTTTCGACTTTGCTTGCAGTCAACGAGGGGTTGTTGATCCATGCGCCGGATGTCGCTCACTTCCGAACTTGTCGCGCTGTGCGACGAGATCAGGTTGATCCATGGCAACGCTCCTGAATGCGGTTCCGTACCTGCTTCGTGACGTATATGGCCGTTTGGAAAAACATGATTATTACAGTCATGTTTGTTGAAGCTTTTCAGTCGCTTGGGCCGAAAATTGACCAATTGATAAAAAAATAAAACGTGCTAGCCTTCCCCAAAACAAGAACATGGGGAACTGACGATGGCAGAAGGCCAGTTCAAGCAAGGCATTGCCGGCGGGCGGCTTTCGCCGGAACAATACGCCGATAATTTCGCCGACCTGCACCCGCCGCTCGATCATCACGAGGCGCTGGTCGAGTCCGACCGCTGCTACTTCTGCTATGACGCGCCGTGCATGAATGCATGCCCGACCTCGATCGACATCCCGCTGTTCATCCGCCAGATTTCGACGGGCAATCCGATCGGCTCAGCCAAGACGATTTTCGACCAGAACATCTTGGGCGGCATGTGCGCCCGCGTCTGCCCGACCGAGACGCTGTGCGAAGAGGTCTGCGTGCGCGAAGTGGCCGAAGGCAAGCCGGTGCAGATTGGTCGCCTGCAGCGCTACGCCACCGATGTCGCCATGGCCGAAAACAAGCAGTTCTACAAGCGCCCCGAACCGACCGGCAAGACCGTCGCCGTGGTCGGCGCCGGTCCGGCCGGGCTAGCGGCCGCGCATCGGCTCGCCCGCTACGGCCACGAAGTGACCATTCTGGAAGCCCGCCCGAAGGCCGGCGGCCTTAATGAATACGGTATCGCCGCGTATAAAAGCGTGGACAATTTCGCCCAGGCCGAGGTGGACTATGTCACGTCGATCGGCGGCATCGACATCCAGAACGGCAAGGCGCTCGGCCGTGATTACCAGCTGTCGGACCTGACCCGGAATTACGACGCGGTGGTCCTCGGCATGGGGCTTGCCGGCGTCAATGCCTTGCGAGCGGATGGCGAGGAGGCGCAAGGCGTCACCAATGCTGTCGAGTTCATTGCCGAGCTCCGTCAGGCCAGTGATCTGGCCAGCCTGCCGGTCGGCCGGCGTGTTGTCGTCATCGGCGGCGGCATGACGGCGATCGACGCGGCGGTGCAATCGAAGCTGCTCGGGGCCGAAGAGGTGACGATCTGCTATCGGCGCGGCCCGGAGCACATGAACGCCTCCGAATTCGAGCAGGACCTGGCCGCTGCCAACGGCGTCATCATCCGGCACTGGCTGCAGCCGAAGCGGGTCATTGCCGATGGCGGCAAGGTGTCGGCGATCGAGCTCGAATACACCGCGATGGACGGCGACCGGCTCGTCGGCACCGGCGAGCGGCTGACACTGACCGCCGACCAGGTGTTCAAGGCGATCGGCCAGAGTTTTGTCCCGGCTGCGCTCAACGGCAGCGGGGCTTTGCTTGACCTGGAAGCCGGCCGCATCAAGGTCGACGCCGAAGGCCGCACCTCGCTGCCAAACGTCTGGGCCGGCGGCGACTGCATCTTTGGCGGCGACGACCTGACCGTCTCGGCCGTCGCGCAAGGCCGCGACGCGGCGGAAAGCATTCATCGGGCACTTGCCTCGAACGGGAGGGCATGAGCATGGCAGACATCCGCAATAATTTCGTCGGCATCAAATCGCCGAACCCGTTCTGGCTGGCCTCGGCGCCGCCGACCGACAAGGCCTACAACGTCATCCGCGCCTTCAAGGCCGGCTGGGGCGGTGTCGTCTGGAAGACGCTCGGCGAAGAGGGTCCGCCGGTCGTCAACGTCAACGGGCCACGCTATGGCGCGATCTGGGGCGCTGATCGTCGCCTGCTTGGCCTGAACAATATCGAGTTGATCACCGATCGCGACCTGCAGGTCAATTTGCGCGAGATCAAGCAGGTCAAGATGGACTGGCCCGACCGGGCGATCGTCGTCTCGCTGATGGTGCCGTGCGAGGAGCATGCCTGGAAGGCGATCCTGCCGGTGGTCGAGGAGACCGGCGCCGATGGTATCGAGCTCAATTTCGGCTGCCCGCACGGCATGTCGGAACGCGGCATGGGTGCGGCGGTCGGTCAGGTGCCGGAATACATCGAAATGGTGGTGCGCTGGTGCAAGGCCAACACCCGCATGCCGGTCATCACCAAGCTGACGCCCAACATCACCGACATACGCAAGCCGGCACGCGCTGCGCTGTCCGGCGGCACCGATGCGGTGTCGCTGATCAACACCATCAATTCGATCACCGGCGTCAATCTCGACAATTTCGCACCGGAGCCGACCATCGACGGCAAGGGTTCGCATGGCGGCTATTGCGGTCCGGCGGTGAAGCCGATCGCGATGAACATGGTGGCCGAGATCGCGCGCGACCCGGAAACGCATGGCCTGCCGATCTCCGGTATCGGCGGCATCACCACCTGGCGCGACGCCGCCGAGTTCATGGCGCTCGGCGCCGGCAATGTGCAGGTGTGCACGGCGGCAATGACCTATGGCTTCAAGATCGTGCAGGAGATGATCGCCGGCCTGGAGAACTGGATGGACGAGAAGGGCCATGCCTCGCTCGACGACATCGTCGGCCGCGCCACGCCCAACGTCACCGACTGGCAGTATCTCAACCTCAACTATATCGCCAAGGCGCATATCGACCAGGACGCCTGTATCAAATGCGGCCGCTGCCACATCGCCTGCGAGGACACCTCGCACCAGGCGATCACCAGCATGGTGGACGGCGTCAGGCATTTCGAGGTGATCGAGGCCGAATGCGTCGGCTGCAATCTCTGCGTCAATGTCTGCCCGGTCGAGAACTGCATCACCATGGAGCCGCTGGCGGTCGGCGTGATGGACCAGCGCACCGGCAAGCCGGTGTCACCGATCTACGCCAACTGGACGACGCATCCGAACAACCCGATGGCCAAGGTGGCGGCGGAGTAGCATTGCGAAAAAAAGCGGCGTTCACGGGCGCCGCTTTTAACTTTTCCTATTGCGGATAAAAGCTATCCAGGATAATGTATATCCATGAACAGGAGAGCGAAATGAAGCTGGGCGAGGGCGTCGAAGCGGCCATCCACTGCGCCGCGATGCTTGCTGGCGTTGATGGCGCCGCGACCATGCCGGGTGCTGCCATGGCGGAAGC
Source organism: Mesorhizobium sp. M1163 (assembly GCF_040318415.1). Classification (NCBI taxonomy): domain Bacteria; kingdom Pseudomonadati; phylum Pseudomonadota; class Alphaproteobacteria; order Hyphomicrobiales; family Phyllobacteriaceae; genus Mesorhizobium; species Mesorhizobium sp. M1163. The sequence goes on along the minus strand of NZ_JAMYMF010000028.1, from coordinate 105,580 downwards.
GTTCGGGCTGTCGCCGAGCTATCTCCTCAAGCATCTCAACATGCTGACGGTGTCGGGCATTCTGGAATCGGTTCCGGGGCCGTCCGGCGGCTACCGGCTGGCGCGGCCGGCGGAACGCATTACGCTGCTCGATATCGTGTTGGCCGTCGAAGGGCGAGAACCGGCCTTTCGCTGCGCCGAAATCCGCCAGCGCGGCCCCGCCAGGCTCGATGCCTCGGTTTATGTCAAACCCTGCGGCATCAAGGTGGCGATGCTGAAGGCCGAGCGTGCCTACCGCGCAGCGCTCGCCGACGCCCGGCTGTCCGATATCGTTGCAGAATACACGGCCGATGCCGATCCCCGTTCGGTCGCCGCTAACTGCGCCTTCGTCGAGCGCCATCAGCGTCCGCAAAAATCAAGTTCAACCAATCAAGCATGAAAGGCTAAAACGATGAAAGAGAGGCTGCAATTTTTCGGCGCGGCGCCGGAGATCATGAAGGCGGTGTCGGCGCTCAACAAGGCAGTCGACGAATGCGGGCTCGAAAAAAGCCTGTTGCATCTGATCAAGCTCAGGGCGTCGCAGATCAACGGCTGCTCGTATTGCGTCGAGATGCACAGCCGCGAGGCGCGCCACGACGGCGAGAGCGAGCAGCGGCTCTATCTCGTCTCCGCCTGGAAGGAATCGCCGCTATTTTCAGAGCGCGAACGCGCAGCCTTTGCCTGGACCGACGCGCTGACCAGGATCGCCGACAACGGTGTTTCGGACGAACTCTACGCAAGGACGCTCGAGCATTTTTCGGAGCAGGAGTTGGTCAAGCTGTCGGTTGCACTCGGCATGATCAACACCTGGAACCGACTTTGCGTTCCGTTCCATGCAATCCATCCGATGCCGGCGGTCATGGCCGCTTGAGCATGGACCAGGCGCGCGGCCTGCGTCGCGCGCCTCTTTTCTGCCCAAGGACCAACAGCATGTTTTCAAGCTTTGATAGTGAGATTCTATTCGCGGCCCGCCTGCTGCTCGGCGGCGCCTTTGTCTTTGCCGGCCTGCGCAACATCCAGAACGCGGCGTTCCTGACCCAATTGATGACGACGCGCGGCGTGCCGCAGGCGCGGCTGGTGCTCTGGCTGGGGATCGTCCTGCAGACCGTCACCGGAGCACTGGTGATCGCGGGCATCTGGACCGCTGCCGCCGCTCTGTGCCTGGTGTTGTTCCTTGTCGTTGCTACGCCGATGTTCCATAATTTCTGGGATCATCAGGGTCCCGAGCGCGCGTCCCGCATCAATGGCTTTGTCGGCAACGTCGCGCTGACCGGAGGATTTCTGGCGCTGATCGCGCAGTCGCTTTGAAAGCGATTACCGCGTAGATGTAGCCGCGTTACGCCGCATACCGCAAGCCGCCGTCGCAGGTCAGGATCTGGCCGGTGACGAAGCTGTTCGAAACCAGGAACGCGATCGCCTCAGCAACGTCCTCGGCGCGGCCGATGCGGCCGACCGGCGTCTTGCCTGCATAATCGGCAAACACCGCATGGCGCTGTTCATCAGGCAAAAAATCCCACCAGGGCGTGTCTATGACGCCCGGCGCCACGACATTGACGCGTAACGGCTTCAGCTCCATTGCCAGGATCGGCACCACGGTCAGCAGCATGCCGTTGACGGCGGCGATGCCGGCGACACCCGGCGCCGACAATTGCGCCGACACCGCCGAGATGAAAGTCACCGAGCCGCTCTTGTTCAGCGTCGGCAAGGCGGCCTGCAGGCAGGAGAGCTGCGGCCGGACCTTCTCGTCGACGCCGCCGCCGATGTCGGTCAGGTCAAGCGTTTCGAACGGGCCGAGCCCCCTGCCGCCGCTCGCGGCCAGCACCAGGTGATCGAAAGGGCCGAGATCGCTGAAAAACCGGCGAACCTCGTCCGGCTTCGCGGCATCGAAGGCAGCTTTTCCGACGGCACCGCCAAGGCTTTGCCATGCGTTGTCGAGCCGTTCCCGGCTGCGCCCGGTGATCGTCACCTTCATGCCCGGGCCAAGCAGTTTTTTCGCGGTGGCGAGGCCGATGCCGGAGGAGCCGCCGACGACCACAGTGTGTTGCGCTTTCTCGATCATGAATTTTCTCTCTTCGATGTTGCGGAAGCCGGTGCGAGCCCGACAAGACCGAGGCTCAATTCCCGCAATCGACGTCGTGCCTTAGCGTCATAGGCTTGCGCATCGGCGCGGGATTCTTTTTGGCCGTCGAAATAGAGGCCGCTCCGCCCTTCCAGGGCCGGCGATGCGGCGAGGTTGATGATGGCTTCGGCGCCGGTTTCGACCGAGCTCCAGGGTGTGACGCCCGCCTGCTGCACCATCGTGGTGTTCATGTAGCTTGCCGAATGCAGGCTGTTGACCGTGACGCCGATGCCGTTCAGCTGCTCCGCCAGATCGATGGTGAACATGATCTGCGCCAGCTTGCTCTGGCAGTAGGCACGGACGCCCTCATAGGAGCGGGTAAGCATGACGTCATCGAAATCGATCGCCTGCTGGCCTGCTGAGGCGACGTTGACGATGCGCGCCGGCGCGCTGGCCTTGAGCAGCGGCAGCAGCTCCGTGGTGAGCAGGAAGCCGGCGAGATAGTTGACGGCAAAGCGCAGTTCGTAGCCGTCGGCGCTGACCTGTCGTTTGGCGTTGGGGCCGGCGGTGCCGACGCCGGCATTGTTGATGAGGACATCGAGTCGGCCCGTGCGGGCGCGAACAGCCTCGGCGAGGCGGCGGACCTCGGCCAGGGAGGAGAGATCGGCGACGAGCAGCTCGGCCTCGCCGCCGGTGGCTTCGATCTCGGCCACGACCGCCTTGCCCCTCGTCGCGTCGCGGCCATGCACCAGGATGCGGGCGCCGCCGGCGCCGAGCCTTTGCGCGACGACGCGGCCGACGCCGTCGGTCGAACCGGTGATGAGGATTGTCTTGTCTTTCAGTTCCATGTTCAGAGCCTCCATCTCATCGCTCTGAATGGAAAGATGGGGCACCAGCCACTTGCCAAACAGTTCAAACTTTATCCTGGTATCGGTACTGCTATAATAGCGGCCATGGATTCCACCGCGCATTCCGCCGAAGACAGCCGCCGCCGCGAGCTCGGCGCCTTCCTGCGTTCGCGGCGCGAAAGGCTGACGCCTTCGGCCACCGGCATCTCGACCGGCTTACGCCGGCGCACGCCCGGGCTGCGGCGCGAGGAGGTGGCGATGATCGCCGGCGTCGGCACGACCTGGTACACCTGGCTGGAGCAGGGCCGCGACGTTCGGCCGTCGGTGGAAGTGCTGACCGCACTCAGCCAGACGCTGCGCCTGGACGCGGCTGAGCAACGGCATCTGTTTATTCTCGCCGGCCGGCCGCAGCCGGAGCGTCGCGTCGACGCGCCGGAAATGATCGACGGCCCCTTGCTGCACATGCTGCAGAGCCTGGTCCTGCAGCCGGCCTATGTCGTCGGGCGGCGCTGGGATGTGCTGGCCTGGAACCCGGCGGCGGCAGCCGTGTTCGGCGATTATGGCCTGCTGGAGGGCGATGCCCGCAACATCGTCCATATGGTTTTCACCAGCCCGCAGCATCGGCGCCTGCTCGTCGACTGGGAGGAACTGGCGCGCGCCGTGCTGGCGTCATTCCGGGCGGAAAGCGCGAAGTATGTCGGCGATCCGGATTTCGAGCGGTTGATTGCGCTGATGACGCGTTCAAGCCCGGAGTTCCGCGCCTGGTGGCCGCTGCGCGATGTGGCCCGCAACCTATCGGGTGTGAAGCATGTCAGGCATCCGATAGCGGGCGCCATGGCGTTCGAACATATGAGCCTGTCGATCGACGACGGCTCGGACATGAAGCTGATCGTCTACACGCCGCTCGCCGAGCAGAACTCGATCGCCAAGCTGCAGAAGCTGCTCGATGCGCTGCCGGCCGCGCGGCGCAGCGCGTGAACCATCAAGGCTAGTCTTTCGGCTTCAGCCCGTCGATGAACAGTTGTTCGAGAAACCTTGCGGCATCCTCGAAGCGGCCGTCGCCGCCGCGGTCGGGGCCGAGCACGGCGCGGACCTGGACGTCGAAATCGGCATAATGCTGCGTCGTCGCCCAGATCGAGAAGATCAGGTGCCAGGGGTCGGTGCGGGCAATCTTGCCGGCGCGCATCCAGCCCTTGATGACGTTGGCTTTCTCGTCGACCAGCGTCTTCAACTCACCTTCCAGCATCGGCATGATGCGCGGCGCGCCCTGCAGGATCTCATTAGCGAATAGCCGGCTCTCGCGCGGGAAATCGCGCGCCATTTCGAGCTTGCGCCTGATGTAGTTGCGCAGTTCGGTCAGCGGATCGCCAATGTCGTCGAGTTCGCGCAGCGGCGCCAGCCAGGTGTCGAGAAGCCGTTGCATCAGCGTCTCGTGGATGTCCTCCTTGCGGCGGAAATAATAGAGCAGGTTCGGCTTCGACATGCCGGCGGCTTCGGCGATCTGGTCGATGGTCGAACCGCGAAAACCGTTGGTGGAGAAGACTTCGAGCGCCGCCTCCAGAATGAGCTCGCGCTTTTCCAGCTGGATGCGGGTGCGGCGTGGAGCGGAGCTTTCGACCGCCCCCGTCACCTCGAACAACCTTCGCTGTGAGGAGCGTCTGGACCAATTCTCTGGACCAGTTTTTCCCCGCCCTGTGGAGCGCACTTCGAAAGCCGCATTTCCGCTAGTAATCCCTTGACCGCTGATAAGGCGGTGCTAACGTTTGTCCAACCGGTCAAAAATTTGCGTAGCACGAAAACGCAGCAAAGACCAAGTGTTGGAAAGACCAAGCGTTAGCCGCACCGAAACAGGTTACAAGGGGAAGTCTTGGTCATGTCCAACCGGCTGAAAGTCACGCCGAACGATCTCAGCGCATTCTGGATGCCGTTCACGGCAAACCGGCAGTTCAAGCAGGCGCCGCGCATGATGGTTTCGGCCAAGGACATGCATTACACGACCAGCGACGGGCGCAAGGTTCTCGACGGCACCGCCGGCCTGTGGTGCGTCAATGCCGGCCACTGCCGCCCGAAGATCACCGAGGCGATCCAGAGCCAAGCGGCAGAGCTCGACTATGCGCCGGCCTTCCAGATGGGCCACCCGATCGTGTTCGAGCTGGCCAATCGCCTGGTCGACATCGCCCCGAAGGGCATGGACCATGTGTTCTTCACCAATTCCGGCTCGGAATCAGTCGAGACGGCGCTGAAGATGGCGATCGCCTATCACCGCGTAAAAGGCGAGGGCTCGCGCACCCGGCTGATCGGCCGCGAGCGCGGCTATCACGGCGTCAATTTCGGCGGCATCTCGGTCGGCGGCATCGTCACCAACCGCAAGATGTTTGGCACGCTGCTCGGCGGCGTAGATCACATGCCACACACGCATTTGCCGGAAAAGAACTCCTTCACGAAAGGCGTGCCCGAGGATGGCGCGGAACTGGCCAACGAGCTGGAACGCATCGTCGCCCTGCACGACGCGTCGACCATCGCCGCAGTCATCGTCGAACCGGTTGCCGGTTCCACCGGCGTCATCCTGCCGCCGAAGGGCTATCTGCAGAAGCTGCGCGAGATCTGCACCAAGCACGGCATCTTGCTGATCTTCGACGAGGTCATCACCGGTTTTGGCCGCCTCGGCACGCCGTTTGCCGCCGACTATTTCGGTGTCACCCCGGATATCATGACGACGGCCAAGGGCGTCTCCAATGGCGTCATCCCGATGGGCGCGGTGTTCGTCAAGAAGGAAATCCACGACGCCTTCATGACCGGGCCCGAGCATATGATTGAGTTCTTCCACGGCTACACCTATTCGGGCAATCCGATCGCCTGCGCGGCGGCGCTGGGCACGCTCGACACCTACAAGGAAGAGGGGCTGCTGACGCGCGGCGAGGAACTGGCGCCGTACTGGGAGGACGCGCTGCACTCGCTGAAGGGCGAGCCGAACGTCATCGATATCCGCAACATCGGCCTGATCGGCGCGATCGAGCTGGCGCCGATCGCCGGCCAGCCGACGAAGCGAGCCTTCTCGGCTTTTGTGAAGGCGTTCGAGCGCGGTGCATTGATCCGCACCACCGGCGACATCATCGCTCTGTCGCCACCGCTCATCATCACCAAGGGCCAGATCAACGAACTGATCGACCATGTGCGCGAAGTGCTGAGGGCGGTGGACTAGATACTCCCCAACATGTAGGGCGACGACGGGAACCGTCGTCCTAATGTGAGTAAATGAGAGGAACTTGAATGGCCGCCCCCGGCGAGAATCTGCGAATCAATTCAGACCGTTTGTGGGATTCGATAATGGAGATGGCGAAGATCGGCCCCGGCATTGCCGGCGGCAATAATCGCCAGACCGTTACCGACGAGGATGGCGAAGGGCGGCATCTGTTCAAGCGCTGGTGCGATGAGGCGGGGCTCGAAATGGGCGTCGACGAGATGGGCACGATGTTTGCCCGTCGCGAAGGCACCGACCCCAGCCTGCCGCCGGTGTATGTCGGCAGCCATCTCGATACGCAGCCGACCGGCGGCAAGTATGACGGCGTGCTCGGCGTGCTCGGCGGCTTGGAGGTTGTGCGCTCGCTCGACGATCTCGGCATCAAGACCAAGCACCCGATCGTCGTCACCAACTGGACCAACGAGGAAGGCGCGCGCTTTGCGCCGGCGATGATGGCGTCGGGGGTATTCGCCGGCGTGCTCGATCAGGCCGAAATCTATTCGCATGTCGACAAGGACGGCAAGAAATTCGGCGAGGAGCTCGAACGGATCGGCTGGAAGGGCACCGAGAAAGTCGGTGAGCGCAAGATCCACGCCTTCTTCGAATTGCATATCGAGCAGGGCCCGATCCTCGAGGACGAGGGCATCGACATTGGCGTCGTCACCCATGGCCAGGGACTGAAATGGCTGCAGGTGACGCTGACCGGCAGGGAGGCGCATACCGGCTCGACGCCGATGCCGAAGCGGCGCAATGCCGGGCTCGGCATGGCGCGGGTGATCGAGTTGGTGCACGAGATCGCCATGGACTATCAGCCCGACGCCGTCGGCGCGGTCGGCCACATGGAGGTCTATCCGAACTCGCGCAACATCATCGCCGGACGCACCGTCTTCACCATCGACATCCGCTCGCCGGAAAAGGAGGTGCTGGACGCCATGGACGGCCGCATCCGCGAAGGCATCGACACGATCTGCGACGCGCTCGACATCAAATATCAAATCGATCAGGTCGGTCATTTCGATCCGGTCACCTTCGACGCGGGCTGCGTCAAGGCTGTGCGGGATGCGGCGGAGCGCTTGGGTTATACTCATCGCAACATCGTCTCCGGCGCCGGCCATGACGCCTGCTGGATCAACCGCGTTGCGCCCACTGCAATGGTGATGTGTCCCTGCGTCGACGGTCTCAGCCACAACGAGGCCGAGGAAATCACCAAGGAATGGGCAGCGGCCGGCGCCGACGTGCTGTTCCACGCGGTGGTCGATACGGCGGTGATTGTAGAGTGAGATGTTGGCGCCGTACCCCCACCCCTAACCCCTCCCCACAAGGGGGAGGGGGACTGGCAATGCCGGTGCATTTTCCTGTAGCGAAGGCTTTGAAGGGTTCAGCTGTGGTAGCGCGGCGCCAAGCCTCCCTCCCCCTTGTGGGGAGGGATTGAGAGTGGGGGTACTCGTCTTGGCACCGACCGCGATCGATCCAGCCGCCATCAAACGTGCAAGAATGTTGCGCCGGAACATGACGGAGGGCGAGCGTAAGCTCTGGTCCGAGTTGAAAGAGTTCCGTCGCCTCTACGGGCTACATGCAAGGAAGCAGGCGCCGATGGACCCTATATTGCGGACTTCGTTCTGCACGAGAAGAACCTCGTCATCGAGGTGGATGGAGAGCATCACTTTACGCCGGAGCAAATGGAAAAGGACCGAATGCGCGATGCATGGTTTGGCCGACAGGGCTATCGTGTGCTCAGGTTTTCGACTGGAGACCTGGCAAATTCCTTCGATGGTTGCGTCGAGGAGATATTGCGGGAAGTTGGAGTGATGTAGAGACGGCTTTCGGTCCTGAACCGATCTGAATCGAGCAGCGCTCGCAAGAAGCGCGAAAAGAATAAGGGAACAAGAAAATGTCCAAAGTCATCAAGAATGGCACCATTGTCACCGCCGACCGGACGTGGAAAGCCGATGTGCTGTTCAGGCACGGCAAGATCGTCGGCATCGGGCCGGATCTGCATGGCGACCATGAGTTCGACGCCAGCGGCTGCTATGTGATGCCGGGCGGCATCGACCCGCATACCCATCTCGAAATGCCGTTCATGGGCACCTATTCGGCCGACGACTTTGAATCCGGCACCCGCGCGGCCCTTGCCGGCGGCACGACGATGGTCGTCGATTTCTGCCTGCCGGCACCGCAGCAATCGCTGCTCGAGGCCCTGCAGATGTGGGACAACAAGACCTCGAAGGCATCCTGCGATTATTCCTTCCACATGGCGATCACCTGGTGGGGCAAGCAGGTGTTCGACGAGATGGCCACCGTCGTCGACAGGGGCATTACCTCGTTCAAGCATTTCATGGCCTACAAGGGCGCGCTGATGGTTGACGACGACGAGCTCTATTCGTCGTTCCAGCGCTGCGCCGATCTTGGCGCGCTGCCGCTGGTCCATGCCGAGAATGGCGATGTGGTGGCGGCGCTGTCGCAGAAGCTGCTGGCGGCAGGCAATAATGGTCCGGAGGGACACGCCTATTCGCGCCCGCCGGAAGTCGAAGGCGAGGCGACCAACCGCGCCATCATGATCGCCGACATGGCCGGCGTGCCGCTCTATGTCGTGCATGTCTCCTGCGAGCAGGCCCACGAGGCCATCCGCCGGGCGCGCCAGAAAGGCATGCGGGTATTCGGCGAGCCGCTGATTCAGCACCTGACGCTGGACGAGAGCGAATATTTCAACAAGGACTGGGACCATGCGGCGCGGCGTGTCATGAGCCCGCCCTTCCGCAACAAATGGCACCAGGATTCCCTGTGGGCCGGCCTGCAGGCCGGCTCGCTGCAAGTGGTGGCGACCGACCATTGTGCCTTCACCACCAAACAAAAGCGCAACGGCGTCGGCGACTTCACCAAGATCCCGAACGGCACGGGCGGGCTCGAGGATCGTTTGCCGGTGCTGTGGACGACCGGCGTCAAAACCGGCCGGCTGACGATGAACGAGTTCGTCGCGGTGACCTCGACCAACATCGCCAAGATCCTCAACATGTATCCGAAGAAGGGCGCCATCGTTGAAGGCGCAGACGCCGACATCCTCGTCTGGGACCCGAAGCGCAAGAAGAAGATCACGGCCAAGAAGCAGCAGTCGGTGATCGACTACAACGTCTTCGAAGGTTTTGAGGTAACCGGCCTGCCGCGCTTCGTCTTCTCGCGCGGCGAACTGTCGATCGAGGAAAACGAGGTCAAGGCAAAGCCCGGCCATGGCGAGTTCGTCGCTCGCGAGCCGAACGCGGCGGTCAACCGGGCACTGTCGACGTGGAAGGAAATTTCCGCGCCGCGCAAGGTGGAGCGTACAGGCATCCCGGCGACGGGCGTTTGAGCTTGGCGAGCCACGGAGCGATCATCTCAATGGCCGCGGTGATCCTTGCCGCCGGGCCGGCGGCGGACGTCCTTGCCGGCTCCTTTGGCAATGAGGTCGGTTGCGCTGGTGTACGGCTCGGTTATCAGGACCGTGACGATTATGTCGTGCTGACCGCCGAGGGCGTCGAAACCTATGGCAGCGGCTGCGAGTTCGCACAGCGATTGACGACGACGCCTGGCACCCAGTTGTTGAGCTCCACCTGTTTCGCCGAGGGCGAGGAGGGGACGACCACAGATGTCGTCAAGGTCATCAACAAAGGAGGGGACGGTTTCTTCGTGACCATTCCCGGCCTTGAGGAGATAGGGCCGCTGAAATCATGTTCGTGACGGTGCCGATGACGGCCGCCGCCTCGACCCAGTCCTCAGGCGACCAACCCGTCCAGTTCCGGCAGCAGGACGACGCTTTCCTGTTCGTTGGGATCGGTGCGGGCAATAACCGCCGAGGTGGGGCTGTCGCTCAGATTGGCCGGCAGATGCGGCACACCGGGGGGAATATAGAAAAGATCGCCGGCCTTGACCACGATATGCTGTTCGAGCCGGTCGCCATACCAGGTATGGACTTCGCCGGAGAGCACATAGATCGCGGTTTCATGGTTTTCGTGCATATGCGCCTTGGCGCGGGCGCCCGGAGGCATGGTCAGCAGATGCATGCAGATACCGGAGGAGCCGACTGTTTCGGCGGCGATACCGGCGAAATAGCTCAGGCCCTGCTTGCCTTCATAAGAGCTTTCAGGGCGGATAAGATGGCACGTCGGTTTGGGCGACATCGGGGCAACTCCGGGCGTCTATCTGATGGGACAAGGGCACGTAGAACTGGGGCGCGTAGAACTGGCGCGAGTAGGACTGGGCGAGTGGAAAGCAACATCGGGGTAAAATCAATCGGATTCCGGCCGGTGGCGCAGTGGCCGGAAGCGACAGGCTACGGCCGATGACGGGAGCATCGCCAGCCGTTGTTTCGGCAAGCAAGCTTGGCCTGACCTTCCAGACCAATGACGGTCCGGTGCAGGCGCTGTCGAATGTCGACCTGACCATCGGCAAGGGCGAATTCGTGTCCTTCATCGGGCCCTCCGGCTGCGGCAAGACGACCTTGCTGCGCGTCATCGCCGATCTGGAGAAGCCGACATCGGGAGCCATTTCCGTCAACGGGATGACGCCCGAGCAGGCGCGCCAGCGCCGCGCCTATGGCTATGTCTTCCAGGCGGCCGCACTTTATCCGTGGCGCACGATCGAGCGCAATGTGGCGCTGCCGCTGGAGATCATGGGCCTGTCCAGGGCGGAGCAGGCGGCGCGCATCAAGCGAACCCTCGACCTCGTCAACCTCAGCGGCTTCGAGAAGAAATACCCCTGGCAGCTTTCGGGCGGCATGCAGCAGCGCGCCTCGATCGCACGGGCGCTCGCCTTCGATGCCGACCTTTTGTTGATGGACGAACCGTTCGGCGCGCTGGACGAGATCGTGCGCGACCACCTCAACGAACAACTGCTGGAGCTTTGGGAGCGGACCAACAAGACCATCTGCTTCGTCACCCATTCGATCCCCGAGGCGGTCTATCTGTCGACGCGCATCATCGTCATGTCGCCGCGCCCGGGGCGTGTCAGCGATGTCATAGAATCGACGCTGCCGAAGAAGCGGCCGCTCGATATCCGCGAGACGCCGGAGTTCCTGGCCATCGCGGCACGGGTGCGCGACGGGCTGAGGGCAGGGCACAGCTATGATGATTGAGGGCGCGCGCGACAGGCTTGCGCGTTCGACGCAGGAGGTGCATCGCCCTCGCGAGAGAGGCGCTAACCGTGCTTTCGTCATCCTAGGGCGGAGCCGCTGCGAAGCGGCGTGCGCAGACCCTAGGATCCATGCCGTGACATTAGCCGAAAGGCGCAAGCGGTTCAGAATATTCGTCGGGCAGAGCGGTGCGGAGAGAGCCATTTTCAGCACCGTTGCGGAGCGGGGAGATAACGGCATGGATCCTAGGGTCTGCGCCGCGTCGCTTCGCTCCTTGCTTCGCCCTAGGATGACGAAAGCGTGCTTGGCCGCTCCCTTCACGCACGCCGGTTCGCGGCGGTTCCGCCCCAGGATGACGAAAGCGCGGTCACCCTCACCCGGCCTCCGCTTCGCTCCGGCCACCCTCTCCCCGTTGGGGAGAGGAGGGCGCCAAGCGCCCGAGGATCGCTAGATGGACTCGTTTCGCGACAAGATCGTTCCCGTGACCTCGATCCTCCTGGGCGTGGTCGTCGTCTGGTACGTCATGGCCGTTGTCCTCAACGCGCCCTTCCAGCGCGATCTCGACCGCCGCGCCAATTTGACACCGGGCATTGTGGAATTCATCGGCAAGACGCTGGCACAACCGAAGCCGACGCTACCGGCGCCACACCAGGTGGCGGTGAATTTTTTCGAAAACACCTTTTTGCGCAGCATCACCTCGAACCGCAGCCTTGTCTACAATGCCTGGGTGACGCTGTCGTCGACGCTGCTCGGCTTTGCCTTCGGCACGGCGCTCGGCATCGTCATCGCCGTCGGCATCGTGCATGTGGCGACGCTCGACCGCAGCATGATGCCGTGGATCATCGCCTCGCAGACCATTCCGATCCTGGCGGTGGCGCCGATGATCATTGTCGTGCTGGCGGCGGTCGGCATCACCGGGCTGATCCCGAAAGCGCTGATCTCGACCTATCTGTCGTTCTTCCCGGTGGCGGTTGGCATGGTGAAGGGGCTGCGCTCGCCCGAGCTCACCCATCTCGACCTGATGCATACCTATAATGCCAGTCCCTCGCAGACCTTCTGGAAATTGCGGGTGCCGGCCTCGGTGCCGTTCCTGTTCACCTCGATGAAGGTGGCGGTGGCCGCCAGCCTCGTCGGCGCCATTGTCGGCGAGCTGCCGACCGGCGCCGTCGCCGGCATCGGGGCCAAATTGCTCGCCGGCGCCTACTACAGCCAGACGATCGACATCTGGTCGGCGCTGGTCGCCGGCTCGGTGGTGGCGGCGCTGCTGGTTATGCTGGTCGGCATTGCTGGGCGCCTTGTCGACCGCGCCATGGGCGGGAGGCCGGCATGAGCTCGCTCCTGAGCCTTTCCTCAATCACCCCCCGATCCTGGCAAGGATATGCCGCGCTTATCCTGCTTGTCGGCGCGCTGCTTCTTTGGCCGCTCGTCAGTGCTACGCCCGGTTACGGCATGGCGACTACGGTTCTGATTTTCATTTTGCTGCTCATGGCAATCGAGGCCGACAACTTTCCACCGATGATCGGGGTGGTGTTGCTGTTCCTTGGCGCGCACGGCGCGGCGTGGATGTTGCTCGCCGGCATAACCGGCAATGAGGGCAGCGCTCGTGGCTCCTTCTATCTGCTGCTCGTCGCGGCGTGGTTTTTGGCCTGGCGCTGCGTAACGGTCTTGTCGTCGGTTCGCCCGACGTCGCGCTGGGCGTCAACCGCCTTGCGCCTGATCATTCCAGCCATCTTCGGCGCTTGGATCCTAATCATCTGGGAGGCGGTGACGCGTGGCGCCGGCATTCCCTTCATCCTGTTGCCGCCGCCAAGCGCCATCGGTGCACGCATCGTCGGCTCGCTGCCGGTGCTGGGGGCCGATGTCAGGCAGACCATCTTCAAGGCGGTGATCTTCGGCTATGTCGTGGGCAGCAGCGCCGGCTTCCTCGTTGCCATCGCCGCCGACCGTGTGCCGTTCCTGCGGCGCGGGCTTTTGCCGATCGGCAATATGGTGTCGGCGCTGCCGATCATCGGCGTCGCGCCGATCATGGTCATGTGGTTCGGCTTCGACTGGCAATCCAAGGCAGCCGTGGTCATAATCATGACCTTCTTCCCGATGCTGGTGAACACCGTCGCCGGGCTTACCGCCTCCGGCCATATGGAGCGCGACCTGATGCGCACCTATGCCTCGAGCTACTGGCAGACGCTGTTCAAGCTGCGGCTGCCGGCGGCGGCACCGTTCATCTTCAATGCGTTGAAGATCAATTCGACGCTGGCGCTGATCGGCGCCATCGTCGCCGAGTTCTTCGGCACGCCGGTGGTCGGCATGGGATTCCGCATTTCGACGGAAGTCGGGCGGATGAACATCGACATGGTGTGGGCCGAAATCGCAGTTGCAGCACTTGCGGGTTCGGTCTTTTATGGCGTGGTCGCTCTTTTCGAGAGAGCAATCACGTTTTGGCATCCCTCTGTCCGTGGTGGATAGGGGCGGTGGGTTTAGGGCGCTAACTTCAGAGGGTAAAAACATGAAAAGACTTGTTGTTTCGATGCTGGCCGGCGCGATGTCGCTTGCCGCGTTCCAGGCGATGGCCGCGGACAAGGTGACGCTGCAGCTGAAATGGGTCACCCAGGCACAGTTCGCCGGCTATTATGTCGCCAAGGCCAAGGGCTTCTATGACGCCGAGGGCCTCGACGTCGACATCAAGCCCGGCGGCCCGGACATCGCACCCGAGCAGGTCATTGCCGGCGGCGGCGCCGACGTCATCGTCGACTGGATGGGCGGCGCGCTGGCTGCGCGCGAAAAGGGCGTGCCGCTGGTCAACATCGCCCAGCCGTTCAAGAAGGCCGGAATGGAGCTGGTCTGCCCGAAGGACGGCCCGATCAAGACGGAAGCCGACTTCAAGGGCCATACGCTGGGCGTCTGGTTCTTCGGCAACGAGTATCCGTTCTATGCCTGGATGAACAAGCTTGGCCTCAAGACCGATGGCGGGCCGGACGGCGTCACCGTGCTCAAGCAGAGCTTTGACGTGCAGCCGCTGATCCAGAAGCAGGCGGATTGCATTTCGGTCATGACCTACAACGAATACTGGCAGCTCATCGACGCCGGCTACAAGCCGGAAGAGCTGACCGTCTTCAACTATTCCGCCATGGGCAACGATCTGCTCGAAGACGGGCTCTATGCGTTGGAGGACAAGCTCAAGGATCCGGCCTTCGAGGACAAGATGGTGCGTTTCGTGCGCGCTTCGATGAAGGGTTGGAAATACGCCGTCGACAATTCCGACGAGGCGGCCGGCATCGTCATGGACAATGGCGGCCAGGACGAGAACCACCAGAAGCGGATGATGGGCGAAGTCGCCAAGCTGATCGACAATGCCGACGGCAAGCTCGATCCGGCGACCTACGAGCGCACCGCCAAGGCGCTGCTCGACCAGAAGATCATCACCAAGGAGCCGACCGGCGCCTACACGACCGCGATCACCGACAAGGCGATCAAATAGAGCTATCAAGCAGGCTCTGTTGGAAGACGAAAAGGGGCGGGCGACCGCCCCTTTTTAGTGGGATGTAAAATGAACGTTACCCGCGGAAACATCCGCTCGCAAAATCGTTGTGCCGAAGCATCCAACTCAAGGGTGCCACAATGGAGGTTTCCATGCGCATCCAGTCCTTCACGCCGATGCTTTCGGCGCTGGCCATTTCTGCAGCCATCTTCTCTGCTTCACCGTCCCTGGCCGAAACTATAAAGATGACAGCGGCGCTCGATGGTGCTCAGCAGAACCCGCCCGTCACCACGAAGGGCAAGGGCACCGCCACGCTCAGGTTCAACACCGCCACCAAGAAACTCAGCTGGACGGTGAGATATTCCGGCCTCAGCGGGCCGGCGAAGGCCGGGCACATTCACGGCCCGGCGGCAGAGGGTCAAAACGCCGATCCAGTGGTGCCGTTCGAAGGCAAGCTGAAGAGCCCGATCAAGGGTTCGGCGACATTGACCGATGCCCAGGCGACCGATCTTGAGGCGGGCAAATATTACGTCAACATCCACACCGCGGCCCATGCCGACGGCGAGATCCGCGGCCAGATCGAGAAGGCCAAATAGGCAGATCACGACGACAAAACAGGGCAACCACCCTGTTTTGTCAGGCCTTGTCGCGAATCTGGGTCATCGTGCGGGTCGGCGTGATGGCTTCGGGGTCGAGCCTGATCTCGACTATCGACGGCTTGCCGCTAGCACGCGCGCGCTCGAAGGCCGCCGCGAAGTCGGCGGTCTTTTCCACCGTCTCGCCATGGCCGCCATAGGCACGGGCCAAAGCAGCAAAGTCGGGGTTTTTCAGATCGGTGGCGACGACACGGCCGGGATATTCGCGCTCCTGATGCATGCGGATGGTGCCATAAATGCCGTTGTTGACTACGATGACGATGATCGGCAATCCGTATTGTACGGCGGTGGCGAATTCCTGCCCGTTCATCAGGAAACAGCCGTCACCGGCGAAGGCGATCACGTCGCGGTCGGGGAAAAGCTGTTTGGCGGCGACGGCCGCCGGCGTGCCGTAACCCATTGACCCGGATGTGGGTGCTGCCTGCGTGCCGAAACGCCGGAAGCGATGGTAACGATGCACCCAGGTGGCATAGTTGCCGGCGCCATTGGTGAGGATGGCGTCGTCCGGGAGCATCGTTTCGAGATAATTCATGATCGGCCCCATCTGCACGGTGCCGGGGCCGCTCTCCGGAGGCGTCGACCAGTCGAGATAGGCGGCGTGCAGCTTCGCTGCCTCAGCCGCCCACACCGGCGTTGCGACCGGCTTGCGTTTGGCAAAGGCTTCGACGAAAGCGGCAGGCGAGGTATTGATCGCCAGCGCCGGCCGGTAGACGCGGCCGAGCTCGCCGGCGTCGGCATGGATATGGACCAGCGTCTGGTCGGGGTAGGGGCTCTTCAGCAGCGTGTAGTCGGATGACGGCATCTCGCCCATGCGGCCGCCGATCAGCAGTACAAGGTCGGCCTGCCTGATGGCGGTTGCCACTTTGGGATTGATGCCGATGCCGACATCGCCGGCATAGTTCGGGTGGAGATGGTCGAACAGCATCTGGCGGCGGAAGGAGCAGCCGACCGGCAGCGACCAGGCTTCGGCTATCGTCCGCATCTGTGCAACGGCCTGCGCATCCCAGCGCGTACCGCCCAGGATGACGAATGGCCGCTTTGCGTTGTTGAGCAACTCTTCCAGCGCGTCGAGCTCGACTTCGCCGGGCCGCGTCTCGACAGGGGTGTAATGCCCGGCTTCCGGCGCCTCGGCGAGGCTGGTCAGCATGTCCTCGGGCAGCGAAATGACGACCGGGCCGGGCCGGCCGGACGTCGCCACTGCAAATGCCCGTGTGACGAATTCGGGGATGCGCGCGGCGTCGTCGATCTCGACCACCCATTTGGCGATATCGCCGAAGAACCTGACATAGTCGACCTCCTGGAAGGCCTCGCGCCCCTTGGCGTGGCTGGCGACCTGGCCGATGAACAGGATGAGGGGGACCGAATCCTGCATGGCGATGTGGATGCCGGCCGAGGCATTGGTGGCGCCTGGGCCGCGGGTGACGAAGCAGATGCCGGGCCTGCCGGTCAGGCGGCCATGGCAGTCGGCCATCATTGCGGCACCGCCCTCCTGGCGGCAGACGATGGTGCGGATTGGCGAATCATGCAGCGCGTCGAGCACCGCCAGATAGGATTCGCCGGGCACGCAATAGATACGGTCCGTTCCGTTGGCTTCGAGCGCATCGACGATGAGTTGTCCGCCGGTCTTCATTTTCCTGACCTCTCCAGTTCGGCAAGGATTTCTTCGGTGTGTTCGCCGAGGCGCGGCGAGGGCCGTTCATAGACCAGCGGCGTGCCGGACATGACCATCGGCGCCCGCACCGAGGGCAAGAGATTGCCATGGCCGTCGTCGAGGTCGAGCCGCATGCCGCGCGCGATTGTCTGCGGGTCGGCAAACATCTGGCCGATATTGTTGATTGGACTGGCCGGCACGCCGGCTGTCTCGAGCCTGGCCAGCAGCGGGTCGCGATCGAAGACCTTCAGCGCCTCGACCATGTGCTCGCGCAGCTTTGCCCGGTTGGCGACGCGGGCGGGATTGGTGGCGAAGTCAGGGTTCGACGCCAGCTCCTCGAGGTCGACGGCAGCGCAAAACTTTGCGAACTGGCCGTCATTGCCGACCGCCAGGATGATGTGGCCATTTTTCACCGGCACCACCTCGTAGGGCGCGATGTTCATATGCGCATTGCCCATCTGCACCGGCGACTGTCCGGAGACAAGATAGTTGAGGTTCTGGTTGCCGAGCGTCGAGATCTGGGTGTCGTAGAGCGCCATGTCGATGTGCTGGCCTTCGCCGGTCTTCTCGGCATGGCGAAGCGCCGCCTGGATGGCGATGACCGAATAAAGCCCGGTGAAAACATCTGAAATAGCCACGCCGGCCTTTTGCGGTTCGCGGCCGGCCTCGCCGGTGATCGACATCATGCCGGCCATGCCCTGGATGATGAAATCATAACCGGCGCGCGGCGCATACGGTCCCGACTGGCCAAAACCGGTGATCGAGCAATAGATCAGCCGTGGGTTGATTTCCCTCAGGCTGTCATGGTCGAGGCCGTATTTCTTAAGCCCGCCGACCTTGAAGTTTTCGATCAGCACATCCGATGTCGCGACCAGCCGGCGCACCGTCTCGGCGCCCTCGGGCGTCGAGAAATCGATGGCGATGGAGCGCTTGCCGCGGTTGCAGGAATGGTAATAAGCGGCCGAAAGGTTCTCGCCGTCATGGCCGATGACGAAGGGCGGTCCCCATTTGCGGGTGTCGTCGCCGCCGTCCGGGCTCTCGACCTTGATCACGTCGGCGCCGAGGTCGGCAAGCAACTGCCCGGCCCATGGCCCGGCAAGGATGCGTGCGAGTTCGATGACGCGGATGCCTTTGAGCGGAGGCTCAGTCATGGATCACCTGGTTGATCGAAAGCGCAGCCTCTATCAACCCCGCGCGCCGCTGTCACGGCCCTTGCGATGGGCCAACCGTTACGGCACCCTCAGCACGCGGTCGGCCCAGGCGGCAAAATCCTCCATTATGATGTCTCGGTTGATCTCGTTCAGGCTTTCGTGGCGGGTTTCGGCGTAAACCTTTGAAACGAGATTCGAAAAGCCCAGCATGTGCATCCGGCCGGCGAGATGGCTGACCGCCTTGCCGCCGTCCGAGGCCGGATCCTGCTCGCCTCCGACCAGATTGACGAACAGGTCGCGCCGCACGCCGGAAAAATTGCGGTCGCGGCCGCAATGCAGCGTCATCTTGACGATGTCCTGCCACATCGACACCGATGCGTCCCAGCCGCAGAGCGGGTCGGCGATGTATTTCTCGACTTCGGCGGCATCGCGCGACAGCCAGTCGAAGGGCGTCCGGCGATCGGGCACTGCCTTGCCCCAAGCCCGGAACGTCAGCCGGGGCAGCATGCGCGACGGCACGTCTGAGCCAAGCCGGAACTTTTCCCAGGCAAGCATGCCCAGCGCGATTTGGCCGAGCAGTCCGGCAGAGAAATTGCCGTTCCAGATCGCGGCGGCATGGATGCGCGCCGAGTTGCGGAGAACAAAGTTCAGCGCGACCGACGCGCCCAAGGAGTGGCCGAAGGCGATGACCGGCAGGCCGGGCTGTTCCCTGGCGATCAGATCATGGACGGCAGCGACATCGGCGATGACCTTGGCACCTCCATCCGCATCGGCGAACCTGCCAGGTAGCGCGTCGGCCGCCTTGGTGACGCCGTGGCCACGGTGGTCGTGCGCGTAGACCTGGTAGCCGCGCGCGCCGAGGAAATCGGCGAAGCGGGCATAGCGCGCCGCGTGCTCGGCCAACCCGTGATTGATCTGGACAATGGCGCGCGGCTGGCCTGTGGCGTGTTTCACATAAAGGTTGAGCTCGGCGCCGGTCGGCGATGCCAGCATCCTCTGCTTGTCAAATGGCATGTCTCGCTCCCGTCGGCGACTGTTGGGCGACGCAGCGATCGACGTCAAGAGACGTAGGGTACCCATTCGACGCTAGTTGACAGTATGCTGTCAATATGATTACATGACAGCATACTGTCAATTGGCCAGCAGATTGGGGGTATGACTATGAAAACCACCGGGGCCATTTCGCGGCGTGCAATCTTGCTGGCGGGCTTCGCCTTCACGACGGCCACCCTGTTGCCAGGGATTGCTGCGTTCAGTCAGGAAACCAGGGAGATGACCCATGATGACGTCCACCGTTCCAGGCCCGCAAGGCCAGCTTGCCACTTATAGGATCAACGCCGGCAATGGCCTGCCGATCCTGTTCCTGCATGGAGATTGCAGCCGCGCTTCCCACTGGGACCGGGTGATGCAGCTCTCCGTCGAAGGCCGCGAGGCGGTGGCCTTCGATTTTCGCGGCCATGGCGCCTCCGCGCCGGCGCAGGACGGTGACTATGGCTATGACGGCCGTGCAATGGATGTCGGTGCCGTGGCCGACGCGTTTGGCCTGAAGCGGTTTCTCATTGTCGCGCACAGCGGCGGCGGTGGTGTGGCGCTCGCTTATGCCGCCAGCCATGCCGACCGGGTCGCAGGTGTCTTGCTCGTTGACCCGGCGACCAATCCTCGTGCGCTGCCGCAGGCGATTCGCGACGGCTTTGTCCGCGATCTGGCCGGTCCGCAAGGCCGCGATGTCCTGAACGCCTATTACACGTCGATTGCCGGCCCTAACGCGGCTGTTCGCCAGCGTGTTCTGGCCGATGTGGCAGTGGTCGATCCGGCGGCGAGGGCAGGTGTCGGCAAGGCACTGGCCGAATGGAACCCGGAGCCGGCACTCAATGCGTATCGCGGGCCTATGTTCGTATTGGCTACCGAGGCCAGTGACACTCCAGCCGCGCTCTACCGGCTGCGCACGGACATTCCGCGCCAGATCGTGGCGGGCAGCGGCCATTGGGTGATGCTTGACAAGCCCGAGGTCGTAGCCGAAGCCGTTAATAATTTCGTCGCGACCATCGAGGCCGGCCAGAAATGACGACCAGGACCGAAGCGGCAAATGTGTTCACGGAACTGGTGCTTGCCGTGTTCAGGATGAACGGCAGTTTTCTGGATGCGGCCGACCGGCTGGCCGCTCCAACCGGGCTGACGGCAGCGCGCTGGCAGGTTTTGGGTGCGGTTTTGAAGGAGCCGAAATCCGTGGCCGACGTCGCCCGCGACATGGGTCTCGCCCGTCAGAGCGTACAGCGGCTGGCCGACATACTGGCTGCGGAGGGGCTTGCCGCCTATGCCGACAACCCAGCGCATCGCCGCGCCAAGCTGTTGTCGATAACCGATGCCGGCCGGGCAGCGGTCAAGAATATCGGCACACGCCAGCATGTTTGGGCAAACCGCGTTTCGGAGGGTATGGACGCCGACGCGCTAAAAGCCTCGCTTGATCTGCTGCGCACCTTGACAGAACGGGTGGAGGCGGGCGGATCCTGATCGACCACACGGGAACCGTCTCAATGCGCTGGCGATTGTTTTTACGGCCGACGAAAGAAATCGTAATTCTGACATGTCGCAAGTTTCTAGCTTGCGGCGTGAATCACGAGGAGTGCCGGAATGCGGATTTGGGCGATATGGGGGGCGGTGTTTCTTGCGTTTGCTGGCGCAAGCGCGGCGCGGGCCGATGTGAAGATGACCGGCTCTTTCGTCGCCGATGCCGCCTGTCCGGCAACGCAGGCGATCAAGAGCGGCAAGAATCCCGGCAACGTCTCGACCGCGGCTGGCCAGAGTTACGATCTGCTGGCCGGCAACAAGGACGCGCCCACGCACTATCTCATCCGCGTTCCGGGCGCCGATCCGGAGCGCCGCTGGGTTAAGATCAGCTGCGGTCACGTTTCGGGCGGCAGCGCGTCGACGATACCGGCTGCACCGGCGCCTGCCGAGCCGAACAAGCCATCGGCGTTCGGAAAGCCGGAATATGTCTTCGCGCTGAGCTGGCAGCCGGCTTTCTGTGAGACCAAATCCAGCAAGACCGAATGCCGGGCGCAGACCGCCGCCGGTTTCGACGCGACCCACTTCACCTTGCATGGGTTGTGGCCGCAACCGAATGGAAATTTCTATTGCCAGGTCGCGGCAAGCGACAAGACGAACGACGATCCGGCGCACTGGCGGGATTTGCCGCCGGTCACGCTTGACCCGAATACGCGGTCGGAACTCGACCAGGTGATGCCGGGCACCGCATCCGCCCTCGAAAGGCATGAATGGATCAAGCACGGCACCTGCTACGGCAAGAGCCAGCAGGAGTATTTCTCCGACGCTTTGAACCTGATGCGCGCGGTAAACGCGTCGCCGGTACGCGATCTCTTCGCCAACAACATCGGCAAGCAGCTGACATCCGATCAGATCCGCAGCACCTTCGACAGCGCCTTCGGCAAAGGCGCGGGCGACCGGGTCCGCGTATCCTGCGTGGTCGATCCCTCGAGCGGCAGGCGGCTGATCGGCGAGCTGACGCTCGGCTTGACGGGGCCGGTCGCCTCGAACTCCTCGCTCGATGCCCTGCTGCTTGCCTCGGCACCGACAGCCAAGGCCGGCTGCCCGAAGGGTACCGTCGACGCCGTCGGGTTCCAGTAAACGGGCCGAACGCGACTGTCGCTTTGCGCCGGGGGTGGTATGGTCTTGAGGGCACACATTCGTAGGGGGTGGCGATGAGTGGCATGACGAACGGGGCGCTGGCGCGGCTGGCGTTCTGGGCCAGGGGCATGACGGGGATCCGGGACGGCCATATGGAGTGGCCGGGCTTTTCCTACACTGAAGTGGAGTGGGCGCGCATGACCACGCTGGCCAAACCGATCGGCGGCGGCACCTACCAATTGTTCACGCTGGTCAACGCGGCGATCTTCATCGCCATCGCTTCGCTCGGTATCTTCTGTGTCTTCCTGCCGCTGGCGACGCTGCTGTTCCCGGTACCGGCCGAAACCAGTGCGCTCAAGTTTTCGCTGCTCCTGGCGGCATGCGCCTTGCTGATCATCGGCATCGGCTTGCCGATTTCGCTGCGTCTCTCGACCGCGCTGGTCGCGCCGAAGGCAATGCGGGCCGCGCTTGTCGCCGTGCCCGGCGACCAGATGCTTGCGGCAAAAGTGTCATGGCAGATCAACCGGATCACGCTCGTGCTTTGCGGCCTGCTGGTGCCGGGCATTCTTCTGTTCATCGCCTACGACATCGATGCCGGCCCGGTCATCGCGGCAATGAAATGGCTGGCGATCGGGTTGATGGCGGTTTCGGTTGCGATCGGCGCATGGCAGCGGCGCAAACAATCCTGATTGCGCCAATCCGAGACCAGAGTGAGCGTTACGCGCCGGCGCTGCGCTCCGGCCTGTTCCATGTGTTGCGCCCGTCTGCTTCGTTGCCACCCGGTTCGCCGACAACGCGATCGCGTCCGGTCGATTTGGCCTTGTAGAGACGCTGGTCGGCCAGCGCAAAGAGATCGGCAAGGCAACGCGTCGTCTCGCTGACCGTCGAGATGCCGGCGCTGACGGTGATGTCGAACCGGCTGGTGCTCGCAGACGTCTTGACCGCTTGCCTGACGGTTTCGCCCAGCAGTCTGGCGAGCGGCTGTGGACGCCAGCAGAGGATGGCGAATTCCTCACCGCCGATCCTGAACAATTGATCTTCGGTCCCGACAAGTTCGCCAAGCAAAATCGCCAGGGCTTTCAGCACCTTGTCTCCCTCGGCGTGGCCGAAGCGGTCATTGATCGATTTGAAGTGGTCGACATCGATGATCAGCAGGCTGAGCGGCCTGGCAGTCCGCAGGCTGGCGGCGACGGCGGCCTCGCCATCGCTGTCGAAGCGCCCCCTGTGCAGGAGGCCGGTGAGGCCGTCGCGACCGACATGCTCGACCAGCGCCTCATAGCGCTCGCGATAAGTCAGCGTGTCGAAAATGTCGGAAAGCCCGCGCGGCGCCGGCACCTGCCGCGCCTCGAACCACCTGATATAGGCGACCAGCATGGTGCTGTAGACCAGGGCCGCTGCCATCTTGGCGAACCAGCCGCCGAAGAACACCGCGACCGGCGCACCGGTGACGAAATGCAGCGCCGTGAAAAAGCCTGCTTGGTCGAAGGTGAGCACGCAGGCGACGGAGACCAGGATGCGGGTGAAAAGCGCCTTGCGCAGATATTTGCCGAGCTTTTCATAGAGCAGGATGATCAGGATGGCGTCGACGAACAGCAGCGTCGTGCCCCACACCATCAGCCAGCCCATCTCGTCGATGAAGCCGATGTCGGGAAGCTTGCCGTCGGGCAGCGGTGCGATGTCGTGCAAGCGCAGGATCAGCACGAGCCCGATCATCAGGGCATTGCCGAGCAGCAGGCCGTAGATGGGCTGGCGGACGGTTGCCGCGTCCTCCTTGATGTAGAGCAGGAGAAGCATGACCAGCTTGCCGGAAAACAGCACAGCCGAACCTGGCGACACCATGCCGAACGGCAGCGCGACGTAGAAGACGCTGGCGAGGTAGGTTTCCAGGAAATGCATGACGCCAAGGGCGCAGACAAAGACGCCGAGGCCGATGCGGCCTCTGAACCGGAAAAGCGTGACCATGATGCCGAAATAGAGAACCGCTTCGGCAAAAAGCAGGAAACTGTTCAGCACGGCCCGATCTCTCCCCCCCGAAATCGCGGCTGCCAGCGATTTCCCATCCAACACTGTTTTGACGCGGAATGGTTAACCCGAGCTTTCGCCCGGGCGCCGGCACGAAATGAAGCGGCTAAGCGATTACGGTGCGACCAAATCCGCCTGGGGCCAAAACTGTTTGCCGTTCGGGGCCGCATCGCTTACATAGCCCCCAACTTCCATTCAATCCGACATCAGTCGACTTTTCAGGGAAAGCGCGCGTGGCACGCCAGTTCATCTATCACATGGCCGGCCTCAACAAGGCCTACGGCACCAAGAAGGTGCTCGAGAACATCCATCTGTCCTTCTACCCGGACGCCAAGATCGGCATCCTCGGTCCCAACGGCGCCGGCAAGTCGACGATTCTCAAGATCATGGCCGGCATCGACAAGGAGTGGAGCGGCGAGGCCTGGCTGGCCGAGGGTGCTACCGTCGGTTACCTGGCGCAGGAGCCGGCGCTCGATCCGAACAAGAATGTGTTCGAAAACGTCATGGAAGGCGTTGCCGCCAAGACCGCGATCATCGAGCGCTACAACGAATTGATGATGAACTATTCCGACGAGACGGCGGACGAGTCGGCCAAGCTGCAAGACGAGATGGACCGGCTCAATCTGTGGGATCTCGAGCAGCAGGTCGAGATGGCGATGGAGGCACTCGGCTGCCCGCCCAAGGAGGCCGATGTCACCAAGCTGTCGGGCGGCGAACGCCGTCGCGTCGCGCTCTGCCAGCTCTTGCTGCGCCAGCCCGACCTTCTGCTGCTCGACGAGCCGACCAACCATCTCGACGCCGAGACGACGGCGTGGCTGGAAAAGCATCTGCGCGCCTATCCGGGCGCGGTGATGATCATCACCCACGACCGCTACTTCCTCGACAATGTCACCGGCTGGATCCTCGAGCTCGATCGCGGCCGCGGTATCCCGTACGAAGGCAACTACACCAAATATCTCGAAGCCAAGGCCAAGCGGCTCAAGCAGGAAGGCCGCGAGGACGATGCGCGCCAGCGGGCGATCGGCCGCGAGCGCGAGTGGATCCAGTCCAGCCCGAAAGCCCGGCAGACCAAGTCGAAGGCCCGTATCCAGGCGTTCCAGGATCTGCTGGATGCGGCCGACAAGCGGCGTCCGAGCGATACCCAGATCGTCATTCCGCATGGCGAGCGGCTCGGCAATGTGGTGATCGAGGTCGAGGACCTGTCGAAGGGCTTTGGCGACACGCTTTTGATCGACGATCTCGAATTCAAGCTGCCGCCCGGCGGCATCGTCGGCGTCATCGGCCCGAACGGCGCCGGCAAGACGACGCTGTTCCGCATGATCACCGGCCAGGAAAAGCCCGATGCCGGCACCATCCGCGTCGGCGAGACGGTCAAGCTCGGTTATGTCGACCAGAGCCGCGACGCACTCGACCCGACCAAGACCGTCTGGGAAGAGATCTCGGGCGGCGCCGAAGTGGTCAGGCTCGGCAAGTTCGAAGCCAACACCCGCGCCTATTGCGCATCGTTCAATTTCCGCGGCGGCGATCAGCAGCAGAAAGTCGGCAACCTGTCCGGCGGCCAGCGCAACCGCGTGCATCTGGCCAAGATGCTGAAGACCGGCGGCAATGTGCTGCTACTGGACGAACCGACCAACGATCTCGATACCGAAACGCTGGCGGCACTTGAGGACGCGCTCGAGAGTTTCGCCGGCTGCGCCGTCATCATCTCGCACGATCGCATGTTCCTCGATCGTCTGGCGACGCACATCCTCGCCTTCGAGGGCGACAGCCATGTCGAATGGTTCGAAGGCAATTTCGAGGACTACGAGCAGGACAAGATCCGCCGGCTTGGGCCCGATGCCGTCAATCCGCACCGCATGACGTATAAGCGGCTGACGAGGTAGGGTCTCGATCCGTTGCGGGCGATCGTCGTTTGGCCTAAATTGATCGGATGGAGTTGCCCATGATCGGTCAAATTGCCGCAAAAAGCCGAGAAGCTGCTGGCCGATATTGCCAAGGCCAGCGGCCGTACGATCGATCAGGTCGCAGTTGAAGCGATCCTCGAAACCATTGAGGATTGGCAGGATGCCAGGATTGCGGAGGAACGCCTGAGGGATGACGACGGCGTACGCATTCCGTTGGAAGAGGTGATCCGGAAGCTTGAACTTCGCGAAGTCGAGGAGCGGCACAAGAAACCTGCCGCTGAATGAGTTGGCAGGTCGAGTTTACGCGAGCCGAAAAAGACATTGAAGGGCTTTCACCGAAGGACTAGCGCCGTGTCCTAGAATTCCTGTATCAAAGAGTTTCTGTGCACCCCAATCCAAGAGCACTCGCCAAACGGCTGACTGGGACCAAGGAAGCTTGGCGGTTTCGCGTCGGCGACTACAGAATCATTGCCCAGTTTCAGGACAGCCGGCTCGTCAACCGTCGCGAGATCTATCGATGAATAACAGCATAGCGGTAAAGGCAAAACCCGACTGGTCCGCCGCACTCTACCTGAAATTCGAGGATGAGCGCACGCGGCCGGCGCGCGACCTCCTAGCGCAGGTGCCAGTGCCGGAACCGCGCCGGGTGGTGGACATTGGCTGTGGGCCGGGCAATTCGACCGAATTGCTGGTCGAGCGCTGGCCGCAGGCACAGATCAGCGGCTTCGATACCTCGCCCGACATGATCGAGAAGGCGAAGGCGCGCCTGCCCGGCGTCACCTTTGCCTTAGCGGACGCGGCGACGTGGCAGCCGGCCGAACCGGTCGACGTGATCTTCGCCAATGCAGTGTTTCAGTGGCTACCGGAGCATCCGGCTGTGTTCCAGCGGCTGATAGGATTTTTGGCGCCCGGCGGCGCGCTTGCCGTGCAGATGCCGGACAATATGGGCGAGCCTTCGCACCGGCTGATGCGGGAGACCGCGGCCGAGATGCCGTTCACTGAAAAGTTCGAGCGTGCGGCCCGCGCGCCGCTGCCGCCTGTCGCGTTCTATTACGACCTTTTGTCGCCATTCTCGGATCGGCTCGATATCTGGCACACGATCTACAACCATCCCCTGGCCGATGCCGAGGCGATCGTCGAATGGGTGAAGTCGACGGGGCTGAAGCCGTTCCTCGATCCGCTCGACGAAGGCGAGCGGCAGCTTTTCCTGAAGCGCTACACGGCCAGGATCGCCGAAGCCTATCCGAAAACGGCAAGCGGCAAGGTGTTGCTGCGCTTTCCCCGTGTCTTCATCGTGGCGCGGCGTTCTAATTAGAAACTCTTAGCTACACCCAAAAACAGTGCATGGCGGATGCTTGACCGGCTTTCGCCGTCATGCGCATCTCGCTGGGGCAGGGATAACGGCCCTCATGGGCCATGGGGGGTGGATGATGACACTGAAAACGCTCATTTTCGGCGGCAGCATTTGTGCGGCCGCGGTGCTCGCCTTCTCGATATCGGCGCAGGCCAAGCGAGCGCGCTGCTTCACCAGCGACGACGGCTATTTCTCCTGCAGCTATCGGGCGCTGGACGATGCCGGCAGCTTTCGCATCTCGGCG
This sequence comes from Mesorhizobium sp. M1163, assembly GCF_040318415.1. NCBI lineage: Bacteria > Pseudomonadati > Pseudomonadota > Alphaproteobacteria > Hyphomicrobiales > Phyllobacteriaceae > Mesorhizobium > Mesorhizobium sp. M1163. The sequence continues at coordinate 78,211 of NZ_JAMYMF010000028.1, read as the reverse complement.
CCGGGCTATCCGACTTACGTCCTGGAGATCGACGGACCGGGTTTTGCCTACGGCTATGTCAATCTCGGCCGCCGCAACGTGCCGCTGCCCGGGCAATTCGTGCGCAGCAATGATGATGGTGCCTGCTGGAACAACCCGCAGACCAATACCAAGCTCTGCGCCTGGTAAAGACCCGTTCCAGGGACTTGATTTAAGCCGGCATAAACTGGCTAGGTGCAAAAAGAGGTTGCGCCGAGCTTTTGCGGCGTCGACATGAAGCCGCAACGCCTGCGCACGGGACGAACTGGAAATGCATCGCGTCATCATCAGCGGCATCGGCGTTGAAATCCCCGAAGCGTCGATCACCAATGAGGAGCTCGTCGCCAGCTTCAACACTTGGGTGGACATGGAGAACGTCCGGCGCGAGGTCTCGGGCGAGCCGCTGCTGCAGAAATCGGACAGTGCCTTCATCGTCCACGCCTCGGGCGTCCAGACCCGCCATGTCATCGAACGGGAAGGCATCCTCGACCCGACCCGCATGGCGCCGCGCTTCCCGGCGCGGCCCGACGATGCGCTGTCGCTGGAGGCCGAGTTCGGCATCGCCTCGGCCAGCAAGGCGCTCGATCATGCCGGGCTGAAGCCTGGGGACATCGACCTGGTGATCTGCTCGGCCTCGCACCATCAGCGGCCCTATCCGGCTATCGCCATCGAAATGCAGCAGGCGCTGGGCACGAGAGGCGCCGGCTTCGACATGGGGCTTGGCTGCTCTTCGGCGGCGGCCGCATTGCACATTGCGGTCAATCTGGTGCGGGCAGGGGCGCATAAACGCGTACTGGTGACGACGCCGGAGATCATCACGGGCCACCTCAATTTTCGCGACCGGCAGACGCATTTCATCTTCGGCGACGCGTCCGTGTCGATGATCGTCGAAGGGCTCGCCCAGGGCGAGAAGCGGTCGGGGCGTTTCGAGGTGCTCGACACGCGTGCCTGGACGCAGATGTCGAACAGCATCCGCACCAATCTCGGTTACTATACCCGCGCCACCCAGGACGATCCGTACATGATCGATCTGGAAGGCAATCTGATCAAGCAGATCGGCAACAAGGTGTTCAAGGAAGTCACCGTCGCCGGCCACAAGTTCATCGTCGAATTCCTGGCCGAACACGGGCTGACACCGCAAGCGATCCGGCGCTTTTGGCTGCATCAGGCGAATGCGCGGATGAATGCCATGATCCTGAAATTGTCGTTCGGCCATGACGTCGACCATGACCGCGCGCCGATGGTGCTGGAGCGCCTCGGTAATACTGCCGCCGCCGGTGCCATCATCGCCCTGTCGGAGAACCATGCCGACATGAAGGCCGGCGACTACGGCCTGCTCTGCGCCTTCGGCGCCGGCTACTCGATCGGCGGCGCGCTATTGCGCATGCTTTGACCATTTCGGCGCGAACGGAACCAGCATCGGAACGCGCCGAGCAGAGTCGCATCAGTCCGCTTGATCGGAGCATCAGCGCTTTCGACTGGACCCGATGAGCTGACCGCGGCTAATTGCGCGTATCACGCGAGGAACGAACCCATGCCGGATCTTTTTCCCGAAGCCGAAACTCCGGTCGAGATCGTCCCGGCGCGAAAGCTCACCGCCAGGGTGGCCTCGCTCTATCTCGCACCATTCGATCATTTCGAGACACGGGCGGTGGATAAGTTGCAGCTTGGCTTCGACGGCATTGAAAGCGATTTCCACGCCGGCACGACGCGGCGCTCCGGCGGACGGGAACCCTGGTATCCGCGCGGCACCGAAATGCGCAACGAACGGCAATTGTCGATCGTCGCGGCGGACGAACTGGCAATCGTTGCCGAACGGATGGGCATCGCCGAGATCAAGCCGGAATGGATCGGCGCCAATCTCCTGATCGAAGGCCTGCCGCACCTCTCGATGCTGCCGTCCGGCGCGCTGCTGTTCTTCAAAGGCGGCGCGACTGTCAAGATCGACGCGCAGAACGGGCCTTGCCGCATCGCCGGGCGATCGGTCGCCGAAAATGCCGGGATGGCCGATCACGAGGCCGGCGCGCTGCTGTTCGCGAAAGCGGCGAAGCGTTTGCGCGGCCTCGTCGCCTGGGTCGAGAAGCCCGGCACGATCACGGCCGGCGAGGAGATTTCGGTGCGCGTGCCAGAACAGTGGATTTACCGGGCCTGAAGACTAAAATCTTAGAGGATCAGGGATTGTCTGTTTGTAGTTGGCTGCTGAAACAGCTTCCAATCCATCGCGTTGTTTGGCCGTTTTCTTTGTTCGTCGCAATTTCGTCACCGCAATTCTTGCAACGATAGATGCCGGAATTCGGTGGCTTGCTGCCTGGCGACCATTCGTTGTCGTAAGCAACGCTGTCTTCTTGTGCCGCAAGCTCGGTGTTATCATAACAGTTTCAGGCGTGGCCGCGTTTCATCCGCGCCTGCTTCAGGATGGCGCGCCAGCGGATCATGGCGAAGGGAATAGGCTCGTTGTTGTTGGCAATGTGGAAGATCTCGTTGTTGAGGTTCTTCAGCGAGCGCCAGAAATCATAGTCGGTGATGCGTGGGTCAGCCGCCAGCCTGTCCGCCTCGACCTTGATGTCGGTTTTCATGCACGTTCCCCGAACCGCTGCTGCTCCGCCGCCCGTATCGCAATTCGATGCGGATGGTTTTCCAACGCCGCGCTGAGTCGTTCAACGTCTCAATTCGGCTTGTTCACGTTAAAACCTCGGTAAGGTTAACGGCGGTTGGGTTGCGGTTCAAGCCGGCTTACGACGAATACCGATCGAGCGGCCGGCGCGCTCCGGCATCGGCAGGGCGGCATGGGCGGCGCGCATCGCTTCCACATTGGCAAGGACGTCGGCGGGGAAGGGCGCCACCTTCGGGCCAGCCATGTCGACATGCAGCGACAGCGTTTCAGACGTGGCGGCAAGCCAGCCGTCGACATGGCGGATTTCCTGATAGGCCCTCAGCCGCTTGTCGTCATGGTCGAGGAGTTGGAACGAGACCGTGACCTTGTGGTCGAGATGCAGCTCCTGGACGTAGCAGACATGGACTTCCGCGGTGTAGATGGTCAGCCGCCGTTCCCTTACATAGTCCATCCCCATTCCCATCATCTCGAAGGCTTCGTCGGAGCAACGGTCGAACAGCACGTTGTAATAGGCCATGTTGAGATGGCCGTTGTAGTCGATCCAGGCCTTCTCGATGTCCATGGCGCGAGAGACGAAAGGGGCGGGGATGGGCATCGGAAACTTCCTTCTCGTCATGCCGGGATGGGCGTGGACTGGACAGAGCGTGGTTGGTGAGACTACGCATCCCTAGATGCAGAACAAGGGTGGACGCTGGTCCATTCGCGGAGGAATCGATGGCCCTAAGCGACCTCAACCCGGTCGAACGCAACGAGGAAGGCATTGCCGCCGTGCTCGGCATCCTTAAGGAGCGGCTCGGCGAGCGATTCCAGACCGGCCAGGCGATCCGCGCCCAGCACGCGCACACCACGACCTATATCCCGACGCAGGCGCCGGACGGCGTCGCCTTTGCCGAGACGACGGAGGAGGTGCAGGAGATCGTGCGTGCGTGCGCGGCACATCGCGTGCCGGTGATCGCCTTTGGCGTCGGCTCTTCGCTGGAAGGTCACACCAATGCGCCGGGCGGCGGTATCTCGCTCGATACGTCACGCATGAACCGCATCATCGCGGTCAATCCGCAGGACCTCGATTGCACCGTCGAGCCCGGCGTGACGCGCGAGGACCTCAACCGGCACCTGCGCGACACCGGCCTGTTCTTTCCGATCGACCCGGGCGCCAACGCTTCGCTCGGCGGCATGGCGGCGACACGGGCGTCGGGCACCAACGCCGTGCGCTACGGGACGATGCGTGACAACGTCCTGTCACTGACGGCGGTGATGGCCGACGGCGAAGCGGTGACGACCGGAAAGCGCGCCAAGAAAAGCTCGGCCGGCTACGATCTGACGCGGCTGCTGATCGGCTCGGAAGGCACGCTCGGCATCATCACCCAGCTGACGTTGAAGCTGCAGGGCATTCCGCAGGCGATTTCGGGCGGCGTCTGCCCGTTTCCCAGCGTCGAGGCGGCCTGCAACGCGGTGATCGCGACCATCCAGATGGGCATTCCGGTGGCGCGCATCGAATTGGTCAACGCGCTGCAGATGCGGGCGATGAAGACCTATTCGAAGCTCGACTATCCGGAGAGCCCGTGCCTGTTCGTCGAGTTCCACGGGAGCGATGCCGGCGTTGCCGAACAGGCCGAGACTTTCGGCATGATCGCCGAGGAAAATGGCGGCGGCCCGTTCCTGTGGACCAGCGTCGCCGAAGAGCGGACGAAATTGTGGAAGGCCAGGCACGATGCCTACTGGTCGTCGCTGACGCTGCGGCCGGGCGCCAAGGGCCTGTCGACCGATGTCTGCGTGCCGATCTCGCGCTTTGCCGAATGTGTCACCGAGACCGAGGCGGATATCGCCGAGATGGGCCTGATCGCACCGATCGTCGGCCATGCCGGCGACGGCAATTTCCATGTGCTGGTGCTGATGGACGTGGACGACCCGACGGAGATCGCGCTGGCGGAAAAATTCGTGGCGCGGCTCAATATGCGCGCCATCGCCATGGACGGCACCTGCACTGGTGAGCACGGCATAGGGCAGGGCAAGATCGGCTTCCTGCGGCATGAGCTCGGTCATGGCGTCGACATCATGCGCACGATCAAGCAGTCGCTCGACCCGCTGAATATAATGAACCCCGGCAAGATATTGCCGGCCGAATAGTGGAAGAAGATCCAGACGGTCCCTGGCTTGACCGCACCACCATTTGGACCGAGACTCCAAGGACCCGAGAGGCAGGCAGGCGTCACAGACGGAGGAATGGTGTCGTGGCGATTTCACGCAAGGAAGAGGCTCGGGCGCTGAGCGCCGACGAACATGCTCTCGTCGAGAAGTCGCACCATCCAGCGGTACAGCATCTTGCCGACGCCGAACTCGCCAGCCTGGTCAAGCTCCTAAGAGAACGGCGCGACAAGGCCCAGACCGAGGCGCATCGCCGCCGCCGCGAAATGCGCGGCAAGGGTGCGCCAAAGGGCGCAGGCGCCTCGAAGGCCGATGAAGGTTCGCAGTTGAAGCTGGCGGTTCTGGCGATGACCATGCGGCGGCTCAATGGCGAGGCCGAACGCCGCCGCCAGTTGGCAGCGCGTGTTTCGCTGGTCGAGAATGCACGCAAGGCGCTGTCCATGAAGCAGGGCGCTGCGGCAGACGGTCCCGAGTTCAACACGCCCACCGCGCACAAAGGCATGCGCGCGATCGTGAGCCGGCGGCCCGAGAATCTGATCCGGCCGATGGAACTCGGCCGGCAGCGGCAGGCGGCAAAGGTGGCGCAGGCAAAGCGCGACGCACGCTGAGTTTTCTTGGCCGCCTTCTTTTGCCCTGGACGCCTGTCTGGCGGGAATTGCCTCTTTATCGACACGCTGATGCGGGTAGAGTGCGGCTGATTTTCAATCAACCGCTTCGGAGTCATGCTCGCACGCCTGTTCGTGATCTTCGGTGGGCTTCTCGTGCTGGTGCTGTGTGCGGCGCTGGTGGTGCCGTACTTTGTCGACTGGACGGGTTACCGTGCCGATTTCGAGCGCGAGGCGAGCGCCGTTCTTGGCCGCAGGGTGACCGTGCGAGGCGATGCAACGGCAAGGCTGCTGCCATTCCCCTCGGTGACCTTTTCCAACGTCGCCGTTGCCGGCGGCCCCAACGGCCAGCCGGCGATGACCGTCGAAACCTTTTCGATGGATGCAGAACTCGCGCCATTCCTGCGCGGCGAGGTGCTGATCTTCGACATGCGTCTGGTGCGGCCGAAGGCGATGATCGACATCGCCGCCGACGGCACGGTCGACTGGACGATACGACCGTCCTCGCCCTTCGATCCTGGCCAGATCTCCATCGAGAAGCTGACGGTGACGGAAGGACAGATCGCGCTCAGCCACGCCGCAGGCGGGCGCAGCCATCTTATTTCCGAGATCAACTCGACGATCTCGGCCAAGTCGCTGGCCGGCCCCTGGCGGATGGACGGCTCGCTGTTGCTGGACGGGTTGCGGACCACGATCGCCGCTTCCACCGGCAAGGCCGAGCCGGACGGGCAAATGCGGCTCAGGCTCAAAGCCGATCCAGATGCCTATCCGCTGATCATCGAGACCGATGGCAATGTGGGCCTCGTCGAGGGCGCCGCCGTCTATTCGGGTCAGTTCAAGATATCGGACGCAGACCAGACTGTAGCGCAGTTGCGCGGCACCGACGGCGAGGCAGTGAAAGTCAGCGCCGGCAAACCGGACCCGGGCTTCAGGCTGAACGGCAAGTTTTCGCTCGACCACCAGGAGCTCGGCGTCGACGAGTTCCGCTTCGAGACCGGACCGCTCGACAATCCCTACACCGCCGATGGCAAGGCTGCGGTCGACCTTGGGCTGAAGCCGCATTTCTCGATCGAGGCCAATGGCGCGCAGGTGCAGTTCGACGAGGCAGTGGGGGCGGCGGCCGGTGCCGGATTGACGCTGTCCGAGCGGGCGGCGGCGCTGGAGCAGGCGCTGCTCGATCTGCCGAAGCCGACCATACCGGGCATGGTCGAGGTGAAACTGCCGGCGGTGGTGGCAGGCGACACCACGGTTCGCGACGTGCATCTGTCCGCCGAACCGGCCGAGGGCGGCTGGGCGGTGAAATCGCTGGCCGCCACACTGCCCGGCCGCGCCAAGCTGGAAGCCAATGGCATGGTCAGCGTCGAGGATCATTTTGGATTCACCGGATCGCTGCTTCTGGCTGTGGCGCAGCCCTCCGGCTTTGCCGCCTGGCTGTCGAAGGACGTCGACGAGGCGATCCGCCGCTTGCCGGCCGCCGGCTTCAAGGCAAAAGTAGATTTGAGTGAAAAGCACCAGGCCTTCAGCGATCTCGAACTCATCCTCGGCAAGGCGAAGTTCTCCGGCCGCATCGATTCCGCCCAGCCCGAAGACACAAGGCCATCGGTGCTGATGCAACTGGAAGGTGGCGAACTCGACGTCGATGGACTCGCCGCCTTCGCCTCAATCTTCGTCAGCGACAAGGGAGCCAACCGCTTTTCCGACCGCGACCTCGATTTCCAGATCAAGGCCGGGCCGGTCAGCGCAGGTGGGTTGACCGCCGATAGCGTCGACACCGCGCTTAGATTGCGCGACGGGCTGCTTGAGATCGACCGCCTGTCGGTCGGCGGACTTGCCGGCGCCTCTATCAGCGCCACCGGCCGGATCAAGGACTTCCCGGCGAGCCCGACCGGGAAGCTCGACGCCTCGGTGGTCGCCGTCGACCTCAAGCCGCTGATCGACGTCGCCGTCCGGCATTATCCGGACAATGCGGTGCTGAACGGGTTGGCGGCGCGGGCCGCTGCCTATCCGGAGCTGTTCCAGGATGCGCGTATCGACGCCGTCACGAGTGCCGCAGACAATGGCGACGGTACGACGGGACTGGCAATGAGCGCACAGGGCAGGGCCGGTGGTTCGGCCTTTTCGGCGTCGCTGTCCGGCAAAGGGGCGCTCGACCGGCCCCTCGAAGCGCCGGTGACGTTGACCTTCAATGCCCGGAACGCCGACGCCACCGCACTTCTGGCGCTTTACGGGTTGCCGGCGCTGCCACTCGGCATGCTCGGCGAGGCGACCACCGACGTCTCGGCCAAAGGCACACTTGGCGGCGGCCTGGCGACACGCTTCAGCCTGGCCGGCAACGACTTCAAAGCTGGTTTCGACGGGACAGTTGCCGACACGCCTCAGGGCGCGGCCGCCAAGGGCAAGGTCAGCCTGGAAACGGCCGACATCGAGCCATGGCTGATGACGACCGGCGTCGGCCTGCCTGGCATGGGGACCGGCATGTCGACGTCGCTTGCTGCCGATGCCGACTACGGCAATGGTCTTTTGGTGCTGAGCGGCCTCAACGGCGCCGTCAACGAAGCGGCGGTTTCCGGTGACGTAAATATCGACGTCAAGGAGGGGCTGCCGCATCTTGCCGGCGCGCTGTCGCTGGACGAGCTGGACCTCGATCCGATGGCGGTGATGCTGTTCGGCGACCAGGCCTTCCTCGTCAATGACGGGGCCTGGCCGACGGCACCGTTCAGCCAGAAATCCAGTTTGCCATTTACCGCCGATCTCGATCTGACGGCGGCGTCGCTTGCCGCCGGCTCGCTTGCCACCGCCTATGACGCTGCGCTTTCGCTGCAGCTCGACCAGGAGGGCATCCGTGTTTCCGACCTCAAGGCAAAATTCCTCGGCGGCGAGTTGAGTGGCCTGTTCGAGCTCAAGAACAATGACGGCACCGGGCTTTTCTCCGGTCAGATGAAACTCGCCGGCTCCGATCTGGCAGCCGTGCTGCCGGAGGCCGGTTTCAGCGGAAGCGGCGATTTCTCGACGGCGCTTTCGACCAGCGGCAAATCGGTCGACGCGATGGTCGCGGCGCTGTCCGGTTCCGGCACGGCGACGCTGAAGGGCATGACCATTGCCGGCTTCAATCCCGATGCCTTTGGCGCATTCATTGCCAAGGCCGACGCGATAGGGCGCGATATCGACGCGTCGAAGACTGCCGGCTTTGTGCCGCAGATCGCCGCGGCGGGCAGTTTTCCGGCGCAGGACACCGATATTGCCTTCACCATCGCCGGCGGCACGCTGAGGGCGCAGCCGGTCAAATTCGAAAGCCCGGGCGCGACGCTGTCCGCCGACATCACCGCCGATCTGAATACCAGCACCGTCGATGCTAAGGGCGAGATCGCCTACCGGCCCGGCGACGAGGCGCTGGTCGGCTCCGAACCGATTTTGAATTTCAGCGTCGACGGGCCGTTCGGCGCCATCAAACGGCAGTTCGACAGCGAGCCACTGGCACAGTTCCTGACCCAGCGTGCGCTGGAAAAGGAGCAGCAGCGGGTCGAAGCCATGCAAGCCGCGCTGCTCGAGAAACAAAGGCTGCGGCGTGAGGTGCGCTACTACGCTGCCCTGCAAACCGAGCGTGAAAGAGCGGCGGAGGAACTGCGCAGGCAACAGGAAGCAGCGCGGCTGAAGGCCGAGGCCGACGCCAAGGCAAAGGCCGAAGCTGAGGCGCAGGCCCAAGCCGAAGCGGAGGCGAGGGCGCAGGCTGAAGCCAAGGCGAAGGCTGAAGCGGACGCTAAGGCACAGGCCGAAGCCGAGGCTCAGGCCCAAGCCGAAGCGGAGGCCAGGGCGCAGGCTGTAGCCAAGGCGAAAGCGGATGCAGCGGCGAAGGCCGAAGCCGAGGCCAGGGCGAAAGCCGAGGCGGCTGCAAAGGCCAAAGCGGATGCCGAAGCCAAAGCCGAGGCGGCGCAACAGGCTGCCGAGGAAGCAGCGCAGGCCGAAGAACAGCAACGCCAGAGGGCGGAAGAGGCGTTGCGGATCGCCTCGGAAGAGAAGGCAAAGCTCGACGCCGAACGCAAGGCCGCGGCGGAGCAAGCGCAGAAAGCAGAACGTGCGCCACCGGCCGCAAATAACGTGCCACCCTCAGTGCCGCCCCCGCCAAAGCTCAAGTTCGATCCCTCGTCGATCGACGATCTGCTAAAATCGCTGAATGGCGGGTGACGGCGCATCCCTTATGCGCCGCGTCCAGCAAGCAAGCGCTTCAGCATCGGCTCGATCCGCCCGAGTTCGTCGAGATGAGCGGCTGACAGATCGGCGAGACTGTCGTCGGCGCGGTCGGTCAGCCGCAGCAGCACGCGGCGGTGGTCCTCCTCGTCGTGGTCCCTCGCGACGAGCCCGGCTTCGCAAAGACGGTTGCCTATCCGGATGAGTATCTCGAGGGCCCCTCCGACAAGCTGCTGATGGCGAACGTGTCCCATTTGCCCGTCGTCACGCGAGAAAATGCGCGGCTGGTGGGCTATGTCGGCTGGAAGGACCTGATGCGTGTCAGATCGAAGAAGCAGGCCGAAGAACGCGACCGCTCGGCTTTGCTGGGCTTCCGTATCCGGCGCAGGAAACAAAATAGCGTTGCCTGAAGGCTACAACTTGCGGCGCTTGGCCCAGTCCAGCACATAGAGCCTGAGCGCCGAGGAGAGGTTCGCATCGCGCGGGCGGCTCTCGTCGATTTCGGCGACAAGCGCGGCGAGCGTCAATTTTCGCGCGGCCGCGATGGCGACCAGGTCGTCGTAAAAAGGCTTTTCGAGCGAATAGCTGGTGCGGTGGCCGCGAATGGTGACCGAGCGCTTTTCGACCGGGCTCACGCGACCGCCCTCACACTTCAAGCATCGGATTTGTCCGAATCGCCCGATTTTTCCCGGCGATGACTGGCGACGAATTTGTCGGCCTTGTCGGCGATCAGGCGGTCGCGATCCCGGCTGGTTTTGGAACGGCCATGCAGCGCCCGGTTCTGTTCGGCCAGGCGCTCCTTCTCGGCTCGCGCCTTCTGCTTGCGTGCCTGACGGAGATTGACGATCTCGGCCATGTCACGCCGCCCGTCGGGTCACTTCTTGCGGAAGGCGTCGAGCGACACCACGTCGGCCCCCTTGGCGCCGGCGTCGGCCGCGGCAGGCTTCTTTTCCGCCTCAGCGGTTTTCTTCTTCGTCTCAGGCTTTTTCTCGGCGACGATGGCCAGCGGCTCGGGAGCAGGCTTGGCCTTTGTCTCCTGTTCAGCCGGGGTATCCGTCTTGACGTCGAATTCGAGCTCGAAGTTGACGGACGGATCGTAAAAGCCGCGTACGGCCGAGAACGGGATTTCCAGTTTCTCCGGCACGTCGGAAAACGACAGCCCGACCTCGAAGCCGGTGTCGCTCACCTTCAGGTCCCAATATTGGAACTGAATAACGATGGTCATCTGTTCGGGATAGCGTTCGCGCAGCCGCGAAGATACGCGCACGCCCGGCGCGCCGGTGAGAAATGTGATGAAGAAGTGATGGTTGCCTGGGAGACCGGTGCGCGCGACCTCGGCCAGGACCTTGCGCATGACGCCGCGCAACGCCTCCTGGGCCAGAATGTCGTAGCGGATGTGGTCGTCGGCCATGTGGCTGTCGGCTTCCGTTGAATCGTCCTGATAGCTGTAATCAAGCTTGAGCGCGGCGTAAACCGGATATAGATCGCCGGGGTGCGGAAGCGAAGCCTGTTGGCGACGATTTGATCGCCAAACGGCTTGATCGTCAAGCGCTGGCGAGCACGCCCTGTTTGCTTGCCCGGACCACATGCTGCCGCTTGCCGAAGGCGCGCAGGAAGGTGCGCACGCCATTTGTCGCCGATTGCACCACCTCGTCCTCGGTCGGTGTACCGCCGAGCATGAACGTCGTCTGCAACTCGGCATTGGCAAGCGCCATGAACTGGCGCGCTGCGACATCGGGATCGTCGATACCAAGGAAGCCGGCATGAGCGAGGCGGGCGAAACGGGCGGCGATCGCCGGCCATGTCCTGCCCGGTCCTTCTTCGCGCCATTCGGCGAAGAGCTCGGGGTAGCGCTCGCCCTCGCTCTGGATCAGCTTGCGCAGGAATTTTCCGTCGCGGTTGCAGATGCAGTTGTGGTTCATCCGGACGGCAAAGGCGATGAGGTCGGCCTCGAGATCCTTCGGTCGATCGGGAAAAGTGGAGATCGTGGCAAAGATGCCGGCATTGCAACGTTCGGTGAGGTCGCGAACGATAGCAACGAAGAGTTTTTCCTTGTCGCCATGATGATTGTAGATGGTCTGGCGGGAGACGCCGGCTTCGGCGGCAATCATGTCGATATTGGCACCGGCGAAGCTTTCGCGGCAGAAGACCGAGGCGGCGGCGTCGACAATTGACATCCGCTTGGCCTCATGGCCCCGCGGCGGGAAAATGTCAGGAGAAACGTTGGCCTTCATGCAAAACTATATAGAGGTGGTTGACGAATTAGACAAGCCTGTCTAAATTTGTGGACTAATACGAGGGGGTTTCGTTCCGCAGAAGAGTCGGAACTCCACGGGATGGAACGTCCTAGGGTTACACGCCGGCCCGCGGCGGCAACCAGAATTCGAAAGAGCCTGCTATCATGAACGCCAAATTCCTCCGCATTGCGGTCGTGCTCGGCCTATTGTCCGCCATCGGCCCGTTTGCCATCGATATGTATCTTCCGGCCTTGCCGTCGATCGGCGAGGATCTGCATGCCGGCACCGCCGCGGTGCAGATGAGCCTGCTGATCTTCTTTCTTTCCATGGGCTTCGGTCAGATCGTCGTCGGACCGATCTCCGATATGGTCGGCCGCAAGCTGCCGCTCTATGGCGGCCTGGCGCTGTTCATGGCCGGCGGCGTCGGCTCGGCGCTGGCCCCGTCGATCGAATGGCTGATCGCCTTCCGCTTCCTGCAAGGGCTCGGCGCCAGCGCCGGTATGGCGGTGCCGCGCGCGATCGTGCGCGATCTGCACACCGGCACCGAAGCCGCCAAGCTGATGTCGCTGTTGATGCTGGTTTTTTCGGTGTCGCCGATCCTGGCGCCGCTGACCGGTAGCCAAATCATCGAGAACTTCGGCTGGCGCGCCGTGTTCTGGACGGTGACGGGCGCGGCTGTGCTCGCCACCATCCTGCTGGCGACCTCGCTCAAGGAGACGCGGCCGGTCGAGGAGCGCGCCGGGTCGTCCTTCGGGACGGCACTTTCCGGCTACCGCTTCCTGATGGGCGACCGCAACTTCCTTGGCCTGACGGCCATCGCCGGCTTCGGCATTGCGAGCTTCTTCGTCTATCTGTCGAGCTCGTCCTTCATCCTGATCGACCATTACGGGCTGTCGCCTTCGGTCTACAGCGTGTTCTTCTCGATCAATGCGGTTGCCTTCATCGGCATGTCGCAGCTGACCGGGTTGCTGTCGGAGCGGTTCGGGCTGCAGCGCGTGGTACGCGTCGCGGTGACCGGCTATGCGACGACGATGGTGGTGTTGTTCGCGGTGATGGCCTCGGGTGTCGACCGGCTCGACGTGATGGCGGCCCTGCTGTTCGTCGGCTACGGTTTCCTCGGCCTGGTTATCCCGACCACGTCGGTGCTGGCCATGGAAGAGCATGGTGAGATCGCCGGCACGGCGTCGGCGCTGATGGGCACGCTGCACTTCGCCATCGGCGCGGTCGCCATGGGTGTCGCCGGCGTGTTCTTTGACGGCACGCCGCTGCCAATGGTGGCGGGCATCACGCTCTGCGCGGCGATCTCCTTCACGCTGGCCAAGGTAACGCTCGGCCGCAGCCGCGAAGCTGCGGAAGCGCCGGCGGAGTAAGCTTCTCCTAGCGAGACAAAAAAGGCCGGGCGATGTTCCCGGCCTTTTCACGTTTGCGATCCCGGTTCAAAGCAGCCTATGCCTATATGACGGGTTCAGGACATGCAGCTTCGACATCTCAAGACATTCGTGGCGGTCGCCACCACCTTGAACATCACACGCGCCTCCGAGCGGGTTCATCTTGCCCAATCGAGCGTGACGGAACAGATCCAGGCGCTGGAAGCCGATCTGGGCACGTCGCTGTTCGACAGGTCACGGCGTGCCTTGAAGCTGACGGCGGCGGGACAGCGCCTGCTGGACTACGCAAACGATCTCCTCGACCTCGCGGACGAAGCCCGTTCCGCTGTCGCCGACGCGAGCGGCACGGTTGCCGGTCGCCTGACTGTCGGCGGCCTGGAGACGCTTTGCGTTACGCGCTTGCCAGCCTTGCTGAGCGAATTCCACCGGCGCTATCCAGACGTGGAACTGAACCTCCAGGCGGACGATAGCGGCCGGTTGCGTGCCGGCGTGGCCAGCGGGGCGCTGGACGTGTCTTTGCATTTCGGGGCCGCCCCGGTGGCGGCGCCGGAGCTGCGAAGCGAGCAGGTGGCAGAAGAAGAGCTCGTCATCATAATGCCGGCAAATCACCGGTTGGCCGGATATTCTGCCATAACGCCCGACGATCTGGCTGACGAGGCCTTCCTCGTCCCAGCCCGGTTGCGTCTACAGGTGGATGTTCGACGAAACGTTTGCCGCAACGTTGCCTGACCGTCCAAAACTGGTCGGCGAGTTCGCCAGCATGGGCGCGATACGGGGCCTTGTTGCAGCCGGTCTTGGATGCGCGCTGGTCCCACGTCTCGTGGCTTCTGCAGCTGATGCCAATATCGTCGTGCTGCCTTGGGTTGGAAGCAGCCCGGTGACGCCGGTCACCATGGTATGGCGCCACCGGCGCATTCAAGCGCCGGTCTTGCGGCTGTTCCTCGCAATGGTTCGCGAGGTCTGGCCATCACTAGACCAATCGCTGGCCACCATCGACATCAAGCACGGTTCCGGTGATGAAGCCGTTATGCATCAGGGACGTGATGGCTTGAGCGATGTCGGCTGCCCGGCCGATCCGGCCGACGAGCAGACGCTTTGCCATGGCGTCCGGCGCGACCGTCTTTCCGCTGCCGACGACGGCATCCCAAATCGGCGTGTCGACCCAGCCCGGCGAGACGACATTGACGCGGATCGGCGCCAGTTCGACGGCAAGCGCGTAGGCGAGTGAGCCAAGGGCTCCATTAACGGCTGCCACCACCGAGCCTTTCGCCGCCGGACGATAGGCGGCGATGCCCGAGGTCAGCGTGATCGACCCCCTGGGCGTCAGACGAGGCGCGCCGTGTTTGGCGAGAAGAAGCGGCGCGACGACTTTGGAATCCATCACTTTCCGCGCTATCGAGACGTCCATCTCGGGAAGCAACACATAGACGCCGATGATGTCTGCGGCGGTCGAGACGATGTGGTCGAGCGTACCGACGTCCTCGAACAGGCGCTGGACCTCGTCCTCGCTTGTGACGTCGGCTGCGATCGTCCTCAGCCTTTCCGGGTGAGGCAAGTGCTGCCGTGCGGCCGACAACCGGTCCTCGGAGCGGCCGACGATCGTAACCTCGGCGCCGGCAGCAAGCTGCTGTTCGGCAAGCGACAGCCCCATGCCGGAACTGCCGCCAACGATCAGGATGCGTTCGGGTTTTGGCGTGGTTTCCTGGTTCATCTTATCTCCATCAGGTAGCTCGCGGGGCGTGACCGACACGCGGCGAGAAACTGAAGCCTTGTTCGACAAAGGCAGGGGAGAAGGGAAACGGGAAGATACGAATGCTGCCATCGGAGGTTCCGATGATCGAAAGCCCTTGGATTTCGCCTCAGCCTGAGACGCCTCAGCCTGAGACGTTGACGATGCGCGATTTTCTGTGTAGCAGCGATCATCATGAAGATCGCAATGGTTCTTGCAGTGGTAGGAAAGCGCACGGGCAGGATGGTGTAACCATCCGGCGACAGCCACCCGTGCGCGACAAACAGGCTCCCGACGGGGCCTTTTTTATGCCCGCAATTCTTCTTACGCCCGATTTCGGCGATGCCCCGTCAACCCATCCTCATCACGCTACGGGACAGAACCATGACAAGCGATAATTCCATTCAGGATACGAGCAACCGCATGACAGGAGCGGAGATCGTTCTCCGCGCACTCAAAGACAATGGTGTGGAGCATATTTTCGGCTATCCCGGCGCGGCTATTTTGCCGATCTATGACGAGATATTCCAGCAGGACGACATCAAGCATATCCTCGTGCGCCATGAACAGGGCGCCGGCCATGCCGCCGAGGGTTATGCCCGGTCCACGGGCAAGGTCGGCGTGATGCTGGTCACGTCAGGCCCAGGCACGACGAATGCCGTGACGCCCCTGCAGGACGCACTGATGGATTCAGTGCCGATCGTCTGTCTGTCCGGACAAGTGCCGACAACATTGATCGGCTCCGATGCCTTTCAGGAATGTGACACGATCGGCATCACGCGATCCTGCACCAAGCACAACTCTTTGGTCAAAGACGTCGATGACTTAGCGTCAGCGATCCATAGGGCGTTCCACATCGCCCAGTCGGGGCGACCGGGGCCTGTTCTCGTCGACATGCCAAAGGACGTTCTGTTTGCGTCCGGGATGTACACGCCGCGTTCGGACGTTGCTGCGCTGAAAAATTATCAACCGAAGCTGCAGGGCGACATCAACAAGATCGGCCAGGCGATAGCGCTGATGGCCAATGCCAGCCGTCCCGTTATTTATGCCGGCGGCGGCATCGTCAATTCCGGCCCGAAAGCATCGACATTGCTCCGGGAGCTGGTTCAACTGACCGACTTTCCGGTCACCTCGACGCTTATGGGCCTTGGAGCTTACCCCGCCTCCGGCAAGAACTGGCTCAAGATGGTCGGTCTGCATGGTTCCTATGAGGCGAACATGGCGATGCACGATTGCGACGTCATGATCTGTATCGGCGCGCGCTTCGATGACCGCGTGACCTCGCGTGTGGATGCTTTTTCGCCCAACTCCAGGAAGATCCATATCAATATAGATCCGTCCTCGATCAACAAGAACGTCCACGTCGATATCGGCATACAAGGCGATGTCGGCAATGTTCTGGGTGACATGGTTCGTCTATGGCGCGCATTATCTCAGAAACCGGATGGAAGCCGCCTTCAGGACTGGTGGAGAAAGATCGCCGGCTGGCGCGCACGCAATTCGTTCTCCTATGAGATGAACAACGACGTGATCATGCCGCAATATGCGGTGCAGCGCCTTTACGAGCTGACGAAGGATCGCGACACATACATCACCACTGAAGTCGGCCAGCATCAGATGTGGGCGGCCCAATTCTACGGCTTCGAAAAGCCGAACCGCTGGATGAGTTCGGGCGGCCTGGGGACGATGGGTTACGGCCTGCCGGCGGCGCTCGGCGTGCAGATCGCTCATCCGGACAGCCTCGTCATCGATATCGCCGGCGACGCGTCGGTTCAGATGACCATGAAAGAGCTGTCGACGGCAGTCCAGTACGACGCGCCGATCAAGATATTCATCCTGAACAACGGGTATATGGGCATTGTTCGCCAGTGGCAGCAAATCCTTCATGGCAACCGCCTCGCGCATTCCTATTCCGAGGCCTTGCCCGATTTTGTCAAATTGGCCGAGGCGTTCGGAGCGGTCGGCCTGCGCTGTGACAAACCAGCCGACCTTGACGATGCGATACAGGAAATGATCGACGTGGACCGGCCGGTGCTCCTCGACTGTCGTGTTGCCAAGCTCGCCAATTGTTTTCCGATGGTCCGGACGGGCAGAGGGCACAATGAGATGCTGTTGCCCGATGAGGCTACTGGTGAAACATTCGCCGGTGCGATCGACGCGGTCAGCCAGGGGCTGGTATAAACGCCGCGGCGTCTTGAGCGTATCAGGGCGCATAAAAAGCCCAGCCGGCGAGGCCTGCAGCTGCACATATCAAAAAAGGAAGAAATGGAGGTTTCTGTTGCCAGGTACCTCCGAACCCCGCCTAGAAGTGCGAACCACTAGGGCTTGAATTGAAGCTATCGCACCGCTTACGCGGCGAGACGTGCTTCCGCATAGTTGTCGTTGGCAACTATAAGTTTAGCCCGATAACGGTGGTACAATGCCGGGCAAAAGTACGATCTTTACACCTTCGTCGATCCTATTTCGCCCCCAGCAAAAGCCGCTCTTGAGCAGCGGTTTTTGGTGGAGGCGCCGGGTACCGCCCCCGGGTCCGAACGGCTTATTTCATCGCCTGTTTATCACCATAGTCGGTCGAGCCGACGAGGCGAATATAGGGACTGGCGGTGGAAAATGAAAGGC
Source organism: Mesorhizobium sp. M1163 (assembly GCF_040318415.1). Taxonomy (NCBI): domain Bacteria; kingdom Pseudomonadati; phylum Pseudomonadota; class Alphaproteobacteria; order Hyphomicrobiales; family Phyllobacteriaceae; genus Mesorhizobium; species Mesorhizobium sp. M1163. The sequence goes on along the minus strand of NZ_JAMYMF010000028.1, from coordinate 60,671 downwards.
CGGAATGCCACTTTCGTCCGTGTCAAAGTGGATCATCAAGGGGTTGACTTGCAGCCGGTCTCAACCGAAGCTTTGCGGCGGTGAGGAGACCCAGCGCACAGTTGCGGCAGCGCGCCACAATCCTCATCGACCGGATCCCGTGGCGCCGACGAGGGGAAATTCGATGGCCGATTATCTCGCAGACGTAAAAAAATATGATGCGGCGGCGGATGCCGACGCGGTCGCCAAGATCGTCAAGCATCTGGGCATCGCGCTCAGGAACCGCGATTCCTCGCTGGTGTCCTGCACCGACCCGGAGGAACTGAAGCGCGTCAGGAACAGCTGGGTCGCTGGCAAGCTCGGTGTCACCGACGGCGCCAAGGCGGATGCGGCTATCGAAAAGACCTGCAAGGCGATGGCGGCCGACAACAGCAAGAACCGGGTGACGTTCTATTATCTTGTCGCCAAGGATCTGGGCATGCTCGGCTCGCTCTGAACAAACTCGCCGCTGATGCTGGCGAGGCTTCTGCTGGAATTGTCTCGCTTTGCTGTGTTCGGCCGACGGTCATTCGGCTATGATGGCTGACAACCCGAATCGGACCGGAGCCGATGCGCCAGTATCTCGACCTTCTGAAGCATGTGCTGGAAAACGGCGCAGATCGCGGCGACCGTACCGGCACCGGAACACGCTCGATATTCGGCTACCAGATGCGCTTCGACCTGGCCCGCGGCTTTCCGGTCACCACCACCAAGAAGCTGCACCTCAAGTCGATCATCCATGAGCTTTTGTGGTTCCTGGCCGGCGACACCAACATCAAATATCTCAACGATCACGGCGTCTCGATCTGGGATGAGTGGGCCGACGAGAATGGCGATCTCGGCCCGGTCTATGGCAAGCAATGGCGTTCGTGGCCGGACGGCCATGGCGGCGCCATCGACCAGATTGCGAATCTTCTGAAGGAGATACGCAAAAATCCTAACTCGCGGCGGCTGATCGTTTCGGCGTGGAACCCTGCCGAGGTAGAGGCCATGGCGTTGCCGCCCTGCCACTGCCTGTTCCAGTTCTATGTTTCGGAAGGCAAGCTTTCCTGCCAGCTCTATCAGCGCTCCGCCGACATCTTTCTCGGTGTGCCCTTCAACATCGCTTCCTATGCGTTGCTGACGCTGATGGTGGCGCAGGTGACCGGATTGAAACCCGGCGATTTCATCCACACGCTCGGCGACGCGCATCTTTACTCGAACCATTTCGAGCAGGCGCGCGAACAATTGCGGCGTACGCCCAAGGCGTTGCCGACGCTATGGATCAATCCCGAGGTGAAGGATCTCTTTGCCTTCGGCTTCGAGGATTTCCGGCTCGACAACTATTTCGCCGACGCGACGATCAAGGCACCGATCGCGGTTTAGCACCCTACCTGACTGTGCATATCGAAATTGCCTACTGCGGCTACGCCCTCGGACGTTGTCAGCATCCATCTTGATCGACCGACGTCTGTGGTGCGCGCAACAGATTCCATGCGATATTTTCTTCGACCTCGATACCGCTGTATCTAAAGGAGGTTATCGCAGGCGGAGAAAACCGCAGCTCAGAATGCCGTCGCCTGGTAAAGAGCCTTTCCTTGTTATGTTCACATGGATATATCGATGGACGGCTTCGGGCGATCCGAGACGAGGAGAGTTCATGCTGGCGCGCAAAGGTTCGACGACGATTGCCATCGCGGGTCTCGCTGCCATGCTGATGGCCGCGGTGCCGGCGGCCCATGCCGATGACAAGGTGGTCGTGTTTGCCGCGGCGAGCCTGAAGGACGGGCTCGATGCCGTCAACAAGGCCTGCGAGGCCAGTGTCGGCGAGGCGGCAACCATTTCCTACGCGGCGAGTTCGGCGCTGGCCAAGCAGATTGAAAGCGGCGCGCCGGCGGACGTGTTCATCTCGGCCGATCTCGACTGGATGAAATATATTTCCGACAAGGAGCTGACCAAGCCCGACACCGAAGTGAAATTGCTCGGCAACCAGATCGTGCTGATCGCGCCGCAGGATTCCAAGGTTGAAACCAGGATTGAAAAGGGTTTCGATCTTGCCGGGCTCGTGGGTGACGGCAAACTTGCCATGGGCGATTTCAAGGCGGTGCCGGCCGGCAAATACGGCAAGGCGGCGCTCGAATCGCTCGGTGTCTGGTCTTCCGTCGAAGGCAAGGTGGCGCAGGCCGAGAATGTGCGCGCCGCCCTAAAGCTGGTGTCGACCCGCGAGGCAGCACTCGGCATCGTCTATGCCACCGACGCGCATGCCGAGCCTGGCGTGAAGGTGCTCGGCACTTTCCCCGACAATACACATCCGCCGATCATCTATCCGGTTGCCCAGCTTGCGGATTCGAAGGGCAAGGATACCCCGGCATTCCTGAAATGCCTGCAATCCGCCAAGGCTGGCGAACTCTTCAAGGCGCAAGGTTTTACCGTGCTTGCGCCGAGCAACTGACGAACGGCCCTGAGCATGAGCTGGCTGCTGGATCTCGCTCCCGACGAATGGAATGCGGTCCGACTGTCCATCAAGGTGGCGACCGTAGCGATGATTGCCAGCCTGCCGCCGGGCGTAGCGATCGCTCTTGTGCTCGCCCGCGGCCAGTTCTGGGGCAAGACGCTGCTCAACGGGCTGGTGCATCTGCCGCTGATCCTCCCGCCGGTGGTGACCGGCTATTTGCTGCTTTTGACTTTCGGCAAGCGCGGTCCGGCCGGAGCTTTCCTGGCCGAACATTTCGGCATCGTTTTTTCCTTTCGCTGGACCGGCGCCGCGCTCGCCTGCGGCGTGATGGGTTTTCCGCTGATGGTGCGGGCGATCCGGCTGTCGATCGAGGCGGTCGACCGTAAGATCGAGGCGGCCGCCGGCACGCTCGGCGCCAATCCATTATGGGTGTTCGGCACGATCACGCTGCCGCTGATCCTGCCCGGCCTGATCGCCGGTGCGATCCTCTCCTTCGCCAAGGCGATGGGCGAATTCGGCGCGACGATCACCTTCGTCTCCAACATTCCGAACGAGACGCAGACGCTGCCGTCGGCGATCTACACTTTCACGCAGGTTCCCGGCGGCGACGCCGGCGCGCTCAGGCTGACGCTGATCTCGATCGTCATCTCGATGGCGGCACTGGTCGCCTCGGAAGTGCTGGCGCGACGCGTCGGCCGGCGGATGGACATCGAATGACGGTTCAGGTCGACATCAGCCACCGGCTTGGCGATTTCGCCGTCAATGCCCGCTTCGAAAGCGCCGGGCGGCTGACTGCGCTGTTCGGGCCTTCCGGCTCCGGAAAGACGACGCTGATCAACCTGATTGCCGGGCTGATCCGCCCCGACAAAGGCCGTATCGCGGCCGACGGCCGTGTGCTGGTCGATAGCGATGCCGGCTTGTTCATGCCGAAGCACAAGCGGCGGATCGGCATGGTGTTCCAGGACGCGCGGCTGTTTCCGCATATGAGCGTGGCGAGCAATCTGCGCTATGGCCGCTGGTTCACGCCGGCTGCTGAGCGCTACGCGGATATCAATGGCGTGGTCGAACTGCTCGGGATCGGCCATTTGCTCGACCGGCGGCCGGCAAAACTCTCCGGTGGCGAGAAGCAGCGCGTGGCAATCGGCAGGGCGCTGCTTGCCAGTCCGAAATTGCTGCTGATGGACGAGCCGCTGGCGTCGCTCGACGAGGCGCGCAAGGCCGAGATCTTGCCTTATATCGAGCGGCTGCGCGACGAGACGAAAATCCCGATCGTCTATGTCAGCCACTCGATCGCCGAAGTGGCGCGGTTGGCGAGCGACGTCGTGGTACTGATGCAGGGCAAGGTCGCTGCTTCCGGTCCAACCGGAGTGATCATGCAGCGTCTGGATCTATTGCCGGCCGAAGAGCGCGGCGAGGGCGGTGCCGTGCTGGATACCGCGGTTCTGCGCCACGACGAGGCGTTTGGCATGACCGTGCTTGGCTCGGCGGCGGGCGAGATCCGTGTGCCGCTTCTGGCAACGCCGGTCGGTGCGCCGGTGCGCGTCCGCATCCGCGCCCGCGACGTGATGATCGCCACCGAGCAGCCGGTTGGCCTCAGCGCGCTCAACATATTCCCGGGCGCGATCATGGCGATAAAGCCGGGCGAAGGGCCTACGGTCGAGATCGGCATCGACTGCAATGGCGCAACCGTGCTTGCCCGCATCACTGAACAATCGCGGCAGACGCTAGGGCTCCAGCTTGGCCGAAAGGTCTTCGCGGTGGTCAAGACGGTGAGCTTCGACCGAGCGAATACCGGCGCCGGCCTCCCCGCCGAGGCGGATGGGTGAACGGCCGATGATTCGCTATATCGTTTTGGAATAGCGGTATCGCTGGAGAACTTGTAGAATGGCGTGACCGCGGAGGAGCAAATGCCGTCGCTGAGCTTGCGGATAAATCTCGATCCAGATGGCCGCATCGGGCCGGGCAAGATCGAGCTTCTGGAACAGATCGCTGCCTTCGGCTCGATTTCGGCCGCGGCGCGCGGCATGGAGATGTCCTACAAGCACGCTTGGGATCTGGTCGAGGACATGAACCGCGTGTTCGGCAAGCCGCTGGTTGCGGCACAGACGGGCGGCAAGAAAGGCGGTGGCGCCCAATTGACGTCGGTCGGGCTTGCGGTGGTCAGCCGCTTCCGCGCCATCGAGCGGGCTGCGTCTTCAGCAGCGGCGGCGCATATGGAGGCGCTGCAGGCCGAGATCGATGCTGCGTGAACTCGGCGGAATTCATGCCGCGCTCAATCCCTGTCACTCCTCAGGCTCGCCCGGCTTGCGCAGCAGATAGGTGTCCATGATCCAGCCCTTTTTCCGGCGGGCCTCCTCACGAGTGCTGACGATCTCGTCGCTGACGTCGCCAATCCGGCCCGAGATGATGATCTCGTCGGGTGTGCCGAGATAGGCGCCCCAGTGGACGCTAACGTCCTTGTCGGCCAGCGTGTTGAAGGCGCATTTGCCGTCCAGCATGACGATGGTGCTGCCGGCGTTTTCGGGCAGACCTTCCTCGGCGAGCCGGCGGCCGGTGGTGATCAAAATGGCGTCGCCGATGCGGTTCAATGCCATTTTGTGGCTGGCTGCGAGTGCCTGGATGGCGGTGATGCCAGGGATGACCTCCAGCTCGAACGCGACATTGCCTCTGAGGCGCACGCGCTCCAGGATACGCAGCGCGCTGTCATAGAGCGAAGGATCGCCCCAGATCAGGAAGGCGCCGCAGCCATCTTCGGGGAGTTCGCCGCGAATCAGGCCTTCATAGATCGCGGCGATCGCCTCGTGCCAGTCGTCGACGGTCGGGCGGTAGGAAGGCGCCGGCTCGGCGCGCACCGGCACGTCGAACTCGACGCGGCGCGAGTTCGGATTGATGACGAAGCGGTCGCAGATCTGGCGGCGCAATTCGGCGAGATCGTTCTTCTTGGCGCCCTTGTCGGGGATGAACAGCACGTCGGCCCGATTGAGGCCGTTGATGGCCTGGACCGTCATGTGCTCCGGATTGCCGGCGCCGATGCCGATGACAAGAAGCTTGCGCATGAGCGAACTCCTGCCCGATCGAGACCGGCGTGTCTAGACCGACACGACAAGCCGGCACGCGCCGGCGCATTTGCCGAAAGGCTTTGAAACGCCACATTGAACGGCTAGAGTCATGTTGGCATTCTCGCCGGGGGAGTTTCCATGTTCCGTTACGTCCTGACCGCGTTGGCGCTCTCGGCTACGCCTGCGCTCGCCAATGATTCGGTCGCCGAACTCGGCACCGGTGGGCTGATCCTGTCGCGCAGCGATGCGGTGGCGATGGAAAGCGAGGATCTCTACATCTCGCCGGAAAGGGTGACGGTCGATTACGTCTTCCGCAACAACACCGACAAGGATGTCGATGCGATCGTCGCCTTTCCGATGCCCGACATCGAAGGCGACCCCGAAGAAATACCGGCGATTCCCGAGGCGCAGAGCGACAATTTCCTCGGCTTCGAAGTGACGATCGACGGGGTGCCGGCAAAGCCGCAGCTCGAGCAGAAGGTGTTCGCGCTCGGCATCGACATTGGCGCCGACCTGGAGGCGCAGGGCGTGCCTTTCTATCCATTCGGCGATGCGGCCAAGGCAGCGCTGGCAAAGCTGCCGCAAGCGGTCACCGACGACTGGGTCAACCGCGGCATCATCATCGAAGACACTGCCGATGACGGTTCGGGCATGAAGACCGTCTATACGCCGTTCTGGCAATTGCGCTCGACCTATTGGTGGCGCTCGACCTTTCCGGCCAACAAGGCGGTGCATGTCTCGCATCGCTACAAGCCGAGCGTCGGCGGCACCTCCTCGGTCAGTTTCTTCTATGACGGCCAGTTCCAGGGCCAGTATGCCGCCTACAAGACCCGCTACTGCATGGATGACACGTTCGAGAACGCCGTGCGCAAGGCAGCCAAGGACGATCCCGACGGCTACCCCAAATATTTCGAGAACCGCATCGCCTATATCCTGACCACGGGCGGCAACTGGGCGTCGGGAAACATCGGCACGTTCAAGCTGACCGTCGACAAGGGCGATCCGAAGAACCTGGTCTCGTTTTGCGGCGAAAACGTCAGGAAGATCGGACCGACGACCTTCGAGATGAAGGCGCAGAACTTCTACCCCGAGCGCGACATTGACATATTGCTGCTGGAGCCATCCGATGGCGGGAACGGCGGCTGATGGACCTCGCGATCTACGTCGCCATCGCCGAGAACGGCGTGATCGGGCGCGAGGGTGGGTTGCCGTGGCGGCTTTCCACCGATCTCAAGCGGTTCAAGGCCGATACGATGGGCAAGCCTATCATCATGGGCCGCAAGACCTATGAAGGCATCGGCCGGCCGTTGCCGGGCAGGCTCAACATCGTGGTGACGCGGGACAGGGCATGGCGCGCCGAGGGCGTAGAAGTCGCGCACTCGATCGAGGACGCAATCGCGCTGGCGACGGTGCGCGGGCGCTGCATGGCAGGCGCCGACGAGATCTGCGTCATCGGCGGCGGCGAGATCTATGCTCAGGCGCTGCCGCTGGCCGATCGGCTGCACGTCACCCATGTGCTGGCCGCGGTCGACGGCGACGCTCATTTCCCGCCGATCGACCCGGCACTGTGGCGGATAGTCCACTCACAGGAGGTTGAGGCCGGTGAGAAGGACAGCCATGCGACACGCTATTCGGTTTACGAGCGGCGCCGCGATCTGAATTGAAGACGACAAAGCGTCGCGACAGGTCTAAATGGACCCAAAGGCGGACTGTGACGGCAGCCGATCGCGTTGAAAGCGTGCCGTTGCATCCCTATAGAAGAATAATATTGGATTTTGCGCCGGTGAGCCGGCGCTTGAGGGAATTCCAAGCGAAAGGACATTCATGCCCTGGAACGACAAGAGCGGCGGCGGCGGCCCGTGGGGCGGCGGCAACAATCAGGGACCTTGGGGACAGGGACCCAAGGGACCCAGCGGCCCGCAGGGCTCGCCTCCTGATCTCGAGGATATCATCCGGCGTGGGCAGGATAGGTTGCGGCGCGCACTGCCGGGCGGCGGTGGCGCGAGCCCGGCGGTGTTCGGGCTGATTGCTGCGGCGCTGGTGGTGCTGTGGGCGTTCAAGGCGGTCTACACCGTGCAGCCCGACGAAGTTGCGGTGGAGCTCAGGTTCGGCAAGCCGAAGGCGGAACTCTCGCAGCCTGGCCTGCATTTCCATTGGTGGCCCATTGAAACGGTCGAGACCGCCAACATCGCCGAGCAGCTTGTCAGCATCGGTGGCGGCAGCACCAGCGGCAATGGTCTGATGCTTTCCGGCGATCAGAACATCGTCAACGTGCAATTCTCTGTGGCCTATCAGGTTTCCGACCCGAAGGCCTATCTGTTCGACGTGTCCGACCCCGGCGGCATGCTGCAGCAGGTCGCCGAAAGCGCGATGCGTGAAGCGGTCGGCCGGCGCCCGGCGCAGGACATTTTCCGCGACGACCGGCAAGGAATTGCGGCGTCGGTGCGTGAGATCATCCAGACGACGCTGGACGGCTACAAGGCCGGCCTCAACGTCAACGCCATTTCGATCGAGGATGCCGCGCCGCCGCGCGAGGTGGCGGACGCGTTTGACGAGGTGCAGCGGGCCGAACAGGACGAGGACAAGTTCGTCGAGCAGGCCAATCAGTATTCCAACCAGAAGCTCGGCCAGGCGCGCGGCGCTGCCGCGCAGATCCGCGAAGACGCGGCCGCCTACAAGAACCGGGTCGTGCAGGAGGCCGAAGGCGAGGCGCAGCGCTTCATCTCGGTCTATGACGAATATGCAAAGGCGCCGGAGGTGACGCGCAAGCGGCTTTACCTGGAAACAATGGAGAGGGTGCTGAAGGATTCGAGCAAGGTCATCGTCGAGCAAGGCAATGGGCAAGGGGTCGTTCCCTACCTGCCGCTGCCCGCATTGCAGCAGAAGGCGCCGGCACCGGCCGCCGGAGGAAACCAGTGATGGCCAACCGTCTTCCCGTCATTGCGGTCATCGCCGCGGTCATCCTGTTCCTGCTCTATTCGTCTGTCTTCGTCGTCAATGCGCGCCAGCAGGCGCTGGTGCTCAGGTTCGGCGAAATCGTCGACGTCAAGAACCAGCCAGGCATCTATTTCAAGGCGCCGTTCTCCTTCTTCGATGCCGACACCGTGCAGCTGATCGAAAACAGGGTCCTGCGCTTCGACCTCGACAACATCCGCGTCCAGGTTTCGGGCGGCAAGTTCTATGAGGTCGATGCCTTTATCGCCTATCGTATCTCGGATCCGCGCGTGTTTCGCGCCGCGGTCTCCGGCCAGATCGAACTGGCCGAGGCCCGGCTGAGGACGCGTCTCGACGCCGCCTTGCGCCGCGTCTACGGCCTGCGCGACTTCGAGGCGGCACTCTCGGAAGAGCGCGCCGTGATGATGCGCGAGGTACGCGATCAACTGAGGCCCGACGCCACCTCGCTTGGCCTGCAGATCGAGGATGTCCGCATCCGCCGCACCGATCTCACGGCTGAGGTCTCGCAGCAGACCTTCGACCGCATGAAGGCCGAACGTCTCGCCGAAGCCGAGCGGCTGAGGGCGCGAGGCAATGAGGCAGCGCAGCGGATCAGGGCCCGCGCCGACCGCGAAGTGGTGGAAATCGTCGCCGAAGCGCAAAAAGAGTCTGAAATCCTGCGTGGTGAAGGTGAAGCCCAGCGCAGCGCGACGTTTGCCGGGGCCTATCAGCGCGATCCGGCCTTCTTCGATTTCTATCGATCGATGAATGCCTATGGCACGGCGCTGAACAGCACCGGAACGACGATGGTGCTGTCGCCGAATTCCGAGTTCTTCCGCTTTTTCCGCGACCCGAACAGCAAGGAAACGCTCGCGGCACCGGCGGCACCACCGCCAGCGCCGCCCGCTCCCGCCGCGCCAGCGGCACAGCCAGGCACCGGCCAGTAGGGCCGGTGCAGGGGAAGCCGGCGTAACGGAGGATTTATCCTCTGGCGGTAGCCGTAGCCGCAAACGTGCCTTATTTCTTGCCAACATGACGCGACGCGGCGTTTTTGCCGAAGCGCTTTTTTAGAACACCCGGAGGCCTTTCGATGACATCCACCACCCTTCTGCGTGCAGCGAGGCGGACGTTCATCGCCGGGGCCGCTGCGCTTCTGGTCGGCGCAGTTGCCGTTCCGTCGTTCGTGACGCCGACAGTGGCAGCCGACGGGCCACCCTCGGTTGCCGATCTCGCCGCCGGCCTGCTCGGCGCGGTGGTCAACATCTCGACTTCGCAGACGGTGAAGGGCACGGAGGGTCCGGGCGCCGTGCCGATGCCGCAGCTCCCGGAAGGCTCACCCTTCCAGGACTTCTTCGACGATTTCTTCAAGAACCGTGGCGGCGACAAGGGCGGCGGCGGGCAAAAGGTGCAGTCGCTGGGCTCCGGCTTTGTGGTCGACGCCGAGCAGGGCATCGTGGTGACCAACAACCACGTCATTGCCGATGCCGACGACATCGAGGTGAATTTCTCCGACGGGGTGACGCTCAAGGCGACGCTGGTCGGCACCGACACCAAGACCGACGTCGCGGTGCTGAAGGTCGATCCGAAAGGGCACAAGTTGACAGCGGTGAAGTTCGGCGATTCCAACACGATGCGTGTCGGCGACTGGGTGATGGCGATCGGCAATCCGTTCGGTCTCGGCGGCACGGTGACGGTCGGCATCGTCTCGGCGCGCAATCGCGACATCAATTCCGGCCCGTATGACGACTTCATCCAGACCGATGCCGCGATCAACCGCGGCAATTCCGGTGGACCGCTGTTCAACAGCAGCGGCGAGGTCATCGGCATCAACACGGCAATCATCTCGCCGTCGGGAGGCTCGATCGGCATCGGCTTCTCCATTCCGTCGCAGCTCGCCTCGGGCGTAGTCGACCAGCTTCGCCAGTTCGGCGAGACGCGGCGCGGCTGGCTCGGTGTGCGCATCCAGCCGGTGACCGACGACATTGCCGAAAGCCTGGGCATGGCGACCGCCAAGGGCGCGCTGGTTGCCGGCGTCATCAAGGGCGGACCGGTCGACAACGGCACCATCCAGGCCGGCGACGTCATCATCAAGTTCGACGGCAAGGACATCCATGAAATGCGCGACCTGCCGCGCGTCGTGGCGGAAAGCCCGGTCGGCAAGGCGGTCGACGTGATCATCGTGCGCAAGGGGGTCGAGCAGACCGTGAAGGTGACGCTCGGCCGACTCGAGGACGGCGAAAAGCTTGCCAGCGGCGGTGAAAACGGCAACACCGACCAGGACGATGCCGACAAGGCGCCTGCCGTTTCGACGGCTGCCGTGCTTGGCATGACGATCGGCGAGCTCAACGACGAGACGCGCACGAAATTCGGCATCGCCGCCGACGTCTCCGGCGTCGTCGTGACCGACGTCACCAAGGATTCAGCCGCTGCCGAACGCGGCATCCAGCCGGGCGAGGTGATCACCGAGATCGCGCAGGAATCGGTCGCCACGCCCAAGGACGTCATGGACCGGATCGGCGCGCTGAAGGAGCAAGGGCGCAAGAACGCGCTTTTGATGCTGGCGTCGAAGACCGGCGAGCTGAGGTTTGTGACAATCCGGATGGATTGAGTCCGGAAGAGCCTGTAACACTCTGATCTTGAAAAGAAAAAGGGCGGCTAGCGGGCCGCCCTTTTTCTTGCTTGCCAGTCTGTGCGTGACAGCCTGTAGAAGACATGTCGCCTGAGTGCGGTGTGGCTGTCCGGAACACCGGGATGGTCGAAGTCGGAGGCCGGGTCGGCGATCATGTTCAGGCGCTCCATGACGGCAGTGGACCGGCTGTTATCCTTGACGGCGAAGGACACGATTTCGTGGAGGCCAAGTCTTTCAAAGCCATAGGTGAGCCAGGCTTCGGCTGCTTCGGTGACATAGCCGCGGCCCCAGAATTCGGGTGCCAGCCGCCAGCCGATCTCGATCGTGCCGGGCGGCAGGAAGGGCAAATGATCGGTTCGGGTTATGCCGACGAAGCCGATGCATTCACCTGTGGCTGTGATCTCAGCGGCCGCGAAGCCGAAGCCGTTGCGATCGATAGCGGCGCGCAACTCCTCCATCTTGGCGTCAGCCTGGGCGCGGTCGCGGCGAAACGGAAAGAATTCCATGACGCGCTCGTCGGAATTGATGCGATGGAAGAGCTCGCGGTCACGATCTTCCCAGTTGCGCAGGATCAGGCGCTCGGTGCGGATCGGCGTCATTCGATAAATTCTTTCCGGCGATAACCCTGCAGATAAAGCAAGGCGGTGAGGTCGCCGTGGTCGATGCGGATCTTTGCCTCGGCTGCCACGGCCGGCTTGGCGTGCAAGGCGACGCCGATGCCGGCAAGACGGATCATGTCGAGATCGTTGGCGCCATCACCCACGGCAATGGCATCGGCAGGCGTCAGGCCGAGGCGGGCGGAAATCTCGATAAGGGCTTCGGCCTTGGCGGCGCGGCCGAGGATCGGCTCGGCGACCAAGCCGGTGAAGCGGCGATCCTGCTCGATCAGCCGGTTGGCGCGATTTTCGTGAAAACCGAGCAATGCTGCGATGCGGGTGGTGAAGATGTCGAAACCACCGGAGATCAGCGCCGTCCAGGCGCCGTTGGCCGCCATTGTCTGGACGAGCGTGCGACCGCCGGAGGCAAGCGTCAGGCGATTGTCGATGATGCGGTCGATGATTGCGGCATCGAGACCCTTAAGCAGCGCCACGCGCTCGCGCAAGGCCGGCTCGAATGCGATCTCACCGTTCATCGATCGCGCCGTGATGGCGGCGACGCGATCCTTGACGCCGATCTCGTCGGCAAGCTCGTCGATGCATTCCTGCTCGATCATCGTCGAATCCATGTCGGCGATCAGGACCTTCTTGCGCCTGTTCTCAGCCGGCTGGACGGCCACGTCGATGGGTTCGGAAGCAAGCGCGGCATGCAGGCGGGCCGTTATTTCGGAAGCTTCGGCGGTCTCCGGCAAATCGAGCTCGCAGGCGATGCCTTCGGCCAGCCAGCGAACAGCGCTTGCGCCGACCAACCGCGAGGCCATATTCGCTAGCGTCGGCGTCAATGCGCGGCCGGCGGGATGGGATAGAAGCGTGGCGATCAGCGGCATCGAAAATTCCAGCAGACAGGCGGGCGAAGGTCGCGTGAAGAACGCGATCCTGATAGCCGGGCCGACCGCCAGCGGCAAGTCGGCACTCGCACTCGACCTCGCCGAGCGCAATGGCGGTGTCATCGTCAACACCGATTCCATGCAAGGCTATTCGGTGCTCGACGTGCTGACGGCGCGGCCTGGTCCTGCCGAACTCGCCCGCGTCCCCCACTTTCTTTATGGACACGTCGATCCGTCCACCGCCTATTCCACCGGCGCCTGGTTGCGTGATGTCATGAAGCTGATCGACGACGGCACGCTTTCGGCGCGGCAAGTGATTTTCGTCGGCGGCACCGGGCTTTATTTCCGGGCACTCACGGAAGGTATTTCGGAGATGCCCGACATTCCGCAGTCGATCCGCGAGCGCTGGCGCTACGAGCTCCAGGAACAGGGCGCGGTGAGATTGCACCGCATCCTGTTGCGCGAGGATTCTGCGGCCGGCATGGTGCTGAAGCCGACGGATGGCCAGCGCATCGTGCGGGCGCTGGAGGTGCTCGACGCGTCGGGCCGTTCCATCCTGGACTGGCAGGCCGCGCGTGGCCAGCCGTTGATCGACACAAGCAGCGCGCGCTTTTTCGTCATCGAGCCGGAGCGGGCGGCGCTGGTGGAGCGGATCGATGGCCGCTTCGACCGCATGCTGGACAAGGGGGCATTGGACGAGGTGAAGCAGCTTTCAGTGCTCGGCCTCGATCCCGACCTGCCGGCGATGAAGGCAATCGGTGTTCGCGAGCTTCAGGCCGCGCTGGCCGGCGCCATCAGTTTTCCCGAGGCTATCGAGCGTGCGAAGATCGCGACGCGGCAATATGCAAAGCGGCAGGCGACCTGGTTCAGGCACCAATTGGGTCCGGAATGGCACAGGTTGCGTCCCGGTGAGGGGATCAACTGGGTGATCTCACCCCCTCCTTCGAGCGCAACCTGAAAAGTCGACATCGAGGGGACATTTCGCGTTGAAGTTGTCCAGGTTAACTGTCCGTAAGCTCCCGCATGCCATAAGATCGATAGGAACTTTTCAACGGGGAGCAGATGCATTTCCACAAGGCGGAATCAGCGTTTTTCGTCTTTATTTTTGTGATCCTGGCCGCCGGCCTGGTGACGCTTTACGCCTATGGACTCCTGCAAACCCTGGCGGCCGACATTAGCAATACGCCTTCGGAACTCGATGAAATCGTCTATCTCAACAAGCTGCTGTTTGCGATCGGCGTGCTGCTGGCGACTGCGCTGTTCTTCGGCATTTTCTTCATCTATCCGCTGATCCGAAAGCAGGCGACGGAAGAAGGCAAGCTGCGCGCGATGACAGTTTCACTCAGTGCGCGCTCGGAGACGCTGGAGCATGCGGCGCTGACCGACAGCCTCACCGGCATGCAGAATCGGCGCTATTTCGACGATGCGCTGAAAGAATATCTCGAGGAGTTTCGCCGCATCGAAAAACCAGTCGGGCTGATGATCCTCGATCTCGACCACTTCAAGCAGGTCAACGACAGCCACGGCCACGATGTCGGCGACGAGGTGTTGCGGGCCGTCGCCAACTGTCTCAAGGACATGACACGCTATCACGACGTGGTGGCGCGCCTGGGCGGCGAGGAGTTCGCGGTGGTCACGCCCAATATGGACGCCGAGCTGCTATCCAAATTCGCCGAGCGCATCCGCAAGGCGATCGCCAGCATGTCGGTGCTGACAGGCAATGTCCGACTGAAAATCACCACCAGCGTCGGGCTTGCCGTCTGGGACCGCAAGGAAACCGCCGAGGAGTTCTATCGCCGCGCCGACCGCCAGCTCTATGAGGCAAAGAGGCAAGGCCGCAACCGCGTCTGCGCCTGAATCCCGTCATTAAATTCGTGATGCTGGAAATTCGGGATGCTGGCCGTCTGGTGCCGTTTTCTGCGCTTCCGGCGCTCGCAGACCGACGTCGCCAAGTAGGCTGAGACGGCGCCTTGCAAGGCTTGTGGGAGATAGAGGTGTTGCCGTGATCAAATCCGACCTCTCCGATCTTTACCGAGGCTATATTGCATGTCTGAACAAGCAGGATTGGCCAATTCTGGGGCAGTTTGTTCATGATGAAGTGATCCACAACGGTCGGCCGCTCGGATTATCCGGGTACCTCGAAATGTTGGAGAGAGACTTCGATGAAATTCCGGACCTTTATTTCGACATTCGGCTATTGGTTGCCGATCCGCCTTATATAGCGAGCCGGCTAAGCTTCGACTGCGCGCCAAGGGGAACGTTCCTTGGGCTTGATGTAAGCGGGAAGAGAATTTCGTTTGCCGAGAACGTATTCTATGAGTTTCAGAGAGGGAAAATTCGCCAGGTGTGGTCAGTTATAGACAGGGCAGCCATCGAAGCTCAGCTTTGATACCTGCGGCCGCACCGATGAGGTCTGCCTAAAAGTCGCCGACTCATTCGTTTTGCGGGCGTAGCCCGAAGGTCGCCGGCTTGAGGCCGTAGCGCAAGTCGAAATCGTCGCTCCGCTGGGTGCGTGCGGCCGGCGGTTTTCGATAGTCCGAGTCGCCGGCCTGCCGGCCCGGATCGACGACTTCCGCGAAAGGCATTGCCTGTTGTGATTTCGGCACGTTGCGCAGCCGTTCGACGATCGCCACGAGGTCGACCTCGTCGCCGGTTTCGGAGGGCAAGGCGTCCTCGCGCTTAGCCGTGCCGGGGATCAAATCCTCGGAGAGTTTTTCGAATTTCATCCGCATCGTCGTCGCCACGCCTTCTCCGAAGGCAATGGCCTCGCGCTGCCCCATGGAAGACAGGAACGCCAGCGTCGAAGCCGAGGAATCGGCGATCGCCGAGCGGATGATCGCCTGGTCCTGCTCATTGGCGAGCCGCATGGCGAAGAACGTCGAGCACTGCGACAGGATGGTCGGATCAAGCTCGCCCGGGCGCTGGGTGACGACGCCGAGATAACAGCCATATTTGCGGCCTTCCTTGGCGATGCGCGACAGCGCGTGCCGGGTCGGCGCGAAACCGAGGCGCGGATCGGCCGGCATATAGCGATGCGCTTCCTCGCACAGGAAGAGCAGCCGCAAGCGGCCTTCGCTCCACAACGCCAGGTCGAACGCCAGCCGCGCCAGCACCGAGCATACGGAATTGACCACCTCGGACGGCATACCGGCCATTTCGAAGCAGGTCACCGGGCGGCCGTGATGCGGCACGCGGAAAATGTTGCCGATCGTCTCGTGAATGGTGTCCTCGATCAGGCGCGAGTTGAACATGAAACGGTAGCGCGGATCGGATGCCGCCGATTCGATACGTGTCCTCAGTGACCTGAGGGTTGGACGATCGTTCTTGCTTTCCAGCAATCCCATGCGTTCGTCGACCAGCTTGATGAGGTCGGCAATGCGATAGGGTACCGGCGCGTCGGCGGTCAGCGCGTCGGTGCTGCGCCGCAGGTAGTTGCCGGTGTTCGGATTGCGATAGAGGTTCTTGGCCGCGGGAATGAGATCGCGCAAGGCGTCGACCTCTTCCGGCACCGTCTCGCGGCCGCGAAACAGCACCTCGGCGAATTCCTCGAGTTTGAACATCCAGAAAGGCAGGTCGAGCGTCGTCGAATCGACCCTAAAGCAATATTCGGGCAAGGACGCGGCGAACTCGTTGTGTGGATCCAGGATGAGCACGCGCAGGTCGGGCCGGGCGGCGATCGACTTGCGCAAGAGCAGCGAGACGGCGGTCGATTTGCCGACCCCGGTCGTGCCGACAATGGCGAAATGGCGCGCCAGCGTATCGTCGATGGCAATATTGGCGTCGATGGCCTCGTCCTGCGACAGCGTGCCGATGGTAATCGAATGACGCCCGGCGAGATCGTAGACGGCCTGTAGGTCGCGGCTGCGGATACGATGGGCAATGGCGCCGATATGCGGATAGGTCGTGATGCCGCGGTCGAATACCGGCTTGGCGCCGGGTTCGGCGCCGTCGCGCACCTCGCCAATCAATTCGATGCTGACCTCGATCGGATTCTGGCCCTCGCTGCTCCAGGCACGATCCGACTTGCCGATTTCGTAGACCAGTCCGACGGTTCGTGATGTACCGAGATTGATCGAGATCATCTTGCCGACGCTCCATAGGCCGGTGACCGTGCCTTCGATATCGTCGGCATAGGCGCTGATGGTGGCGCGCGCGCCATCGCATTGCACGACATTGCCCAGAATCCGCTTGTCGTTCTGCTCCGCCCTGCGGCGCTCCAGCAAAGTCGGTTCTCCAATGGAGGTTTCGCGTTCGACGAGCATGGACAGGCCGATCCCCTTTTCCCAAACAATGAGCCTAGGCGGACGGGGTTAAGGTGGGGTGAGGCCGGATGGTTTAGCGGACGTTAAGGGGTTTGCGAAAACTGGATGAAACGGCCGTTGCCCGAGCGCGGGATTTCGCTATAGTGGATGAATGGATAATATAGCGAACGACATCTCATCGACTATCGGCAGAAGGATACACGCCGAAAGGGTGGCTCGCAGCTGGTCCCTGGGGGATTTGGCGGAGCAGTCCGATGTCTCGAAAGCCATGCTGAGCACGATCGAGCGCGGCATGACGAGCCCGACGGCGGCACTCCTCGTGCGCATTGCGGCCGCGTTCGGCATGACGCTTTCCACTTTGATCGCAAGGGCGGAGTTGCAAGGCGGTGGCCTGCTTCGCGAACGTGACCAGCCGGTCTGGCGCGATCCGGCTACGGGTTATGTGCGGCGGCACCTTTCGCCGGTTTCGGACATGCCGCTCGAACTGATCCGGGTCCAACTGCCGGCGGGCGCCAAGGTGAGCTTCCCGGCGGCCTCCTATGCCTTCATCAGACAACAGATCTGGCTGATCTCCGGGCAGCTGGAATTCGTCGAGGGCGACATCGTTCACAGGCTCGAGCCCGGCGACTGCCTGGCGCTCGGCGCGCCATCCGATTGCGTCTTCCACGCTCCGGGGCCGGACGCCGCCGACTATCTGGTTGCGTTGGCCAGGAGCTGAGACGATGGCGCGCCGTCCGAAACGTTCCGACAATGGCGGTCCGCCGCTCGACGACTACGACGGTCCGCCTTGGGGCAAGGGAGACCCCTATATCTTTCTTGCCTGGCGGACCGCCCATGCCCAGGCATGGAAAGTGCCGAGCCGCGAGATCATGCTGATGCGGCTGGACAAGGCCGAGCGGCTAGGCCTGACCTATGAGGAATACACGCTCGAACTGCTGGAACGCGGGCGACATCTGCAAGAGGAAGACGCCGAGCGCATCGGAGAAATCCGCCGAGCCAGGAAGCGGAAGCGGACCAGTCATTTCGGCTGACGGTGCAGGCCATGCTGCCGCTCGATGCACTGCCGTTCCCGTTGCACACAGAGGAGACCACATGGATTCAATAGAAATCAACCTGCTCAGCAATACTGCCGGAACGAAAAAAATGCTGGTCGATTTGCTGATCGGCACGGTTGCCGCCGGCGGCTCGGTCAGCTTCATGCGTCCCTTGGCGCCGGAGATGGCTGCAGCCTTCTGGAACAAGTCGCTTCAGGCGGTCGCCAGAGGCGAAAGGGCGGTGCTCGGGGCCTGGAACGGCGAGGCTCTGATCGGCACCGTCACCGTGCTGCTCGACTGCCCTCCCAACCAGCCGCACCGGGCCGAGATCGCCAAGCTGATGACCCGCCTCAATTATCGCGGCAAGGGCGTCGCAACCCGCCTGATGGAGGCGGCGGAAGCCGTTGCCATGGAGAAAGGCCGCACGCTGTTGGTGCTGGACACGGCAAAAGAGGAGGGGGCTTCCGGCCTCTATGAAAAGCTCGGCTTCACGCTGAGCGGCGAAATACCAGATTATGCGCTGAAGCCGCATGGCGGGCTGACGGGCACCCTCATCTACTGGAAGCGCATTGGTACAGTCTGATATCTGGCCCGCGCACATTCGCCGTTGACAGCACCATCAAACCAATTCTATTGTCCGCGACCATGAAAACGGCACTCATTCTCGTAGGAAAGCGCGTGGGCAAGGCGGTGTAACCGCCAGGCGGTGACCTCCCATGCGCAAGACACAGGCTCCCTCGGGGGCCTTTTTTATTGCCCGAAACACGACTAAACGACCAGCAATCGCCCGATGGCGAACAGTACGGGACCAGACCGATGAGCAGTGGACAGAATGAGCGGCGCGAAACGCCAAGAACCGAGATGACTGGCGCCGAAATGGTGGTGCAGGCGCTGAAGGACAATGGCGTCAAGCATGTTTTCGGCTATCCGGGAGGCGCGGTTCTGCCAATCTACGATGAAATCTTCCAGCAGGACGAGGTCGAGCACATCCTCGTTCGCCACGAACAGGGCGCTGGCCACGCGGCGGAAGGCTATGCGCGCTCGACCGGCAAGGCCGGCGTCATGCTGGTGACCTCCGGGCCGGGCGCCACCAATGCGGTGACGCCATTGCAGGACGCGCTGATGGATTCGATCCCGCTGGTCTGCCTGACGGGCCAGGTACCGACGTCGCTGATCGGCTCGGATGCGTTCCAGGAGTGCGACACGGTCGGCATCACGCGGCCCTGCACCAAGCACAACTGGCTGGTGAAGGACGTCAACCAGCTCGCGGCAACGATCCACGAGGCCTTCCATGTGGCAACGACAGGGCGCCCCGGCCCGGTCGTCGTCGACATCCCGAAGGACGTTCAGTTCGCCAAGGGAATCTATGTTCCGCCGCAGACGGCGCCGCGCACCAGCTACCAGCCGAAGGTCCAGGGCGACCTGGAGAGGATCAAGGCGGCGGTCGAGCTGATGGCCGGCGCCAGGAAGCCGATCATCTATTCGGGCGGCGGCGTCATCAATTCCGGCCCGGAGGCGAGCCATCTGCTGCGCGAGCTGGTCGACCTGACCGGCTTCCCGATCACCTCGACGCTGATGGGCCTTGGCGCCTATCCGGCGTCGGGCAAGAACTGGATGGGCATGCTCGGCATGCACGGCACCTACGAAGCGAACATGGCGATGCACGATTGCGACGTCATGCTCTGCATCGGCGCGCGCTTCGACGACCGCATCACCGGGCGGCTGACAGCGTTTTCGCCGAATTCGAAGAAGATCCACATCGACATCGACCCGTCTTCGATCAACAAGAACGTCCATACCGACGTGCCGATCATCGGCGATGTCGGCCGTGTGCTGGAGGATCTTGTGCGACTGTGGCGGGCAACCGCCAAGGCCGACAAGAAGGCGCTTCACCCGTGGTGGGAGCAGATCGCCAAATGGCGCGCGCGCGATTCACTCGCCTACAAGATGAACCATGAGGTGATCATGCCGCAATATGCCGTCCAGCGGCTTTATGCGCTGACCAAAGACCTCGACACCTACATCACCACCGAGGTCGGCCAGCACCAGATGTGGGCGGCGCAGCACTATCATTTCGAGAAGCCGAACCGCTGGATGACCTCCGGCGGGCTGGGCACGATGGGCTACGGCCTGCCGGCCGCGCTCGGCGTGCAGATCGCGCACCCGGATGCGCTGGTCATCGATATCGCCGGCGACGCCTCGGTGCAGATGACGATGCAGGAGATGAGCGCGGCGGTGCAGCACGAGGCGCCGATCAAGATCTTCATCCTCAACAACCAGTATATGGGCATGGTGCGGCAATGGCAGCAGCTGCTGCACGGCAACCGGCTGTCGCATTCCTATACCGAGGCGATGCCGGATTTCGTCAAGCTCGCCGAAGCGTATGGCGGCCACGGTATTCGCTGCGACAAGCCGGACGAGCTCGATGACGCCATCAAGGAGATGATCGCGGTCAAGAAGCCCGTCCTGTTCGATTGCCGCGTGGCGACGCTCGCCAACTGCTTCCCGATGATCCCGTCCGGCAAGGCGCATAACGAGATGCTGTTGCCTGACGAGGCGACCGACGAAGCTGTCGCCAACGCGATCGACGCCAAGGGCAGGGAACTGGTGTAGCCTGGTTCAAGGAAGCTGTGCGGAAACAGCAGATTAGCACAAAAGTTTGAAATCGAGATTCATGTCATGAACGCACAGTTGCAACCGACCGGCTCCGCCTATTTCATCGCCAAGGAGACGGAAAAACCAGAGAACCACACGCTTTCGGTCCTCGTCGACAACGAGCCGGGCGTGCTTGCCCGGGTCATCGGCCTGTTCTCCGGACGTGGCTACAACATCGAGAGCCTGACGGTCTCGGAAACCGAGCACGAAAAGCACCTGTCGCGCATCACCATCGTGACGCGCGGCACGCCGCACGTGCTGGAGCAGATCAAGCACCAGCTCGAGCGCATCGTGCCGGTGCATCGTGTCGTCGATCTCACTGTGCGATCGCAGGAATTCGGACAGGAGCGGCCACTGGAGCGGGAGCTCGCGCTGGTCAAGGTCGCCGGCACCGGCGAATCCCGCGTCGAGGCGCTCAGGCTCGCCGATGCATTCCGCGCCAGCGTCATCGACGCCAACACCGAGCATTTCATCTTCGAGATCACCGGTAAGGGTTCGAAGCTCGATCAGTTTATCGCCATCATGAAGCCGCTCGGGTTGGTCGAAATCTGCCGTACCGGAGTGGCGGCGATGAACCGCGGCCCGCAGGGGATGTAATCGTCCTGCTCGCATTGATTAGGGGAACGGCATGACCTTCGACGCATTCTTCGCCCTGCTGGTCTATGCCTTCGTGACCTCGATCACGCCGGGTCCGAACAATTTCATGCTTTTGGCCTCGGGTGTGAATTTCGGCTTGGTCAAGACCGTGCCACACATGCTCGGCATCGGCTTCGGCTTCCTCGTGCTGTTGCTTGCCGTAGGCTTCGGGCTTGGGGCCGTGTTGACGGCCTTTCCGGTGCTGCATACCGGGTTGAAGATCGCCGGCGGCCTCTACCTGCTTTATCTGGCCTGGAAGATCGCCATGTCGCGCTCGCTCGGCGGCGAAGGCGAGGCGAAGGGCCAGCCGATGCGCTTCATCGAGGCTGCGGCTTTCCAGTGGGTCAATCCTAAGGCCTGGGTGATGGCGATTACGGCCATGGCCGTCTATACCAATCCGGAACGCCCGTTTGTGTCCGTGGTGCTGATCGCGGCCGCTTTCGCCGTCGTCATGCTGCCGAGCATTTCGACTTGGGCCGGTTTCGGTATGGCGCTGCGCGGTTTTCTGGCTGATGCGGTGCGGCTCAAATGGTTCAACATCGCCATGGGCGTGATGCTTGCGGCGACGCTGTGGCCGATGCTGCGTTAGCTGCCGTTTTATTGTGCACTGCACATTAAATCTTCGTAATGACGGCTTTTGGCCCTTTTTCGCCTTCGGCATCCTCTATTATCTGGCAAAAGCGCGGCAAGAGGCTGCGAGTTGAGCTAGACTGCGGCCACCGGATAGCGGCGTGTCGGATCGAGAGGCCTTTTGTCGATGCGCGGAAAGATCGTATTTGCGGTGATTGCTGCAGCCTGCGTTGCCGCGGCGGCGTGGCTTTATCATTCGCCCACCGCAATGAGCGGTCTTCAGCAGATGCTGTCGGCGAAGCAGACGACGGCGGCGGCGGACAAGCCCGCTGCAGCGGCAAATGCCGCGCGTTCGACTTCGGTGGTTGCCGCCACCGCCTCGACGGCCGATTTCCCGGTCCGGCGCTATGCCATCGGCTTTGTGTCCTCTCCCGCCGTGGTCAGCATCAACGCACGGGTCTCGAGCCAGATCGTCGCAATCGCGGTCAAGGACGGACAGATGGTGAAGGCCGGCGACCTTCTGTTCTCGCTGGACGATCGCTCATTGAAGGCCCAATTGGCACGCGATCAGGCGACGCTCGCAAAAGACCAGGCGCTGCTTGCCAGCGCCACGGCCGATCTTCAGCGCGCCAAAAATCTCGTCGCCAGGCAGGCCGGAACACAGCAGACCTATGATCAGGCCGTCGCGGCGCAGAAATCCGCGGCGGCCACTGTCGACGCCGATAAGGCGACGATCGATGCGGACGAGGTCCAGCTTGGCTTTGCCACGATCAAAGCGCCGATTTCCGGCAGGCTTGGCGCGGTCAGCGTCGCGGTCGGCGACCTCGTCACCACCAGCAACGGCAGCAGCACGTCGACGCCGCTGGTGACGATCACGCAGGTCGACCCGCTGCAGGTGAACTTCAATCTTCCGGAAAGCGATCTTGCCTTACTGCACAAGGCGCTGGCGGCGCCGCAGCAAGGCGCGGTGACGCTGACCAAGGACGGCGACCCGAAGCCGATCGGCAAGGGAACGCTGGATTTCGTCGATTCCAGCGTGGACACGGCATCCGGCACCATCGCAACGCGGGCCAGCGTGCCCAACGCCGATCTTTCGCTGTGGCCGGGCCAATATGTAAATGTTGTGCTCGATGCCGGCATCATGCCGCAAATGACGTCCGTTCCGACGGTCGCCGTCCAGCCCAGCCAGAAGGGGCCGTTCGTCTATGTGATCAAGCCGGACAACACCGTTGAAATGCGGCCCGTGCAGGTCGCGCTGACAGAAGGCGCCAACACCGCGATCAGCCAAGGATTGGAAAGCGGCGAGCGTGTCGTCGTCGAAGGCCAGACCAAGCTGAAAAACGGCGCGGCGGTGCGCGAAGGCAAGGCCTCGACCGGTACCGGCGACCAGGCGACTCCGAAGGTCGCGGAGGCCGACAGGACGGGCGGAACACAGCCATGATTTCCGAATTCTGCATCCGCAGGCCCGTCGCCACGCTGCTCATGTCGTTCGCCTTGGTTCTGGGCGGGCTATTTGCTTACAAATTCCTGCCGGTCGCGGCGCTGCCAAGCGCGGAATTTCCGGTTGTCAACGTCTCGGCCTCGCTGCCTGGGGCCTCGCCGGAAACCATGGCGACCTCGGTGGCAACGCCGCTGATCAAGCAGTTTGCCACTATCGCCGGCATCGATTCGATCTCGACGACCAATTCGCTCGGCACGACCTCGATCGCCATTCAGTTCGTGCTCAACCGCGACATCGATGCAGCCGCCGCCGATGTGCAGGCGGCGATCGCACGCACGCAACGACAATTGCCGCCGGAGATGACCAGCCCGCCGAGCTATCGTAAGGTCAATCCAGCCGACGCGCCGATCCTGCTGATGTCGCTGGTCAGCGACACCATTCCGCTGACCGATCTCGATGCCTTTGCCGAGAATGTGATTTCGCCGTCGCTGTCGACGATCGACGGCGTTGCGCAGGTTTCGATCTACGGCCAACAGAAATATGCCGTCCGCGTCCAGATCGATCCGACGGCGCTCGCCGCACGCGGCATCTCGATCGACCAGCTGCAGACGGCCATTGCCTCGGCCAACAGCAACACGCCGCTCGGTGTGCTCAAGAACAACAAACAGCAGCTGACCATCACGGCGAACACGCAGCTGACCAACGCGGCGGGATTCTCCAACATCATCATCGCCACCAAGAACGGCCATCCGGTGCGGCTCGGCGAGGTGACCCGCGTCATCGATTCGGTCGAGACCACGACGACGGCAAGCTGGTACGACGGCACCCGCGCTATCATCATGGCGGTGCAGCGCCAGCCGGATGCCAACACCGTCGACGTCGTCGACCGCGTCAAGGCGATGCTGCCTTCCTTCGAGGGTCAGATGCCGGCGGCGGCGAGCATCCAGTTGCTGAACGATCGCTCGACATCGATCCGCGAGGCGGTCGACGACGTGCAGTTCACGCTGCTACTCACCATCGCGCTGGTGGTGATGGTGATCTTCCTGTTCCTGCGCCGGGTGACGGCGACGGTGATCCCGGCCGTGGCGGTGCCGATTTCGCTCATCGCCACTCTGGGCGTGATGTACCTATTCGGCTTTTCCATCGACAACATCTCGCTGATGGGACTGACGCTGGCGGTTGGCCTTGTCGTCGACGACGCCATTGTGATGCTGGAAAATATCTTTCGGCATATGGAGGAGGATGGGCTCTCGGCAATGGAGGCGTCGCTCAAGGGCGCCCGCGAAATCGGCTTCACCATAATATCGATCTCGATCTCGCTGGTCGCCGTGTTCATTCCCGTGCTTTTGATGGGCGGCGTGATCGGGCGCATCTTCAACGAATTCGCGGTGGTGGTGACGGTCGCCATCCTGGCGTCGATGTTCGTCTCGCTGACGCTGACGCCGATGCTGTGCTCGCGGCTGTTGTCGTTATCGAAAGCCGAGCAGAAAGCAGCGCACGGCGCGGACCATAGGCAAAACGTCTTCATGCGGGGCTATGACCGGCTGCTGACATTCTGCCTGCGCCACAATTTCCTGGTTTTCCTTGTCTTCCTGGTAACCGCCGGGCTGTCGGTGTGGCTGATCCAGATCTCGCCGAAGGGCTTCTTCCCGCAGGAGGATATCGGCCAGGTCTCGGTGACGACCATCGCGCGCCAGGACATCTCCTTCGACGCCATGGTCAAGTTGCAGGGGCAAGTGGCTGATGTCTTCTCCCATTCGCCCTATGTCGCGCATGTCGGCTGGTCGGCGGGCAGTGGAAACAATGCGCTCAACCAAGGCCAGCTGTTTGTACAGCTGAAAGACAAGGACCAGCGCCCCAATATCGACAAGGTGCTTGCGGATCTGCGGCGCCAGCTTGCCAATGTGTCCGGCATCGAAACCTACATGCAACCGGTGCAGAACCTGCGGCTCGGCGCGCGCGCTTCGGCGAGTGCCTACCAGCTTGCCGTGCAGGGCCTCGATACCGGCCTGACGAACGTCTGGGCGCAAAAGTTGACGGACGCGATGGCTGCCGATCATGGCGCCTTCACCGATGTCACCAATGACCTGCAGAACAACGCGTTGCAGGCGACGCTGGTGATCGACCGCGACAAGGCAGCGACGCTTGGCGTCGATACCGACACGTTGCGCTCCAGCCTCTATGGCGGTTTCGGCACCCAGCAGGTGTCGACCATCTTCGGTTCGGCCGACAGCTATAAAGTGGTCATGGAGCTCGACCCGAAGATCGAGTGGTCGCCCGAACGGATGCTGGCGATCAAGGTAAGGACGGTCAGCGGCAGCCTGGTGCCGCTCGGTGCGTTCGCCCGTGTCGATCGGACCGCCGGCGCTTTGACCGTCAATCAGCTCGGCCAGCTTCCGGCAGTGACCATTTCCTACAATCTGCCGCAAGGCGTGGCCCTCGGCGACAGCGTGAGCCACATCAATGCGCTGAAGGACAAGATCGGCATGCCGCCGACGATCTCGACCGCCTTCTCGGGCACGGCGAAGACGTTCCAGGATTCGCTTTCCAACCAGGGGCTGCTGATCGGCGGCGCGATCCTGACCATTTATATCGTGCTCGGCATGCTCTATGAGAGCTTTATCCATCCGCTTACCATCCTGACCGGGCTTCCGTCGGCGGTGCTCGGCGCGCTGGTGGCGCTGCGGCTGGCGGGGATGGATTTGTCGGTGATCGCGGTGATCGGCATCCTGATGCTGATCGGCATCGTCAAGAAGAACGGCATCATGATGATCGACGTGGCGCTGGAACTCAGGCGCGAGGGGATGTCGCCTGTCGAATCCATCCACAAGGCTTGCCTGATGCGCTTCCGGCCGATCATGATGACTACGCTTGCCGCGCTGATGGGTACCATCCCGATCGCGCTCGGCACCGGCGCCAGCGCGGAATTGCGCCAGCCTCTCGGCGTGGCGGTGGTCGGCGGCCTTGTCGCCTCGCAGGCACTGACGCTGTTCGTCACGCCCGTCATCTACGTCTACATGGAGCATTTTTCCGGCTGGCTCGTCAGCGTATGGGCGGGGCACCGGGGCGAGCCGAGCCCGGTCGAGGCGGTCGACCAGCCGTCACTGTTCGACGACGAGGAAGAACCGGTGCCGCAGAAGGCGGCAGCCGAATAGCACTGGCCCAAGCCGTGGTGCTTGCGGCCGGAGGTCCGCGATCGTAATTTGATGCCATGCTGCACAATCACGACCACGACAACGAGCTTGATGCTTTTGCGGCGCGTGTGCGCGCACTGGAGACGATTCTCACCCGCAAGGGGCTGATCGATCCAGCGGCGATCGACGTCATCGTCGATACCTACGAAACCAAGGTCGGGCCGCGCAACGGCGCAAAGGTGGTGGCGAAGGCCTGGGTTGATCCCGGGTTTGCCGCATGGCTGAAGCGTGATGCGACGGC
This sequence comes from Mesorhizobium sp. M1163, assembly GCF_040318415.1. Taxonomy (NCBI): domain Bacteria; kingdom Pseudomonadati; phylum Pseudomonadota; class Alphaproteobacteria; order Hyphomicrobiales; family Phyllobacteriaceae; genus Mesorhizobium; species Mesorhizobium sp. M1163. The sequence continues at coordinate 34,081 of NZ_JAMYMF010000028.1, read as the reverse complement.
GGCCATCGAATCGCTCGGCCACACCGGCCGGCAAGGCGAACACATGCAGGCGGTGTTCAACACGGCCGACACGCACAACCTCGTCGTCTGCACACTATGCTCCTGCTATCCGTGGTCGGTGCTCGGCCTGCCGCCGGTCTGGTACAAGGCGCCGCCCTACCGTTCGCGCGCGGTGATCGATCCGCGCGGTGTGCTCGAGGAATTTGGGCTGAGCTTGCCGGCAACGACAACAATCCGGGTGTGGGATTCGACCGCCGAGCTGCGCTATCTGGTGGTGCCGATGCGGCCCAGGGACACAGAGGGCTGGGATGAGGCGCGGCTCGCCGATCTGGTGACGCGCGATGCCATGATCGGCACGGCGCTGGCGCGGGAACCGGCATGAACGGGCCGCAGGATCTCGGCGGCCAGATGGGTTTCGGGCCGGTCGCGCCTGAACAGGACGAACCCTATTTCCATGCCGATTGGGAAAGGCGGGCGCTGGGCGTGACGTTGTGCGCCGGCGCCATGGGCGCCTGGAACATCGACGAGAGCCGGCACGCGCGGGAATCGCTGCACCCGGCCGACTACTATGCGTCGAGTTATTACGAAATCTGGATCAAGGCGCTGGAGGTGTTACTCAAACGCCATGGTTTCGTCAGCGACCGCGATCTGGCCAGGGGCGATGCGGTCCACCCGGTAGCGACACCCAAGCGGGTCCTGAAGGCGCAAGACGTTTCGGCGGTGCTGGCCAAGGGCGGGCCTTGCGACCGGCCGGTCGCCGTCCCGCCGCGATTCAAGGCAGGCGACCTCGTGCGAACCAAGAACTTTCATCCGACCGGCCACACCAGGCTGCCGCGTTACGCGCGTGGCAAGCGAGGCGTCATCGAGGCCATGCGTGACGGCTTCGTTTTTCCCGACACCAATGCGCACGGCCAGGGCGAAAACCCGCAATGGGTCTATACGGTGGCCTTCACCGGCAGCGAAATCTGGGGCGAGGGCGCCGACCCGACACTTGTCGTGTCGATCGATGCCTGGGAGAGCTATCTTGAAGCGGCGTGAGACGGGCTCAGTCGCCACCGCGCTGCCCGCCGGTGTCGAGGCGCCAGTCTTCGCCCAGCCGTGGCAAGCAGAGGCCTTCGCCATGACGGTGGCGCTACACGACAACGGGCTGTTTTCGTGGAGCGAATGGGCGGACGCCTTGTCGGCCGAGGTGAAGCGGCCGGGCGCCGCGCGCGACGGTCATGACTATTACGAGCACTGGCTGGCCGCGCTAGAAAAGCTGCTTTCGGCCAAAGGCGTTGCCGGTAGGAGCGACGTCGACAGCCTTGCTGCTGCCTGGGAACGGGCCGCGCATGCTACGCCGCATGGCAAGCCGATCCTGCTGGAGAACGATCCACAGCGGGCTGGGTAAGCTGTCGTCGCCCGGCGTTGTTCTCTTTACGTTCCTCTTCGTCGCTGATAGCCTGGCCCTGTCGCAGCAGCGTAATTGCAGGCGATGAAGTTGATGGTGACGGCAGTCACCTTGTCTTTCCCTCGCGAATCCGGTCTGTCGCGCTGATGGAATTCTCCCCTCAACAAGACGAGGCGCTGAAGGCGGTGGCCGGCTGGCTGAAAGCCGGCAAGCCGCAGCTGTTCCGGCTGTTCGGCTATGCCGGCACCGGCAAGACGACGCTGGCGCGCTATTTCGCCGAGCATGTCGACGGCCAGGTGCAGTTCGCCGCCTTTACCGGCAAGGCGGCGCAGGTGCTGCGTTCCAAGGGCGCGGTCAATGCCCGCACAATCCATTCGCTGATCTACCGGCCGAAAGGCGAGGAATCGGTAGCGGACGAGGTGACCGGCAAAACCTCGATGTCGCCGACCTTTTCGCTCAACCGGCAGAGCCCGATCTCGCGGGCCAAGCTCGTCGTCATAGACGAATGCTCGATGGTCGACGAGCAGCTTGGCCGTGACCTGATGAGCTTCGGCACGCCGATCCTGGTGCTTGGCGATCCCGGCCAGTTGCCGCCGATCTCCGGCGGCGGCTTCTTCACCGACCATGAGCCGGACATTCTGCTCACCGAAATCCATCGCCAGGCGCGCGACAACCCGATCATCCGGCTGGCGCTCGATGTGCGCGAGGGCCGCGAGTTCATGCGCGGCGACTATGGCGCGGCGCAAGTGATCGGCAAGGAAGACGTCACCCAGGAATTGGTGCTGAAGGCGGACCAGGTGCTGGTCGGCACCAACCGCACGCGCCGTCGCTATAATCAGCGGCTGCGCGAGCTGAAGGGGTTCAACGCCGATTATCCGCAAGCCGGCGACAAGCTGGTCTGCCTGCGCAACGATCCAGCCAAGGGGTTGCTCAACGGCTCGCTGTGGAAGGTGATGACCTCGTCGCGCGAGACGGTCAAGCCCGGCATCAATCTGCTGGTCTCGCCGGAGGAAGACGATCCGGATCGCGGCGTCGCCAAGATCAAACTGCTCAAGGCGGCGTTCGAAGATCCGGACGCCGACATTCCCTGGCAGCAGAAGAAGCGCTTCGACGATTTCGATTATGGCTACGCGCTGACCGTGCACAAGGCGCAGGGGTCGCAGTGGAACGAGATCGTGCTTTTCGACGAAAGCTGGGCATTCAAGGAAACCCGGCAGCGTTGGCTCTACACCGCCATCACGCGCGCGGCCGAACGGCTGACGATCGTCCGATAGGGCGGCCGTATCAGCGCTGGGCGATCGGTCTGGCGCCAAGCCATTCCCAGGCGGCGGTTTCGTCCTTAGCCTCGAAATGCCGGAGTTCGATAGGCAAAGAGGCTGGCAAGAAGGCTCTTGCCTCCGCTATCCAGTTCGGCTCACCGACCGCCGCGCAGCGGCCGATATGCTCCACCGCGTGAGCTATGCCCTGTTCGATCGTCTCGTCCGATACGTCGGTCCAGTCGACACCCTCATGATCGATCAGGCGCACCAGCACGTCGATTTTCGTGTGCAGCGCGTAGGCTGCCTCCAGCAATCCGAACAGGTTTTCGGCATCAGCCGCTGCGACATGGCCGACGACATCGATGGCGAAGAGGTCTTCGCGATCGGTATCGATGCGGCGGATCGCCGGCACGGCATCGAGAAAATTCAACAGGAAACTCCTTGCGCTCGATTTTCTTCGTTCCCCTGGAACACCTGAAACCCTCTGTCTGTTCCCCTTAAAGGCGCTATAGATGCGCGCCGAGATCAGCCTGGAACCGTGCAAATGCCTGCAAAGCTTTCCGTCAACCTCAATGCCATCGCCATGCTGCGCAACCGGCGCGACCTGCCGTGGCCAAGCGTGACGGGGCTCGGACGCATCGCCCTTGCCGCCGGTGCGCATGGGCTGACGGTGCACCCGCGACCCGACGAGCGGCACACCAGGCATTCCGATCTGCCTGAGATCAGGGCGCTGATCGACGACGAGTTCCCGAGTGCGGAATTCAACATCGAGGGCTATCCGACCGAGGAGTTCCTGGCGCTTGTGGAAAAGCATCAGCCGGAACAGGTGACGCTGGTGCCCGACGACCCGGTGCAGGCGACTTCCGACCATGGCTGGAACTTCGCCGCCGGGGCTGCGTTCCTGACACCGGTCGTCAAGCGCCTGAAGAAGGGAGGCTTTCGCGTATCGCTCTTTTCCGATCCGGACCCCGATGGCGTGAATGCCGCTCGCGACACCGGTGCCGACCGGATCGAACTCTATACGGGTCCATACGGCAGCTATCATTCCGATTCGGCAAAAGCGGCGAAGGAATTGGAGAAATTGGGAAAGACGGCGGATGCCGCTCTTGCTGCAGGGCTCCAGGTCAATGCCGGGCACGACCTTGTGGTCAGCAATTTGCCGGCACTGGCCAGGCGCATCCCGGCATTGGCCGAAGTGTCGATCGGACATGGGTTGACAGCCGATGCGTTGGAGTATGGCATGGCCGCAACGGTCAGGCGGTTTCTGAAGGCTTGTGGCTGGTAGAGAGAGGCGAGCCGATAGGCCGTGCGTTCCCGGCATGGCAGCGCGTCCTTTCCACCCCGCAGCATAGAGCACCGCACGTCTATGGGAGTGTCGTCCATGGCCCTTGCTCACGCCGGTAGCGAGGCAGAACCCATCGAGCAATCCAGCCACTCCACCGTCGAGCAGCACAGCACCAAGGTGCTGATGCTGGGCGCGCTGGGCGTGGTTTACGGCGATATCGGCACCAGCCCAATCTATGCATTTCGGGAAGCGCTGCACGCATCGTCGGGACCGGTAGCGCGCAACGACGTCCTTGGCGTGCTGTCGCTTATCGTCTGGGCGCTGACGATCATCGTCACGATAAAGTACGTCGCTTTCGTTCTCAGAGCCGACAACAAGGGCGAGGGCGGCACGCTGTCGCTGATGTCGCTTGCGCGCAGCGCTTATCCCAATGGAGCCAAGCTCATCCTGGGGATCGGGCTGTGCGGCGCGGCGCTGTTTTTCGGCGACGCCATTATAACGCCGGCCATCTCCGTGCTTTCGGCGGTCGAAGGCCTGGAAGTGGTGACCCCGACGCTGGAAACCTATGTGGTTCCGATCACGCTGGTCATCCTGGCAATGCTTTTTGCCGTGCAACGCTTTGGCACCGGCAGGGTGGCGGCCGTGTTCGGACCGGTGACGGCAGTGTGGTTCCTGGCGATCGGCGCCGCCGGGGTCTACCATCTGCTGGACGACCCGTCGGTCCTGCTGGCGATCAATCCCTATTACGCGGTCGCTTATCTGGCCAATACGCCCACCGGTGCCTTCGTCACGGTCGGGGCGGTGTTCCTGGCGGTCACCGGGGCCGAAGCCCTCTATGTCGACCTCGGTCATTTCGGGCGCAGGCCGATCGTGCTGGCATGGTTTTCCGTGGTGTTCCCTTGTCTGCTCCTCAACTATTTCGGACAAGGCGCGTTCGTTCTGGCCAACGGCGGCAAACCCACCAATCCATTCTTCCAGATGCTCCCTGATTGGGCGCTGATGCCCATGGTTGGGCTGGCTACGGCAGCGACCGTGATCGCCAGTCAGGCGGTGATCTCCGGCGCTTTCTCGCTGACCCGCCAGGCGGTGCAGCTCAATCTGCTTCCGCGCATCGAGGTGCAGCATACGTCCGAAATGCAATCCGGCCAGATCTACATGCCGCGCGTCAATCTGGTGGTTGCGCTGGGCGTGATGTTGCTGGTGGTCGGCTTTGGCGGTTCGAGTTCGCTGGCTTCCGCCTATGGCATTTCGGTGACTGGCGAAATGCTGATGACAACCATCCTGCTGTTTGTCGTGATGCGGTTCCGGTGGAAATGGCAGCTTGCACTGGCGGCGGCGCTCACACTGCTGTTTGGCACGATCGATACCGGATTTTTCCTCGCAAACATCGTCAAGATCCTCGAAGGCGGGTGGGTCTCGATAACAGTCGCTTGCGCCATGGGGCTGATCATGTCCACATGGATCCGCGGCACCCGCTATTTGTTCGAAAAGACCCGCCGGAACGAGATTCCGCTCGATTTCCTTGCCGGCAATCTGCTGAAGAAGAAGCCGCATCTGGTGTCGGGCACCGCAGTGTTCCTGACCAGCGATCCGCTGAGCGCGCCGACCGCGCTGATGCACAGCCTCAAGCACTACAAGGTGCTGCACGAGCAGAATGTCATCCTTTCGGTGGTGACGGCACCGCAGCCGGTTGTGCCCGACAGCGAGCGCGTCAAGATGGAGACGGTCAACGAACTGTTCATGCGGGTGACGCTGACCTTCGGCTATATGGAGCAGCCCAACATCCCGCGTGCGCTGGCGATCTGCCGCAAGCAGGGCTGGAAGTTCGATATCATGACGACATCCTTCTTCCTGTCGCGGCGCTCGCTCAAGGCCTCGCCCAATTCCGGCATGCCGGTCTGGCAGGACAAGCTGTTCATCGGCCTGGCGCGCTCGGCGGCCGATGCGACGGAATATTTCCAAATCCCGACCGGACGGGTGGTCGAGATCGGGACGCAGGTGGCTATTTGAAAACGTGTCCGTTGCGACATTCCAGGTAGTCTGCCGATGGGACTGAGTCTGCCAAGTCGTGGAGGACTCGCAATATCGGGACGGAGCCATTACGTGACGGCACTTGATATTGCAGCGCAGCAAGCGTAGAGCACCGCCCGCTTATCGGAGTGTCGTCCATGGCCCTTACCAATGCTGGTAACGAGGCAGAACTTGTCGAACAATCGAGCCATTCTGAGGTCGAGCAGCACAGTACCAAGGTGCTGATGCTGGGCGCACTTGGTGTGGTTTACGGCGATATCGGCACCAGCCCGATCTATGCATTCCGAGAGGCGTTGCATGCATCAGCCGGTGGCAACGTCGCCAACCGTGGCGACATCCTGGGCGTACTCTCGCTGATCATCTGGTCGCTGACGATCACCGTCACCATCAAATACATCATGTTCGTGCTTCGTGCCGACAATCGCGGCGAGGGCGGGGTGCTGTCGCTGATGGCGCTGGCGCGCAACAGTTTCCCGACCCGCTCGGCGGTGATCCTCGGCATCGGCATCGTCGGCGCGGCGCTTTTTTTCGGCGACGCAGTCATTACGCCGGCGATCTCGGTGCTGTCGGCGGTCGAAGGCATGAATGTCGTCACGCCGACATTCCAACCCTATGTGGTGCCGCTGACGCTGGCCATCCTGGCGATCGTGTTTGCGGTACAGCGGTTCGGCACCGGCGGCGTAGGATTGGTGTTCGGGCCAGTCACGGCGCTATGGTTCCTGGCCATCGGCCTTTCCGGCATTAACCACATCATCGCCGATCCGGAAATTCTGCTGGCAATCAGCCCGCATTACATCGTGTCGTTCCTGGTCAACTCGCCCGACGTCGCCTTCGTCACGGTTGGTGCGGTCTTCCTCGCCGTTACCGGCGCCGAGGCGCTCTATGCCGATCTCGGCCATTTCGGCCGCAAGCCGATCGTGCTCGCCTGGCTGGCAATCGTGTTCCCTTGTCTGTTGCTCAACTATGTCGGGCAAGGCGCCTTCGTGCTGGCAAATGGCGGCGTTGTCGGTCATCCATTCTTCGAGATGAACCAGGGCTGGACGCTTATTCCGATGGTCGTGCTGGCGACGGCGGCGACCGTGATCGCCAGCCAGGCGGTGATCTCCGGCGCTTTTTCGCTGACCAGACAGGCGGTGCAGCTCAATATGCTGCCGCGCTTCGTCATCCAGCACACGTCGGAAAAACAGTCGGGCCAGATCTATCTGCCGCGCATCAACCTGATGCTGGCGCTGGTGGTGATGTTGCTGGTGGTCGGCTTCGGCGAATCCAGCCGCCTGGCCTCGGCCTACGGTATTTCGGTGACCGGCAACATGCTGGTGACGAACATACTGCTTTTTGTTGTAATGACGCGCATCTGGAAATGGCCGCTCGGCGTCGCGGTCGCCCTGATGGCGGTGTTCGCCTTCGTCGATACCGGCTTCTTTGCAGCCAACATAGTCAAGGTGTTTGAAGGGGGCTGGTCCTCGCTTGCCATTGCCGCGGTTATTGTGCTGACCATGTGGACCTGGATCCGCGGCACCCGCTATTTGTTCGAAAAGACCCGCCGGAACGAGATTCCGCTCGATTTCCTTGCCGGCAATCTGCTGAAGAAGAAGCCGCATCTGGTGTCGGGCACCGCAGTGTTCCTGACCAGCGATCCGCTGAGCGCGCCGACCGCGCTGATGCACAGCCTCAAGCACTACAAGGTGCTGCACGAGCAGAATGTCATCCTTTCGGTGGTGACGGCACCGCAGCCGGTTGTGCCCGACAGCGAGCGTGTCAAGATGGAGACGGTCAACGAACTGTTCATGCGGGTGACGCTGACCTTCGGCTATATGGAGCAGCCCAACATCCCGCGTGCGCTGGCGATCTGCCGCAAGCAGGGCTGGAAGTTCGATATCATGACGACATCCTTCTTCCTGTCGCGGCGCTCGCTCAAGGCCTCGCCCAATTCCGGCATGCCGGTCTGGCAGGACAAGCTGTTCATCGGCCTGGCGCGCTCGGCGGCCGATGCGACGGAATATTTCCAGATCCCGACCGGACGCGTCGTCGAGATCGGGACGCAGGTGGCTATTTGAACAAGCGGCCATGCCCTTCGAAGGGCACGGCCATTTGTGAGGCTCAGTTCACCAGAGCCGCCTTGTTTGCTTCAAGAAATTCCTTCAGCGGCTGCGGCTTCCTGCCGGACAGAGTCTCGACCGCGTCGGTCACCATGCCGATCCGGCCGGAGCGGGTGTTGGTATCGAAGGAAACGATCACGGGCGCAAAAGCTTCGGGAACGCCGGCTGCCTTCAATCCCTCGGTCAGCGCTTCATCCGAAAGCTGGACAACGTCGATCGGCTTGCCGGTGACCTCGGTGACGAGGGCTGCAATCTCGGCCATCGTGTGGGCCTTGGGGCCGGTCAGCGTGTATGTCGTGCTTTCGGTTGCGCTCGAAGCGAGGCCGGCGGCAATCGCGGCAGCCATATCGTCGCGCGCGCCGTGGGCAATGCGGCCGTCTCCAGCGGACGTGTACCACTGCCCAGAGGCGATGGCGTGTGGCAGCGCCAGGAACAGGTTCTCCTGATACCAGCCGTTGCGGAAGATGGTGGAGGGGATACCGCTCGCCTTGATCGCCTGCTCCGTGCCGTGGTGATCGGGCGCAAACAGCACCGGCGATCCTGGCTCCGGATTGGGCATCGATGTGTAGAGCAGATGCGAAACACCCGCGCTTTTTGCGGCGGCGACCGCGGTCTCATGTTGCTTCAGGCGCTTGCCCGGAATGGCGAGCTCGTTTGTCGAAATGATCAGAACCCTGTCGGCGCCGGTAAATGCACTGGCCAACGATGCGGTGTCGTCGAAGTCGACCGTCCTGATGGTGACGCCTCGGGCTGCCAGATCGGCCAGATTTTCCGGATTGCGGGTAGCGGCGATGATGCGCTGAGGGGAGACCTTGAGCGTGTCAAGCAGATGATCGATGACGCCGCGGCCAAGCTGGCCGGAGGCGCCGGTGACGAGAAGGGTGTCGGTCATGAAAGGTCCTGACGTTGCGCCGGAGCGGCGGGTGCATATGTAGTCTCAAAAAGAGACCAGCACTAAAATAGGAATTGACCCATCCTCGTAAAGAAGGCAGTTTTGCGGGAGGTAGGCACAGCCAGGGAACCAGCCATGGACGGCAAGATCGTCAATCTGAGATCGAAGCTCGAGATCTACAAAGCAGGCAGCGGTGGCGGAAACCTTGCGGATTGCCCGGTTCGCGACGTGATCCAGGGCATAAGCAACAAATGGAGTTCGCTGCTGATGGAGGCCTTGGCCGAGAAGCCGTACCGCTTTGGCGAGTTGCGGCGCCTCGTGCCCGATATTTCACAGCGCATGCTCACCCAGACGCTGCACGATCTGCAGCGCGACGGCTATGTGCATCGCGAGGTTTTTCCGACCAAACCGCCGAGCGTTGAATACAGCCTCACCGATCTCGGGCGCTCGATGTTTGGACCCTTGCACCAGCTGATCCAATGGGCCGAGCTCAATCACGGCGCTGTACGCGAGGCGCGGAAGGTTTTCGATGCTGCCGAAGGCTGAGTCTCAAGGCCGAGACAGCGGCTTGATTTAGCGACAACGCTGAAGGATTGTCCGGCCTGGGTCGGGTCCGGCAAATGGGCAATTCTCTGGACATCGCGATTGCCGGCGCGGCGATCAGTTACGCGCTCATCGGAACGGACGTATCGATACTGCGCTGGAGGCTTGCGTCCGCGACAGGCTGGTGGCCAGTGGCAAGCATTCCGCCGGAAACGAATATCCTTGCCTCGATGATTACAGGCACTATGATCAATCCATTCAAGCCGATCGGGCTTGCGGAAGCCCGGTGGCCGGATCGTTTCGGCGGATGATTTCCGAAAAGTGCGAGCCCCTCGCCTGTAGGAATGTATGGAGGCGTTGCGGATAATCGGGAGCGACCGCGTCCTTCACGGATGGGCGTTTGCGCAACGCCTCGCGCCACACCTGGACATGCGGCTTTCCGTCCAGGATGCCGAAATCGCCGATCCGGTCGAAGACGTCGAAATAGCGAAAGATCGGGCCGTAGACCGCGTCGACCAGTGAAAAGCGCTCGCCGTCGAACCATGGCCCAACCACGCCATTCGCCAGTTCCACTTCCAGGCGATCGAACATTGCCGATAGTGCCTCGCTTTCAGCGAGCAGCGCGGCTTCTGTAGGCGCTGAATAGAAGCGACCGATGGCGCTGAGGATTGCCGAGCCAAACTCGATCCAGGCGCGATGTGGGGCACGGGCATAGGGATCGGTGGGATGCAGCGGATTGGGCTGGGTTTCCTCGAGGAATTCGAGGATGACGAGCGATTCGAAGATCACCGTTTCCTGGCCGTCATGCTCAACGCGAAGCAGCGGCACCTTGCCGAGCGGCGATATCGCCTTGAACCAGGCAGGCTTGTTGGCGAGATCGACGGCGATGCGCTCGAACGGCACGCCCTTTTCGCGAAGCGAAATCGCCGCGCGCTGCACATAGGGACAAAGATGGTGGCTGACGAGGATGAGCTTGTCGGTCATCTCACTCTCCCCAGACATAGTTCAAGGCGCCGTTCTCGACGCGGGTGGAGAGGAACATCAGGCGGGAGCCTTTCGGCGCTGGGCCTTCGAGGCGATCACCGTTCGCCATGTCGAACGAGGCGCCGTGCCATTGGCAGACGAGCTTGCCGTCCTTGCAGTCGAGCGGGCCACCGAAGTGCAGGCAGACGTTGGCGGCGGCGCGGATACGCTCGCCGCTGCGGTAGACATGGACCTCGCGGCCGAAAAACGGAGCGATCAGGCTGCCTGTTTCCGGAATGTCGGCGATCCTGCAGATTTCATGCTTCATCGGAATTACCTTTCATGATTGATGCGATTGCATCTATATAGATGCATTTGCATCGATCGTCAAGCTTGATGCAGTTGCATCTATCGCCTACGATGTAATCATGACCGGGATTCCTTCACCTCCAGCAATCAAAGCCTGGGCCCGCCTGATGCGGGTTTCGCGCCAGTTGTTGGAAAGTGCCGAGGACGCGCTGAAGGACAGTGGCCTGCCGCCGCTTGCCTGGTACGACGTGCTGCATGAGCTTGCCGAGGCGGGCGAGGGCGGATTGCGGCCGTTCCAACTCACCGAACGCACCCTGTTTGCGCAATACAACATCTCGCGGCTGCTGGCGCGGCTCGAAGCCGACGGGCAGGTCGAGAAGCTTCCAGTTGCCGATGACGGCCGCGGGCAAACCATCCGCATCACCGGCAAGGGGCGCGAGACGCGCCGCCGCATGTGGGTCGTCTACGGCCGCTCGATATCGGAGTTGGTCGGCTCCCAGCTTTCCAACGATGATCTGGACACGCTGTCGGCTCTGCTTGGGCGCCTGCGAGATCCGCCCGCCCTGGCGTGACACGCCTTCGTGCCGAAGATGGCGCGGATCTGCGAGGTCAGGCACTGCCCCAAAGGAATGCCAATGTCGCCAGAACCCCAAGCCCGACGCGGACCAGATGCAGATTGCCCCATTTGACGATCATTGTCCGAGCCTCAGGATTGACGGTGTTAGCGTCCATCACCTCCAGCAGCCGATTTGCCGGCATCATCACCAGCAGCGTCCATGGCCAAGGCAGGATGATCAGCACGGCGCCGGCCAGATAAGCGAGATTGCCGGTCTGCCACCACGCGACGAGGCCCAGAATACAGGCGATGACGGCGATCGAGGCCTGCATGGCGGCGCCGCGCTTGTAGGAAGGCTGCCATTCCTGCAGCAATGCTTTGTCATCGAGGCGAAGCCGCGCCGGCTGTTCGGCGACGCTGACGTAGATAGCCGCGCCTGCAAACACAGCGGCAACGGTCAAGGCAAGCAATCCGGCGAGCATGATCCGTGTCTCCCGTAATGCCCCGCATGGAGCAAGCTACAGAAATAAAGGCTTGCGCCGGGTCGGGCAATACGCCATAAAGCCGAACCGTAACGTACGGTACGCTGTCGAGTTCGTATCTGAACTGCGGGTGAGTTCGCCTCCTGAGGAAAGACTGTGTTGCACGCTGTGACCGACATCGACACCAGCGAGACGCTGACAGAGCGGCAGAAGGCCGTGCTCGACGCCGCCCTTCGCCTGCTGGTCGAAGACGGCGATCAGTTGACCATGACCGCCGTGGCGCGGCGGGCGAGCTGCTCGAAGGAGACGCTCTACAAATGGTTCGGCGATCGCGACGGGCTGTTGACGGCAACGGTGCAATGGCAGGCGTCCAAGGTGCGGGTAGTGCCGGTCGACCGCAAGGGACTCGATCTTGCCTCGCTGACGGCGAGCCTCGAACGCTTCGCTTCGGACTGGCTCAGGGTAATTTCGAGCGACACCTCGATCGCGCTGAACCGGGTGGCGGTCGGCCATGCTAGTTCGGGGAAGGACGATCTCGGCGCCATCGTGCTGGAGAACGGCCGCTTCGCGCTGGCCAGGCGGCTGAAGCCGGTGCTGGAGGCAGGCAAGGAAGCTGGTTTCCTCGAGTTTTCCGACGCTGAGATGGCTTTCCGCACCTTTTTCGGGCTGGTCGCCCGCGACGTGCAGATCCGCCTGCTGCTCGGCGACCGGCTGGAATTGACTGATGCGGCGATCGGCGGCGATGCCGTCCGGGCGACGCAGCAGTTTCTCGCTCTTTACGGGGCAAAAACCGGGCCGCAGGGCCTCTGAATTCAAAACGGGAAGGAAGAAAAATGCGTGTCTATTACGATCGCGACGCCGATCTCAACCTGATCAAAGGCAAGAAGGTTGCCATCATCGGCTATGGCAGCCAGGGCAGGGCGCATGCGCTCAACCTCAAGGATTCCGGCGTCAAGGATATCGCCATTGGCCTCAAGGCCGGCTCGGCGACCGCGAAGAAGGTCGAGGCCGACGGGCTCAAGGTGATGAGCGTGGCCGATGCCGCCAAATGGGCCGACCTGATGATGATGGCGACGCCCGACGAGCTGCAGGCCGACATCTACAGATCAGAGATCGCGCCGAACATCCGCGACGGCGCGGCGATCGCCTTCGCCCACGGCCTCAACGTGCATTTTGGCCTGATCGAGCCAAAAGCCTCGGTCGACGTCGTCATGATCGCGCCAAAGGGCCCGGGCCACACGGTGCGCGGCGAATACCAGAAGGGCGGCGGCGTGCCGTGCCTGGTCGCGGTCAACCAGGACGCTTCGGGCAATGCGCTCGATTTGGCGCTCTCCTACGCCTGCGGCGTCGGCGGTGGCCGTTCGGGCATCATCGAGACCAATTTCCGCGAGGAGTGCGAGACCGACCTGTTCGGCGAGCAGGTGGTGTTGTGCGGCGGTCTGGTCGAGTTGATCCGCGCCGGTTTCGAGACACTGGTGGAAGCGGGCTATGCGCCGGAAATGGCCTATTTCGAGTGCCTGCACGAGGTCAAGCTAATCGTCGACCTGATCTATGAAGGCGGCATCGCCAACATGAACTATTCGATCTCGAACACCGCCGAATGGGGCGAATACGTCTCGGGTCCGCGCATCATCACCGCCGAGACCAAGGCCGAGATGAAGCGCGTGCTCAAGGACATCCAGACCGGCAAGTTCACCTCGGAATGGATGCAGGAATACCGCGCCGGCATGTCGCGCTTCAAGGGCATCCGCCGCAACAACGACAGCCACCAGATCGAGGAAGTCGGCGCCAAGCTGCGCGCGATGATGCCGTGGATTTCCAAGAACAAGCTGGTCGACAAGGCCAAGAACTGAAGGAAATCCACGTTCGTTTCGTTACGCGCCCTCGGGCTTCGCCCTGCGGGCGCGTGGGAATTTCCAGGACCAAGCTGGTCGACAAGGCCAAGAACTGATCGCAATTTCATTTGTCGATCAAGAAAGCCGGCGGAGCGATCCGCCGGCCTTTTTGCGTTGATTTCTCAGCAGGCGCGCTATTCCCGCTGTCGTGGTATGCGTGTGCAGGGTATGGCACAAAATGGCCAAGGGGGTGAGCGTTGGAACTCAAATTTCTGTTGGTCGGGTTTGCCTGCGCGGTTGCCGGCATGCTGTCCCTCGTCACCTTGCTGAAGTGGTGGGAGGTGAGGGCGGTCAGCCGCTGGTCTCCGACGCCGGGAAAGATCATCTCGTCGCGGGTCGAGGCTCGCGAGGTGACCAGTTCGGGATCCGGTTCGGACAGCAGAGGGTCGACCGAGATGCGCAACTTCCCGGCGATCACCTTCGAATACAAGGTGAACGGCAAGAAGTTTCGCAGTTCGCACTACAGCGTGCAGGAGAACCTTGGAAACTTTGCGGTGGCGGAAACCCTTGCGAAATTTCCAAACGGGGCCGGCGTAACCGTCTTCTACAATCCGGCCGATCCAGCCAAGGCCGTGATCGAACGCACCATGCCCGACGGTTCCTTCAAATTCATGGTCCAGCTTTCGGCCGGGTTGGTGGTTGGCGCGCTGGTATTGGTCTTCTCCGTTGGCGGCGTCCCGGAAGCGATCCGGCCGTTTTTGCCCAAGCCGCAGAACCTCGGCGCCGCGGCCCTGCTGCTTTTCATGGGATTGTTTGTCCTGCGCATGGGCTTTGCCCAGAAGTCACTTGCGGAACAGGCGGCCAAATGGCCCATCACGGCAGGACGCATCGACGCCTCGGGCCTGCAGAAATTCGAGACCCGCGACAGGTCCGGAGGCGGCTATCGGCCTTGGCACACAGTTTTCAAATCCCGCATCGTCTACAGCTATAGCGTTGCCGGCCAGCGCTACGCCGCCGATCGCATCGCTTTCGGCGCAAACGTGACGGCGTCGCTGCCGAGCCTCGTCAGCGGTCAATCACAGCGCTACCTCGAGGGCGACAAGGTCGAGGTCTACTACGATCCCGCCAATCCGGCTGCAGCCGTTCTCGAATGCAGGGTGCGTGGGCTTTGGCTACTGTGGATCTGCGCCGCTGGCTTCCTTGGTGGAGCCGCGCTTCTGGTAGGCGTAATCTGAAGCTGCTGTTCTAGATGCTGCATATCCAGCGGAAGAAGGCACCTGTCGTCAGCATCTGACAAGAACTCCGCTGTCGAAGCCAGGCCAGGTCAATCTCACCGTCGTGCCATTGCCAACGATATGGGCGAGACGCGAGAACGGCTCTTCGATCGTGGGATCAGAACCGTAGCATTGGCTGGCCCGCGCCACCCAGCCCGTGGATATCTTGCGAAACGTTGCGTGTTCGCCGCCGAAAGCAGGAACCGACAGTGCCTCAGGGTACAATGTGTAAACAGTCTGGCGTTGAACATCCGCGACGGCGGTACAGTTCGATCTGTCTCCGGACCATGTGCCCACATAGGGTTCCGTGGCAAAGGCGCTGCCGCACGAAAATGTTAAGATCGAAATGAGCATCAAGAGATTTCGCATCATCGATTTCTTTCTTTCGACCGGGCCTCGGGCCATGCTAAAGCATCGATGCTTAGACTTCACAATGATGCTGCTCCAGGGACTTAAATGATCATCCGCAAAGCAGCAGCTATTTTTCTGAGCATACTGAGCCTGTTGCAAGCGGCGAACGCAACCGAATGTTCGCTCAGCCACGCGACCTATCGCGAGCCGCGTTCGGGCGCGACGATACAATTCCGGCCCATCGACCGCGAGCCGGCCGCGCTGACGACAGAGGTCTTTTCGCTGATCGTGCCCAATACCGCCATTCGCCTGCCGTCGGACATCACCTGGACCAATGGCAAGTACTCGTTTCCTGTGGGCACGATTCGGCACACCTGCACCGACGACGATCGCGAGGCGGGTCTCGAGGACGGCACCGGACTGTGCAGAGTGTGGGACGGGCAGGTCTATGCGTTCAACGCAGGCGGTGCCGAGCAGTTGAGCTCTCGCGAAGCCTCGCCGGCACCGACAGGGTTGCTGTTGCCTGACTTCGGCGCGATTTTTACCGAATGGCCCGATTTCGCCAAAGCCAATCCCGATGGCTCGGCCTGGGATGCCTTTACCTTGACGGGTTGCAGCGATGAATAACAAGAGACTGCCGGCCTGCATCTGCGCCCTGCCGGTCCTTGTGGCCATGGCCACCGGGGCTCGTGCCGACCAAAGCAAGCCGTCGCGTCCGCCTGTCGACAAATGCACCTGGGAACGGCTCGCGGACAGGGATGTCGGGCTTGCTGCCTGGGTGCAGCGCTGCGACTTCGGTTTTCGCCAGATCCATTTCGAGCTTGGCGGCAATGCTCTTGCGATCAAATACAGTGATGGCGGACCGGCCGATCCCGTCGTCGAAGTCTTCGATATGCTGCCGGGCGAGGCCGCTGACGCTGCATTACAGCGCATATACGCGCAGAAGACCGAGAAGGCTGTCAGCACACGTTGCGTGCTCATGCCTTACGCCGAAGGGGTCACGCCCACGGGCATCCTGCGATATGTCTTCAGTCCCGATGCCGTTTATCTCAGTGAATTGAAAGCCGTTGCCGACCCTGACGAGGTCGGCGAACCGCCGTGCGGCGAATGGGGTGAAGCCCCGGACGGCATTCAGTATTTCGAGGTGCAATCACCCGAGCTGCGAAAGCTTCTGTTCATTCGCGTTGGCCAGGAGGAGCCGCTGTTTGACGAGCAGACACTGCAAGTCCTGCCACCCGGATAGGGCCGGGAACCTCAACCGTAGTGCCAGCTGGGCTTTGGTTCGGTGCCGGTGAACATCACCCCAATTCGGTCCTCGCGGCGCCAGCGGACCTCCGCCTTGTAGGCAATGCCGTCGGTTGGAACGTAGAGCAGGAACTCATCGGGCACGCGCGCGTCGATCGAGACCTTCAATTCGGCACCGCCGGCATGCATGTTGCGCAGCGTGCATGTGACCTCGGAGTTGGTCATGCCGGTCAGGATCGCCGCGCCCTTCAAGACGCGCTGCCGGCGTTTGTCCCTCTGTTCGTCCTCGGCCATCGTACGCAATCCAGCGATCTTTCGCGTCTCGGGCGTTCTGATCGGGAGGATTATTAGACCTGGCTGATAAAAATAGCGTTATCGCTGGTGGAGGCTGGACGATTTTCGCGATTCCTGGCTGAAAGAAAAAGGCGCCGCGAAGCACGGCGCCGAATGATGCTTGTTGTCGGCCTGCTCAGCTATAGGGCGAATAGCATTGCTGGCGCGGGCCGTTGTAGGGCTGGAACGTGTTGTCCCAGGCGCGGTACGACCGGTAGCGATTGTAACACCATTGGACATGCGCGCTGGACAGCCGCTGTGTCCGGTAATAGCGCCGCGGTGGCGGCGCGTCGTAGTAGTTGTAGTTGTTGTACAGGCTGCCAAGGCCGAGCCCCAGGCCCAAGCCAAGAATCGCGGCGCCCGCACCACCATCATCATAGTAGCCGCCACGGTAATGGCGGCGATGATGGCGCCTACGCCAGCTGTCATCCCAGCCGCCATTGTCCCAGTGTCTCGAAAAATGACGGCCGCGGAAATTGTTGGACCGCCATCTCCAATCATTGTCGCCGTGCCATTGCCGAAAGCCGCGATGGCGCCAACGCCAGATCTGCCTGTCGTTGCCGCCTGCCCAATCTTCACGAATTTGCACGATGTCGGCGGCATTGCCCGCCACCGGCAGCAGGGGTTTGGGCATCGGCCCGGCAAGCGAGGGGGCCGAGAGGCCGGCTATCAGACCGAGGGCCATCAGCCCGGATCTGACGGAAGATAAAAAGAGCGGTTTCATCGCACTCTCCTAACATTCAGGCCCCACGCCCAGAATACCCAGGGAAGAGCCCATTCATGGAACTTTCCATCTGAACGGAGGATGAACAAAAAAGGTTCCATCAACCATGACGAGCGCGCGGTCAATCGGGGCCGCCTGGGTTCTACGCCCTTGTTTTCGAGCGCGCTTGCGGGCAAAGGTCAAAGCCATGTCGCTGCGCCTTGCCACATTCAACGTCGAAAACCTGATGAACAGGTTTGATTATTCCGGATACCGCAATCAGCTCAACGAAGATCGCACGCTGGCACTTTTCGACATCCAGAGCGAGGCCGAATACAAGATGCTCGAGCAGGCGCGGGCGATCGCGCAGTCCGACGACACGCGGCAGTTGACGGCACTGGCGATCGCGGCCACCCGCGCCGACATCATCTGCATGCAGGAGGTCGACAATATCGAGGCGCTGAGGGCCTTCGAATATGGCTATCTGTTCAAGATGGTGGGGCAAGGCTACCGGCAGAAATACACCACCGCCGGCAATGATTCGCGCGGCATTGACGTCGCCGTGATGATGCGCAACGAGACCGCGCAGGGTCAGCCGATCGAATTCGTGCGTATGACCAGCTACGCCTATGTCACGTTCGAGCAATTCGGGCTGCACACGGCGGAATTGGCAGCGCTCGGTCACCAGGCCCATGAGCGCATCTTCCGGCGCGACTGCCTGGAAGTCGATCTGACTGTGGCTGGCGCGCCGTTGACACTCTATCTCGTGCATTTCAAGTCGATGGGCTCGCCCCGCAACGGCCTCGACGGCCGCGAGGCGACAATGCCGCTGCGCATCGCCGAGGCGCAAGCGGTGCGCCGGATCATCGAGGAGCGCTTCGGCAAGGAGCATGCCGCCGACAAGCGCTGGGCAATCTGCGGCGACATGAACGACTACCGGCAACGCGTGAAGATTACCGGCGATGCCGTCGACGGCTATCGCTTCGAGGTCATCGACGAGACCCGGTCCTGCATCGACGTGCTCACTGCCGGCGGTTTTTGCGAAAACGCGGTCGAGCGGCGGCCGGAAATGGATCGCTGGACTTTCTATCACACGCGCGGACCGGAAGAGCGGCATCTCTGCCAGCTCGACTACATCCTTTTGTCGAGGGCGCTAGCCAGGCAGAACGCCACCGCCGTTCCCGATATCATCCGCAACGGCCAGCCCTGGCGGACCATATTTCCGGCGGGCCAGGAGGTCGAGCGCTTTCCACGCGCCGGGTGGGACCGGCCCAAGGCATCCGACCATTGCCCGGTAGCAATTGCCCTCGACATGGCGTGAGACACGCGTGAGTTTCGACCTGCCGCGCAACGTCATCCTGCCGGTCGATGCCATCGACGTCAGGCTCGATCCCGGCCCACATCCGTTCGAGCGCGATAATGCCGAGGCGATCGCCGCAAACTGGCGGCGTGAGACCGCAGCCAAGCCGGCGCTTTTTGACGGCCCCGTGGTGCTGCTTTCCGCCCTCAGCTATCGCGACAATCGCCTCGTCGGCCGCTGCCATGCGGTGCGTTATTCGACCTTCATGCTTTGGCGCAGCAATAGGCAGGTGCCTGGCGCCGAACATGCCTACGCGCACGCCATGCTGGTCGCCGGCGACAACGCGTTGGTGGCGATCCGCATGGCGCCGCATACGGTCAATGCCGGGCGCGTCTACTTCGCCGCCGGTTCGTTCGAGCCAACCGATTTCCACGACGGCCTTGTCGACGTCGACTTCAACATGATCCGCGAGGTGCGGGAAGAGACCGGCCTCGACCTATCAGGCGCGGCACGCGGCAGGCACCATTACGCCCTGTCGACGGCAAGCGGCACGGTGATCTTTCGCCGCTACCGCGAGACGGCCTCCGCCGACGACCTGGCACAGCGGATCAGCGCTTTCGTCGCCGCCGAGTCAGAGCCTGAAATCGAAGGCCCCGTCATCATCCGCAATGCCGCCGATCTGCCGGACGGGCTGATGCCGCATATGAGACCGCTGATCGAATGGCACTTTGCGAGCGAGCAAGGCTTCCGACTCTAACGTCGTAGCCTGCCTTCAATAGCCTTGCGGTCGTTGCGGGCGGCGACAAAATACAACAGCACGCCGAGACCCAGGAGCGCCCCCATCGCCGTTCCCATCGTCTGCCCAATTACCTGCTGGAAGTCAGCGGTGACGCGATCGGGATTCTCCATCCCATAAAGGATCAAATTACACCAAAGCCCTGCCAAGGCGGCTTCGACGATCACAATCGCCAGAGCCAGTCGCGCTTTCTTGCTCATCCATTGTTCCCCCTTAGTCCCCAACAGCATTGTTATCATTGCAGAATGTGCTGCGACAAGGGCAGGTTGCATAAAAAATCGGCAGCGTCTGGAGGCGACACTTGCTGCAACGCCTACTCATGTCTCAGCGCGTCGATGGGGTTGAGCCGTGCGCCGCGCAGCGCCGGGAAGAAGCCGAACACCATTCCGATCAGCGCGGAGAAGCCGACCGCAAGCAGGATGACCGCCGGGCTTGGAGCAAACGGGATCGTCAGCGTCAGCGAGGCAAGACCGGCAAGCGCCAGGCCGATCAGGATGCCGATGATGCCGCCAAGCAGCGACAGCACGGTTGCCTCGACCAGGAACTGGATGAGGATATGCTTTTCGTGGGCGCCGATGGCGAGCCTGATGCCGATCTCGCGCGTGCGCTCGGTTACCGACACCAGCATGATGTTCATGATGCCGATGCCGCCGACGAGCAGGCTGACGCCGGCGACGGCGCCGAGCATGCCAGTCATGGTGGTGGTCGCGCTGGCCATGGCATCGGCGATCTGGGTCATGTCGCGGATCGAGAAATCATCGTCACGGTCGGGCGTGATGCGGCGTGTGTCGCGCAAGATGTCCTCGACGCGCTGCTGCAGCACCGTGGTCAGCGTACGGTCGTCGGCGGCGACATAGATCGAGTCGATGTCGCGATTACCGGCAATGCGACGCTGATAGGCGGCAAGCGGCATCAGCACGACATTGTCCTGGTCCTGGCCGAAGCCGGTATAGCCCTTTGGTTCGAGCAGGCCGATGATCTTGCAGGAGGTGCGGTTGACGCGGATGATCTCGCCTTCGGGATCGCCGGCGCCGAAGAACTGCTGGCGCACCGTCTCGCCGACGAGGCAGACGCCGGTGCCGGAGCGGGTTTCCGAATCGCTGAAGGGGCGGCCCGAGACCAGCTTCCAGTCGCGGGCATCGAGATAGGCGCTGTCGGTGCCGGTGACGCCCGAGGTCAGGCTTTCGGTGCCGAAAATGACGCGCACCTGCTTTTGCGACGCCGGCGAGATGGCGCGCGCGCCGTCCAGGTGCGCGACAAGCGCGGCGAAGTCCTTGTCGGCAAGAGGCCGGACCACCTGGTCGAGCCCTCCCGGGCCGCCGGGTCCGGCCGGCCGGCCGGAACGAATGACGAGCAGGTTGCTGCCGAGCTTGGAAATGTCGGACTTGACCTTCTCGGTGGTGCCCGAGCCGATGGTCAGCATGGCGATAACGGCGGCGACGCCGATGACGATGCCGAGCAGTGTCAGGAACGAGCGCAGCACGTTGCGGCGGATGGAGCGGAGCGAGAGGCGAACGGTTTCCCAGATCATGGCTAGGCCATCTCGAGATTGGCTGTGTCCGAGGCGACATGGCCATCGAGGAAACGGATCGTGCGCTGCGCATAGCCGGCAACATCGGCTTCGTGCGTGACCATCGCGATGGTCAGACCGAGCTCGGTATTCAACTGCGTCAGGAGCTCCATGATCTCGTGCGTGCGGGCGGTGTCGAGATTGCCGGTCGGTTCGTCGGCGACGAGCAGCGTCGGCCTGGTGACGATGGCGCGCGCGATCGCCACGCGCTGCTGCTGGCCGCCGGACAGCTCGGCCGGCGTATGATGCTCGCGGCCGACAAGGCCGACCTCGGCAAGTGCCTGCATGGCCAGGCCGCGGCGCTCGCGGGCACCGACGCCGCGATAGATCAGCGGCAGTTCGACATTCTCGGCCGCCGTGGTGCGCGGCAACAGATTATAGCCCTGGAAAACGAAGCCGACATAAAGATTGCGCAGCTGAGCACGGCGGTTGCGGTCGAGACGGCCGGCGTCGATGCCTTCGAAGCTGTAGGTCCCGGCCGTCGGCGTGTCGAGGCAGCCAATGATGTTCATGGCCGTCGATTTGCCCGAGCCGGACGGGCCCATGATGGCGACGAATTCGCCGCGCCTGATGGCGAGGTCGACGCCGGCCAGCGCATGCACCCGGGCTTCGCCCTGGCCATAGCTTTTGCAGACCTTGTCGAAGCCGATGAGGGTCGCGCCGGATGCCACGATCAGCTCCTCTGCTGCGAGGCGGTAATGACTTGCGCGCCTTCCTCGAGGCCGGAAACGATCTCGGTCAGTTCGCCATCTGTCGAGCCGACCTTGACGTTGACCGGATGCGGCCGCCCATTCTCCAGCACGTAGAGCGTGCGCGAGCCGTCGGTGGGCTTCGTCGCCGCCTGGCGCTGGCGGTTGCCTCCGGGGCGTCCCATGCGGCCAGTGAACAGGTCGGTGAGGCTCCAACCGCGCTCCGCCGTCTGCGCCGGCCGGTAGCGGAAGGCGATGGACGGCACGGTTAGCACGTTTTTGGCCTGCTTGGTGACGACCGAGACGGTGGCGGTCATGCCGGGCCGCAACAGAAGCTCGCTGTTGTCGACATCCAGCCTTGCATCGTAAGTGACGACGCCGTCGGTAGTGACCGAGGCATAGGAAATGTCGCGGATTTCGGCGTCGAATGGCCGTTCAGGGAAGGCATCGACGGTGAAGCGCGCATGCTGGCCGGGCCTGACGGCGCCGATATCAGCCTCGTCGACTGCGGCCTTCAGCTCCATGTTCTTCAGATCCGCTGCGATGACGAACAGCACCGGAGCCTGCAGCGACGAGGCGACCGTCTGGCCGGGATCGACCGAGCGCGTCAATATGATGCCGTCGATGGGAGCGTAGATGGTGCTCTTGGCAAGATCCGTCTGCTGCGCCTTGAGATCGGCATTGGCCATGGCGAGGTTGGCTCTGGCGATATCGAGCGCCGCCTTCGAGCGGTCGCGCGTGGCGGTTGCCGCTTCAAGCGACTGGTCCGTCGCCATGCCGCGCTTGGTCAATTGCGCCGCGCGCACCAGGCCCTTTTCGTTTTCGGCCAGGGTCACGGTGGCGTCCTCGACGCTCGCCGCCGCCGCCTTGGCGGAGGCCTGGGCGCGCTCGATCTGGACCTCCAGCTTGGCAGTGTCGAGCGCGGCCAGCACATCGCCCTTCTTCACCAGCTGGTTCTCGTTGACCGAGACCGAGCGGACGACGCCGGAGAGTTCGCTGGAAATATCGACCTGGGTGAGGGGCTGCAG
Organism: Mesorhizobium sp. M1163; assembly: GCF_040318415.1. NCBI lineage: Bacteria > Pseudomonadati > Pseudomonadota > Alphaproteobacteria > Hyphomicrobiales > Phyllobacteriaceae > Mesorhizobium > Mesorhizobium sp. M1163. The sequence goes on along the minus strand of NZ_JAMYMF010000028.1, from coordinate 11,148 downwards.
CGTGCCAGTAGCCGAAACCGCGACGGTAAGATCGGCCGTGGCAGCCAGTGTCGTGGTATACTCGATCTTGGCGGGCGAGCCCGCGTACCACTCATAGCCGGCAAAAGCCGCGGCGACGGCAAGCAGTGCGAACACTGCGTAAAGCCAACCGCGACGGCGTTTTGTCTTCAGGCCCTGGTGGTCAAGCCCGAGCGCCGTCTCGATGGCGGAAGTGGAATCCGTCTTTGGCAGATTGACAATCTGGTCCACGCCGGACCCCTATGTTCAGCGATGTCCCATCAGTGCACAAATCAGGTCTAATGGTTCAAAATTCAAATTAAATTTCGCTCATGTTGGGAATGAGGCAGAGGACTTACTGAAATGCAGAAGCGGAATTACTTGCTTTACGACGTATTCACCACCACCCGGCTGGCCGGCAATCCGCTGGCCGTGGTGCTCGACTGCGACGGGCTGGACGTTGCGGCGATGCAGGCGGTGGCGCGCGAGTTCAACCTGTCCGAAACCGTCTTCGTGGTGCCGCCCGACAACCCGAAGCACCGGGCCCGCATCCGAATCTTCACGCCTGACTATGAAATGCCGTTCGCCGGCCACCCAACTGTCGGCTCGGCGATAGCGCTCGCCGAAATGGCGGGAGAGGCCGCCGGCATCTTCGTGCTCGAGGAGAATATCGGCCCGGTGCGCTGCGCTGTCAGCAAGCACGATGGTTCGACCTTCGCCGAGTTCGACCTGGCAAAACTGCCGGCGCAGCTGGAATTGTCGGCCGATCCCGAGGCCCTCGGCGCGGCCCTTGGCCTTGGGCCGCACGAGATCGGCTTCGAGAACCACCGCGTTTCATTCTGGTCGGCGGGCGTGCCCTACGTGACCATCCCCGTCGCTAATCTGGAGGCGGCTGCCCGGATCAGGCTGGACAACCAGGCGTGGTCGGAACTGGCACCACGCAAAAGCGAATGGGCCTTCGCCAGCCCCTATGTCTATTGCCGCGAGACGGTGCACCACGACAGTGCCTTCCATGTCCGCATGATGGTGCCCGGCAATCCGTCCTACGAAGACCCGGCGACCGGCTCGGCGGCGGCCGCGTTCGCCGGCGCGATCATGCATTTCGACGGTCCGACCGACGGCGTTTCACAACTGTGGATCGAGCAGGGGCTGGAGATGGGCCGGCCTTCGCGCATTCGCCTCGAACTGAATGTCGAAGGTGGCAAACTGACGGCCGCCCGCATCGGCGGCCACGCGGTCAAGGTGGCGGAAGGCAGGCTTTTCATCTGACCATGTGCAGCACTTGGGCAATTTGTCGGTAAATGAATCGGCAGGGCTGGACATGGCGGATGTCGGCGGCTATATGCCCGCCAACGCCGGTTTTTCCGGCCGAGTGGGTGCGTAGCTCAGTTGGTAGAGCAGCTGACTCTTAATCAGCGGGTCCACAGTTCAATCCTGTGCGCACCCACCAAAGATTTCAAAAATTTGGTGGAAAAGACCCTGGAATGCGAGACGCGTTGACGCGTCTCGGGCCTGTGGCGATAAGGCGCCGGTTGATGCTCGGCTGCGAAGCAGCAGTAAATTTTTTCTCTTGGCTAGACGTACGGAAAGACAGATGGCAATTTCCGAGCTTGCTGTCTTCTAGTCATTGAGAAGAGAACGCTTGGTACCTGATCACTATGCCATCGTTTATACGGAAGAGACGCGAAGAATCTTCGTGATAATTTCTGAAATTTTCGGTGATTTTGTCCTTACCAAGAGCTGTTCCGGCTCGAATTGCGGCTGCATCGGCTGCATGATGTTCTCGTCGAAAGTGCTGATTGGCGAAGCCGAATTCTCGGTCCTTGAGCTTGATGGATCGAAGGCTCTGGATGAAAATCTGATGGCACAAGTACAAGGCTTACAAGGGTACGATTAACAAAGAGAAGCTTGACAAGATTTTCAGATTTCCAGATGCCGTTGTCATCATCAAACTGAGGAGGACGGCACTTTTACCCATTCTTATGTTTCGCCGACCGTGGACGGGCGTGTCATATCACGGGGTTGCCGGGCAACACCGCACTGCCCATGCGTCGGATGCCGGATCGTAGATATGTGGTACACCAAGGCGCCCGGCCATATCACACCTGCGGTGGATATCTCAGAGGGGAGGGCTTCTGCAGAAGGAGAATTGATTCTTCCGATCTTTGAGGGCGAAGAAATTATTTCGAAGATGCTGACGCGCGACCCGTCCGTTCGCCATGCCTTTTCTCCGAATATCTTCGATTCTCCCCTTGAGCGGATGTTCTACGAGCTCGCCTTTCTAGACCTGCATATATATCCACAGCATCCTGTCGGGAAATATCGCTTGGACTTTGCGATCCCCGACAAGCGCATAGCCATCGAACTCGATGGACATGAATATCATAAGACCAAGTACCAGCGTACCCACGATGCAAAACGAGACCGCTGGTTGTATGGCCAAGGATGGACCGTCTTACGATTTACAGGGACGGAAATTCATCAGAACTTGGACCACTGCCTTGACGAAATATGCACGTTGGTTGGCATCGAGCGTGTGAGTAAGTCCAATAGAGCGCCGTAGAATGTGCAGGCCCGGCCGGCCACAGCTGTGTTATGTGCGGGCTTGTCAAGGCCGGGCTTGAACTTGACCTTCATGGCAATCTAGCGGGTCACTGTGATTTGCGAACCAGGATCCATGCTGCGGTCCCAGAGTGCCAGCCGCAACCTCTTGCGGATCAAGCTCATAGGCCGATGTTGAACTGGATCACTTCTCCGAAACACCAGCCTCCGCAAAGCTTGCCATGCGGGCGTGGCATTCCAATGCCGAGCGGACGACGTTGACTGCGACGCAGGCGCCGGAGCCCTCGCCGAGCCGCATGCCGAGGTCGAGCAAGGGCGGCAGGCCGAGCGCCTCCAACAGGCGACGGTGGCCGGATTCGGCCGAGACGTGGGCTGCCAGGGTGTGGGCGAGGCCAGCAGGGTGCAGCGCTGCCAAGGGTGCCGCTGCGGCGGTGCAGACGAAGCCGTCGAGCAATACCGGCACGCCGAGATGACGCGCAGCCAGCGTCGCACCAAGGATCGCCGCGAGCTCGCGGCCGCCGAGGGCTGCCGCTACCTTCAGCGGATCGGCCAGCGCCGGGGCGTGGCGCTTCAGGCCGGCCTCGATGGCGACGTTCTTGCGCACGAGGCCGGCATCGTCGACGCCGGTGCCGCGCCCGGTCCATCGTTCGGCGCCGCCGCCGAACAGCGCGGTCGAGATGGCCGCCGCCGGCGTGGTGTTGCCGATGCCCATTTCGCCGAAGCAGACGAGGTCGAGGTCCTTGCTGACCGCGTCGTAGCCGGCCGAGACAGCGGCGAGGAAGGCCTCGTCGTCCATCGCCGGCTCTTGCGTGAAGTCGCCGGTCGGGCGGTCGAGATCGAGCGAGATGACGTCGAGATCGGCGCCGGCAATGCGGGCAAGCTGGTTGATGGCGGCGCCGCCGCCGGCGAAATTCGCCACCATCTGCACGGTGACCTCCGACGGGAAGGCCGACACGCCTTGCGCGGTGACGCCGTGATTGCCGGCGAAGACGAAGACCTTGACACGGTCGAGCTTTGGCATGTCGCGGCCCTGCCAGCGCGCCAGCCAGGCGACTATTGTCTCCAGCCGGCCAAGGCTGCCTTGCGGCTTGGTCAGCGTGTCCTGGCGGCGGGCGACGGTATTGGCCGCGGCGTCGCTGCCAATGGGCAGGCCGAGGCAGGCGGCGCGCAGTTCATCGAGCGATTTGAAAGGCATGGGGGCAAAATCTCCGAAACAGAGTCAAGAAAGGGAAATGGAAGCGACGAGCAGGATTGCGATCTCGCCCAGCTGCTGAACGGCGCCGACGGTGTCGCCGGTCTGGCCGCCGATCTGGTTGAGGCAAAGCGAGCGGAAGGCGAGGAATACCAGTCCAAGCAAGATGAGTGCTGTGAAGGCGCCGCCGAGCCCAAGCGCCAGCAGCGCGACCGCACCGAGGACGGCACCGATGCCAGCGGTTTCGGCGGTAACTGTGCCTGCTTCGGCCGAGAGGCCGTCGCTTCGGGCCGGCGGCAAAAGGTGCATGAAGGCGCCGAGCAGGCCGCGCGAGGCCGCTTGCGCGGCAATGACGGCCCAGAAGACATGAGCCGGGCCGGCGAATCCAGAGAGCACGCTCCAGCGGATCAGCAGCGAGATGCTGAGTGCGCAGGCGCCGTAGGCACCGATGCGGCTGTCGCGCATGATCTCCAGTTTCCTGTCGCGCGTCTTGCCGCCGCCAAAGCCGTCGGCGACATCCGAAAGCCCGTCTTCATGCAGGCAGCCGGTGGCGAGCAGGATCGCGGCAAGGGTCAACGCTGCAGCAGGGCTCTCGGCTAGGCCTAGCCTCGTGCCGACGGCGTAGACCAGGGCACCGGCCAGAGCGACGGCGAGACCGGCAACGGGTGCAGCCCAGATCGCAGCGGCAAGGCTGCGGCCACGGAAGTCGGCTCTCGGCAGCGGCAGCCGGGTAAAGAAGACGAGGCAAAGCGCGATGTCGTCGAGCAGCTGCCGTTGCGAGGGGATCTGGAGTTTGAGCATGATCTATTCCGAAAACCGGCTACCACTTTTCGGGATCATGCTCTCGCCCCTCGCAATAGCGTGGAAGAAGGTGCCGCTGACATTGCCGCGCTGGTAGCCCGACGCACCAAGCTGATTGCCTTGTCCGTCGGCAAGGTCGGCCAACGGTTCGTCATTGCCGGTCGCAACCATCTGCGCGTAGTGGAATTCATGGCCGCGGATCAGCGTGCCGTGGCTGCCGAGCGGGCACCCGGAACGCAGCCGCGCCTCGCGGTAGCCGAGATTCATCTTGCGCTTGGCGAAGCTGGTCGAATGACCGAGCAGGCCAAGCATTCGATGCGTCTCGCCCGACGCGTCCTCGAGCGCCTCGCCGAGCACCATGAAGCCGCCGCACTCACCATGCACCGGCCGCGTAGCGGCGAACCGCGCCATGCCGGCTCTGAAATTCGCCGCGGCGGCGAGGCGACCGGCGTGAAGCTCGGGATAGCCGCCGGGCAGCCAACAGACATCGCAATTGTCGCCTGGTGCTTCGTCGGCGAGTGGCGAGAAGGGAATAATCTCGGCGCCGGCCTTGCGCCAATGCATGGCGACATGCGGATAGAGGAAGCTGAAGGCGGCGTCCTCGGCAAGTGCAATGCGCTGGCCGGGGGGCGGCAGCGCGTCGCCGAAATTGCCCGGCGCGGGCGTGAATGGCGCCGCCAGCGCCATGATGGCGTCGAGGTCGAGCGAGCGCTCGACCATGTCGGCCAGCCGGTCGAGGTGCGCCATCAGATTCTCATATTCGCCGGCCTGGACGAGGCCGAGATGGCGCTCGGGCAGGTTGAGCGAGGGATCGCGCAAGATAGCGCCGACGACAGGCAGCCCGAGTGCCTCGATGGCATCGCCGCATAGCCGGCGGTGGCGCTCGCTGCCGAGCCGGTTGAGCACGACCCCCGCCATGCGCACATCCGGATCGTAGGTGGCAAAACCCTTGGCGACGGCCGCTGCCGTGGTCGACTGGCCGGAAACGTCGAGCACCAGCAGCACCGGCAGGCCGTAGAGCCGGGCAAGGTCGGCAGCCGAGCCGGACCGTCCTGGAGCAGCCGGAATCCCGTCGAACAGGCCCATGGCGCTTTCGAGAAAGATAAATTCGGCATCCTCGTTCGCTTCACCAGCCAGCGCGTTGAGCAGGGCAGGCGGCATTGCCCAACTGTCGAGATTGACGCCGGACAGGCCGGTGGCTGCGGCGTGGAAGCCGGGATCGATATAGTCCGGGCCGGATTTGGCGCCGCGCACCTTCAGGCCGCGCCGGGCGAGCGCGCGCAGAATGCCGATGGTGACGCTGGTTTTGCCCGAGCCCGAGCGCGGCGCGCCGATGATGATGGCGCGGGTCATGACTCACCCGCCAATGCCGCGCGCATCGCGACGATGCCGCCAACGACGATCAGCGCCGGCGAGGTCAGACCGGCGGCCGCTGCCTCTTCCGCAATGGTGGCGAGCGTGGCGACGACGATCCGTTCCTGCGGTGTCGTCGCAGCGACAATTACCGCGGCGGGCGTCGAAGGCGCCAGCGCGCCCTCAAGCAGCGAGGCGGCGATCAGCGGCAGATTGGCCATGCCCATATAGATGACCACCGGCTGGCCGGTACGGGCGATGGCCGCCCAGTCGAGATCGTCATCGGTGCCGGCGGCGTGACCGGTCGCCAGGATCAGCGCCTTGTTGATGCCGCGCATGGTGCCGGGAATGCCGGTGGCGGCCAGCGCGCTGAGGCCGGACGTCAGGCCAGGCAGGATGTGGAACGGGATGGTTTCCCCGGCCAGCGCCAGCGCCTCTTCGCCGCCACGCCCGAAAATATAGGGGTCGCCGCCCTTCAGCCTGACGACGCGCCGGCCCTCGCGCGCCAGCCGGACCAGCAGAGCGGTGATGTCGTCCTGCTTCATCGATGGTTTGCCACCGCGCTTGCCGGCATAGAACAGTTCCGCGCCCTCGGCGACGGCGACGACTTCGGGCGAGACCAGCGCGTCATAAACCAGCGCGTCGCACTGTCCGAGGGCGGCCAGCACTTCCAGCGTCAGGCAGCCGGGATCGCCAGGGCCGGCGCCGGCCAGCCAGACATGTCCGGGCTCCAGCTGGCGCGGCTTGAAGTTCAGCCGGGTGAGCGCCTGCTCGACAGTAGTGTTTCTATTGCTGCCGCTCACGATCCGTCTCGTCCGCGAAAACGCCGCTGGTAGTGGGCGTCGTAAAGTGAACTTTCACTAAAATCTTCCGCCGCCAGCGAGCGGCCGACGAAGATGATCGCCGTGCGTTCCATCGGATCCGCCCCTAGCTGCGCCTCAATGGTCGCCAGCGTGCCGGTCAACACCCGCTCGTCCGGCCAGGAGGCGCGGAAGACGACCGCGACTGGGCAGTCGGCGCCGTAGTAGGGCGTCAGCTCGGCGACGACGCGGTCGACAGCGTGGATGGCGAGGTGGATGGCGAGCGTGGCGCCGGTGCGGCCGAAGCCGGCCAGTGTTTCTCCGGGCGGCATTTTCGAGGCGCGGCCGGAGATGCGGGTCAGCACCAGGCTTTGCGCGACTTCCGGAATGGTCAGCTCGCGGCGCAGCGCGGCGGCCGCGGCGGCAAAAGACGGCACGCCCGGCGTCAGCGTGTAAGGGATGCCGTGCTTTTCCAGCCGGCGGATCTGCTCGGCAACGGCGCTCCACACGGAAAGGTCGCCTGAATGGAGGCGGGTGACATCATGGCCGGCCGCGTGGGCTGCCAGATATTCGGCCTCGATCTCGTCGAGTGACATCGGCGCGGTGTCGATCAACATCGTTCCGGGCGCGCAGTGCTGCAACAGCTCCGGCGCGACGATCGATCCGGCATAGAGGCAGACGGGACAACTGCCGAGCAGACGGCTCCCGCGCAAGGTGATCAGATCGGCGGCACCCGGGCCGGCGCCGATGAAATGGACGGTCATACCGCATCTCCGCTGATGGCGATGGCGCAGGTGACAGCACCGAGCACGGTGCGTGGTCCGAGCAGTTTTGCGCCTTTGCCGGCGGCGGCAAGCGCGGAGGCTTCGGAAACCGACGGCGTGCCGGCGTGCTCCTGTGATAGGTTGGAGTGGCTGGTTGTAGATGCAGCTTTGAGTTCGTCCTGCTCGACAACGATTACCGGAAGGCGGAGTTCGCGTCCGGCGGCGAAGATTGCCGCTTCATCCTGCTTGAGAGACGCGGTCGCGAGCGCCGAAAGCGCGGGCAGGGCAAGCCCGTGCGCCTCCAGCGCGGTTTCTACCGCAGCAAGCACGTCGCGTGCGCTGACGCCTTTGCGGCTGCCGATGCCCGCGACCATCATGGCTTCACCCAGCTCCATTGGGTGACCGGCATAGCCGGCCGCCAAGCCTGCATCGAACCGACCGGCGAAGCACGGGATATGGCGATGCGGGTGAGCTCGCCGCCGAGCGCAGCGTGACGGGAAAGCAGCAGTGCCTCCATCTCCAGCGTCACCGCGTTGGCGACGAGGCGGCCGCCGGCGGGTAAGGCATCGATGGCTCTTTCCAGCACGCCGGCATCGCTGCCGCCGCCGCCGATGAAGATCGCCGCCGGCGTTTCCAGTCCGGCAAGAGCTTGCGGTGCCGAACCTTCAACGACGGCGAGACCGGGAACGCCGCAGGCCGCGGCGTTGTGTCGGATGCGCGCGGCGCGGGCCGGATCGGCTTCGACGGCGATGGCGCGCATGGAGGGATGCGCGAGCATCCATTCGACGCCGATGGAGCCGGAGCCGGCGCCAATGTCCCACAGCAGTTCGCCGCGCCTTGGCGCGAGAGCGGACAGGGTGACGGCGCGCACTTCGCGCTTGGTGATCTGGCCGTCGTGCTCGAACAAATGATCGGCAAGGCCCGATGTCAGCGGCAGGACGCGTGCTTGCGGGGTCGAATCAACTTCGATTGCGAGCACGTTGAGTGGGTTGATCTTTTCGAGGTCGAAAGCGCCGGCGTTCGCCGAGCGCAGCCTTTCGTTCTGCCCACCCAGCGCCTCCAGAACCGTCAACCGCGAGGCGCCGAAGCCGAGTTCGGTCATGAGACGGGCAATCGCTTCCGGTGCATCGCTATCCGAGGTCAGCGCCAGAATGCGGGTGCAAGGATGCAGCAACGGCCGGATCAGGTCGAGCGGGCGGCCATGCAGCGAAATGGTCTCGCCGTCCTGTAGCGCCCAGCCCAAGCGTGAGGCGGCCAGCGAGAAGGCCGAGGGCGCGGGGATCACCCGCATATCCTCCGCCGCGACCTTGCGGGCGAGGGTGACGCCGACACCGTGGTAGAAGGGATCGCCGGAGGCCAGCACGCAGACGCGTCTGCCGGAGAGCGCCAGCACGTCGCGCATTTCGGCATCGAAAGGCGTCGGCCAGGCGCGCGCTTCACCTTTGGCGAGCGATGCGACGAGGGCCAGGTGGCGCTTGCCGCCGAAAACGAATTCGGCACCCGCGATCAACTGCTTGGCCTCGTCGCCGAGACCCGCTACACCGTCCTCGCCGATGCCGATGATCGTGAGCCATTTTGGAGTGAGCACGGCGGCGCGCGGACCTTCAGCAGGCATGATGACCCACCGCATTCTGATCCTCGGCGGAACCACCGAAGCCCGGCAGGTGGCCGGAATACTCTCGGTGCGCTCCGATCTCGCGATTACGCTGTCGCTGGCCGGCCGCACTGAAAACCCGGCCGCGCAAGGCGTGCCGGTGCGGGTTGGCGGCTTTGGTGGCGTCGACGGGCTGGCGTTGTATCTCCACGAGACGGACGTCGACCTGCTGATCGACGCCACGCATCCCTATGCGGCGCAGATCTCCGCCAATGCGGCGGAAGCAGCGCGCCGATCCGGCGTGCCGATCGTTGCGCTCAAGCGCCCAGGCTGGGAGCCTGCCGAAGGTGACCAGTGGACGCTGGTCGACGGTGTTACCAGCTCGGTGACGGCGCTGGGATCGGCGCAGCGCCGCGTGTTCCTGGCGCTCGGACGGCAGGAGATCACTGCCTTCGAGGCTGCACCCCAGCACCACTATCTCATCCGTAGCGTCGATCCGGTCGAACCAAGACTTACTGTGCCCGACGCGACCTATCTCTTGGCGCGCGGGCCGTTCCAGGAGCCGGACGAACACTCGCTGCTTCAAGAGCACCGCATCGATGTCGTCGTTTCCAAAAACAGCGGCGGCGAAGCGACCTACGGCAAGATCGCCGCAGCGCGGGCGCTCGGCATCGAGGTGGTCATGATCCGCAGGCCGGCGTTGCCGGACGTCACGTCGGCTGAGACGGTCGAATCTCTTGCCGCGATGGTCGATCATTTTCTGGTCAGTCATGTTCTTGGGCCCGCTGCCGACCGCGGCGTGTAGACCAGCGCTGGTTTTTCACCGCGCTTGATGATCCGGGTTTCCGGTGAACCGATGATGATGCAGGTGGCCATGTCGGCATTTTGCGCATCGGCTTCCGCCAGCAAGAAAACTTCGATGCGCTCGTCGGGACGGCCGGCGGCGCGACCGAAGATCACCGGCGTGGTGCCCGGCAGGATCGCGGCAAGGCATTCGAAGGCGCGGCCGAGTTGCCAGGGGCGCGCCTTGCTGATCGGATTGTAGAGCGCGATGACGAAGCCGGCGCCCGCCGCGGCCAGCAGGCGCAGCTCGATCAAATCCCACGGCTTCAGATTGTCTGACAGCGAGATGGCGCAGAAATCATGGCCGAGCGGCGCGCCGATGCGGGCGGCGACGGCGAGCATGGCGGTGATGCCAGGCACGATGGCGATGTCGACCGCGCGCCACTCGACCGGCCCCGCCTCGATCGCCTCGCAGACGGCCGCCGCCATGGCGAAGACGCCGGGATCGCCGCCCGATACGACCGCGACATTGTGGCCTTCCGCAGCCTTCAGCAGCGCGTCCCTGGAGCGCGCTAGCTCCTCGCGATTGTCGGAAGCGACGCGAATCTGGTCGGGACGCAGATCAAGCCGGTCAAGATAAGGCTTGTAGCCGTAGAAGAATTTCGCCTCGGCGACGGCCCGGTTCGCTTCCGGCGTCACCTGGTCGGCGTTGCCAGGCCCCAGGCCGATGACGGTCAGGCGGCCGCTCATGCTTCGGCTCCCAATGCGCTTGGCCGCCCCGACCAGCCGGCGACCAGCACGATGGCGAAATAAGGCGCCTGGTCGTCCTTTTTGTCGGCAAGCCGCATCGAGACGCCGCCCGGCATGGTGCCGCGCTCGACATAGATGGCCCGCGGCAGCTTGTCGGTTGCCTCCAGCGCCCGCCTGATCTTGGGCAAGTTGCGGCCGACCTTCATGATTACGGCGGCATCGGTGTCGGCGAGGCGGCGCGTCAGCTCGAATTCGCTCATCGTGCCCGGCAACACAGTCAGCACGTCGTCGCCCTGGACGATCGGTAGGCCGGTCGCCGACCAGCAGCCGGACATGGCGGTGACGCCGGGAATGACTTCGGTCGGAAAGCGATGCGCCAGCCTGACATGCAGATGCATGTAGGAGCCGTAGAAAAGCGGGTCGCCTTCCGAGAGCACCGCAACCATCCTGCCGGCGCTGAGGTGCTCGGCAACCTTTTCGGCCGACTGCTCGTAGAAATCGGTGATCTGCGAGCGGTAGTCGCCGTGGTCCTTGTCGATCTCGGTGGTCACC
>NZ_JAMYMF010000027.1:0-111368 GCF_040318415.1 Mesorhizobium sp. M1163 | reverse complement strand
ATACGAGATCGTCAGAGAAAGAACGGCGTAGGGCCATGCCTGCCTTAGAATGGGCCAGAGGAACGACTCGCGTATCCACGGAAATTGCGGAAACAGCGAACCCAGTCCGTAGTAGAGCAGCCAGAGCTGGAGCAGCAGCGGCGTGCCGCGAACAATCGTGCAGAACACCTTGGCCGGCACGCTCAAGATCGGCGGGCCGATCACCTGCGCCAGGCCGAGGGGGATGGCGAGCGCGATGCCCAGAGCCGACGTTACCACAAGCAGCCAGATGGTCCGCCACATGCCTTGCAAAGCCAGCGGCAGATAGGTGGGAAGCCAATCCCAACGCATGAGGAAAATCGATGCCAGTACGACAACCAGCGCGATCAGGATCAGAGCTATGCGGTGTGGCTGCATCCAGAGCGAGGCCCGTGCGACGGCGTCAATGACCGGGGTTTCGGTCGCCATCAGTGCGATCCCGCGATCGACGGCATGCCGCGTCGCGCCCAGCGCTCAACCCGCCCGATGACGACGTTGGAGACGAGGGTCAGAACGAGATAAAGCGCGCCCGCCGCCATGAAGAAGGTGAAATAAGCCTTCGTCGCGCCGGCTGCCGTCCGTGTGGTTTGGGTCAGTTCATTGACGCCGACGATCGCGAGAAGCGCGGTGTCCTTGGTGGCGATCAGCCACAAATTTGCCAGCCCCGGAATGGCGAAAGGCAGCATCGCCGGCAGCGTTATACGCCTGAGAAGCAGGCCGGGAGGCATTCCATAGGCCCGCGCGGCTTCGATCTGGCCTTGCGGAACGGCGCGGATCGCGCCGCGCAAGACTTCGGTGGAGTAGGCGCCCTGCACGACCCCGAGCACGCCTATGCCGGCGACAACCCCGTTGATGTCGATCGCGGCACAGCCGAGCGCGGTAAGCAACTGGTTGATGAGGTCGGTACCAGCGAAATAAAGCAGCAGGATCAGCACCAGCTCGGGCACGGCGCGGACCACTGTGGTGTAAACTTCCAGCAGGTCACGGACCACCGGCCCGCCATAGAGCTTGCCATAGGCGCCGCCGACGCCGATCAAAAGACCAACCCCAAAGGAACCGAAAGCAATTCCGACGGAGTTTGCCAGCCCATGCAGAAGGCTGAGACCCCTGCCGTTCGGCGGTTCGAAGGACAGCAATTCCAGCGAACTGGCTCCGAACATGGTGGCGAGAACGTCGCTCAGCTTATGTCCCCTGGACTTGCGGGTTGAGGCGCCAATGATGCGTCAAGCCGGACATGCCCACCGCGACGACGGCGGCTAGGCATGCCCGGCTTGACGCCGTTTCCGTCAGTTGGACTGCGACGCTTCGCCGTAGATGTCGAAATCGAAGTACTTCTTGGTGATTTCGGCATATTTGCCATTGGCCCGAATGGCCTTGATGGCGGCATTGATCTTGTCCTTGAGCTCGGTGTCGCCTTGGCGCATGCCGGCGCCGACGCCCGGCCCGAGCACTTCAAGGTCCGGCGCGACATAACCCTTGAGGTCGCAGCACGCCTTGCCTTGGTCCGACTTCAAAAACGCGTCGAGCGCGATCGAATCGGCCTGAGTGGCATCGATCCGGCCGGCGGCGAGATCCTGATTTGCCTCGTCCTGCGTCTGGTATTCCTTGATTTCCGCAGCGTCGGTGAAGTGCTTCTTGGCGTAGGCGGCGTGCACCGTAGACGCCTGAACGCCGACTATCTTGGCTTTCAGCCCCTCTGGCGTCGCATCGAATTTCTGATCCTTGGCGCCGATCACCGCAGTCGGCGTGTTATAGTATTTGTCGGAGAAGTCGATTTCCTTCTTGCGCTCGTCGGTAATGGACATCGAATTCATGATCGCATCGATCTTCTTGGTTTTAAGCGCCGGGATGAGGCCGTCCCACGGGACTGGCGTCAATGCGCAATCCAGCTTGGCTTCGCCGCAAATGGCGTTGACGATGTCGACTTCCCAGCCACCCCACTTGCCGGAAGCATCCTGCGAGTAAAACGGCGGATAGGCTTCCGGCGAAAAACCCACCTTGATCTGTTCGGCGCTTGCCGAAAATGCGCCCGACAATGCGATCAGCGTGGCCGCGAGCGCCGTTTTGAGAAAAGGTTTCATTTTTCAGTTCTCCCGTTTTTTGGTTTTGACGTTCCCGTCTGCTTTTCTCGCAAGTCATCCAACATTGCGCAGAAACTGCTTCAGCCTTTCGGATTTTGGTGCGCCGAAGATCTGTTCCGGCGGCCCTTCTTCCTCGACCAGCCCGTTATGGAGATAGACGACATGCGTCGCCACCTCGCGGGCAAACTTCATCTCATGCGTGACCAGCACCATGGTGCGGCCTTCGCGCGCCAGGTCGCCGATCACCTTCAGCACTTCGCCGACCAACTCCGGGTCGAGCGCCGAGGTCGGCTCATCGAACAGCATGACGCGCGGATTGATGGCCAGCGCCCTGGCTATCGCTGCGCGCTGCTGTTGGCCGCCCGACAGATAGGCGGGGTAGACGTCGCGTTTTTCGGCCAGGCCGACGCGGGCGAGCAGCTTTTCCGCCTCGCCGATCGCTACATCGCGCTTGACGCCGAGCACATGCACGGGAACCTCGATGACGTTCTCGATCAACGTCATGTGGCTCCAAAGATTGAAGTTCTGGAAGACCATGCCGAGCTTGGAGCGGATGCGTTCGATCTGCTTGCGGTCGGCGGGCACGGTGTGGCCGTGGCTGTCGGCCTTCAGCTTTATCTCTTCGCCATTGACGCGGATGATGCCGCTGGTCGGGTTCTCCAGGCAATTGATGCAGCGCAGCAGCGTCGACTTGCCCGAGCCGCTGCCGCCGATGATGGCGATCACCTCGCCATCGCGCGCCGACAGCGAAACGCCCTTCAATACGTGCAGCTTGCCGAAATTCTTGTGCAGGTTCTCGACGTGGATGGCTTCGGCGGCGCCGTTCTGCACCGTATGCTTCAGGGCGGTGGCCGGCGCTGTCATCGTCGCGGTGCCCCGCGGAGCAGCCGAGGCAGTCCTTGCTGGAATTTATTACCCATTACCCGTCACTGGACAGCGTTCCGATTCTCAAGATGGACCGTTCCGCTTGCCTCCGTCAACCGCAGTTTTTGGACCATTGATCACGGCCTGCCGAGTGGCTATTGGCAGGAGGGAGCGCGTTTCAGGAGAATTTAGTGGGCAAAGCATACGGGTCGCAGTCGATGGCAGGGCCGCTGCAGCGCGTGCTGATGCGCTCCGCCGCCAGCGCCATGCATCGGGCCGAAGCACTGGAATGGCACTACGGTCCCGGCTTCGATCCGCAAAAAGCGGCGGCCCAGCATGAAGCGCTGGCCGGGCTGATTTCCGGCTCAGGCGCCGAGATCGAATGGCTGAGCGACGCCGATGACGGGCTTGCCGATTCTGTCTTTACCCACGATCCCTCGCTGATGACCGACCATGGCGCGGTCATCCTTGCCATGGGCAAGGCGCTGCGCCGGCCCGAGCCCGGCCTGCACGAGGCAGCTTATGGGCGCATGGGCATACCTGTCCTCGGCCGTATCGAGACTCCCGGCCAGGTCGAGGGCGGCGACTGCGTGTGGATGGATGCAAACACACTGGCGGTCGGCCGCGGCGTACGCACCAATCAGCACGGCATCCAGCAGCTCTCCAACCTGCTTTCACCCAAAGGCATCCAGGTCTATGGCTTCGACCTGCCGCTCTGGCAAGGCGAGGACGCCTGCCTGCATCTGATGTCGGTGATCAGCCCGCTCGCCGACGATCTGGCGCTGGTCTATGGGCCGCTCCTGCCGGTCGCCTTCCACCAGATGCTGCGTGCGCATGGCATTCGCCTGGTCGAGGGCGACGCCGACGAATTCTTCGCCTCGAGCGGGCTCAGCCTGAACGTCCTGCCGACCGCGCCGCGCCAGGTTATCGCCGTTGCCGGTTTTCCGAAGACGGCGGCTGCCATGCAGGCCGCCGGCTGTACGGTCTCGACATTCGAGGCCGATGCGCTGTGCATTGCCTGCGAGGGCGGCCCAACCTGCCTCACGCGCCCGGTGCTAAGACAATGACGACGATCGGCGAAGCGCTCATCACCTTGCTGGAAGCGCACGGCGTCGACACCGTCTTCGGCATTCCCGGCGTGCACACGGTCGAGCTCTACCGCGGGCTTGCGCGGTCGAAGATCCGTCACGTCACGCCGCGCCACGAGCAGGGCGCCGGCTTCATGGCTGACGGCTATGCGCGCGCGAGCGGCAAGCCGGGTGTCGCCTTCGTCATCACCGGGCCGGGGCTGACCAACACCATCACCGCCATGGGCCAGGCGCGCGCCGATTCGGTGCCGATGCTGGTAATCTCGGGCGTCAACGCCACGCCGACGCTGGGCAAGGGCCTTGGCCATCTGCATGAACTGCCGGACCAGCGCGGCATGATGGAGAAGGTGGCGCTGTTTTCGCACCGTGTCACCGAGGCCGGCGAATTGCCCGGCGTGCTCGCCCGCGCTTTTGCACTTTTTTCATCCTCGCGTCCGGGGCCAGTGCATATCGAGATCCCGACCGATGTCATGACCATGCCCGCCACCGGCATCGTGGCGCTGCTGCGGAATTCGGCCCCGCCCGAGCCGGGCGCCGCGGTGATCGCTGAGGCAGCCAGGCTTTGCGCTGCCGCCCGCCGGCCGCTTATCCTGGCCGGCGGCGGCGCCAAAGCTGCCGAAGCGCCGTTGCAGCGCCTGGCCGAGAGGTTAGGAGCGCCGGTCGTCCAAACCGCCAATGCGCGCGGCCTGCTCTATCGCCATCCGCTTGGCGTGCCGGCCAGCCCCAGCCTGAAGGCGGTGCGTGCGCTGATGGCCGATGCCGACCTGGTCATCGCCGCCGGTACCGAATTCGGTCCGACCGATTATGACGGCTATGGCGACGGCGGTTTTGTCCTGCCCGCCAATCTGATCCGCATCGACATCGGCGCCGACCAACTTACCAGGCGGCCGGCCCGGATTTCGATCCAGGCCGATTGTGGCGCAGCGCTCGAGGCGCTGCATGCCGAACTCGGCATGGGCCAGGCGCAATCAGGCGACGGCGCCGCTCGCGCGGCCGCGACGCGGCAAGCGGCCTTTGCCGAGATTGGCCCAGCTATGCAGGCGCAATTGCGCGCCGTCGAGACGATCCGTGATGCGCTGCCTGGCTCGATCATCGTCGGCGATTCGACCCAGCCGGTCTACGCCGCCAACCTCTATTACGATCACGACCGGCCGGGCGGCTGGTTCAACGCCGCTACCGGCTTCGGCGCGCTCGGCTATGGCCCGCCGGCGGCGATCGGTGCTGCCCTTGCCAGGCCTGAGGCGCCGGTCGTTTGTCTCACCGGCGACGGCGGCTTCCAGTTCACCCTGCCGGAACTGGGCGCCGCGCTCGACGCGGTGGCGCCGGTGATCTTCGCCGTCTGGAACAATCGCGGCTACCGCGAGATCGAAACCTCGATGCTCGATGTCGGCGTCGAGCCGGTCGGCGTCTCCCCGGCACCGCCGGATTTCTGCAAATTGGCCGAAGCCTATGGCATTGCCGCCGAGCGGATTTCCGGCGCCGGCGGCTTGGCGGAGGCGCTTGGGCGCGCGCGGGCGGCTGGACGACCCTACGTCATCGAGATTTCGGTTGAGTGATCGCGCGAAAGGCGCGACCTTCCGCATCGGCGGCGCGCAACGACGGAGCGGTCGAATATGACGGAAACACTGGACGGCAGACATATCGTGGTGACCGGCGGCACCGGGGCGCTTGGCGGCGCGGTCGTAGGGAAACTGCTGGAGCAGGGCGCGATTTGCCATGTGCCCAATGCCCACGCTGCCGCGCCTGCCCATTTTCCCTTCCCGGCACATGACCGCGTCAGGCTGGCGCACAATGTCGACCTCGCCGACGCTGCCAAGGTCGATGCCTTTTATGCCAGCGTTCCGGATTTGTGGGCATCGGTGCATCTGGCCGGCGGCTTCACCGCCGCACCGGTCGAGAAGATCGAGCCCGCCTCCTTTGCCGAGATGATGGACACCAACGCCCGCACCACCTTCCTGTGCTGCCGCGCGGCGATACGCTCGATGCTGGAATCTTCCGTATCGGGCCGCATCGTCAATGTCACCGCGCGAGCCGGGCTCGATCCGCGGCGCGGCTCCGGCAAGGTGGCTTACGCTGCCGCCAAGGCGGCGGTCGCCGCGATGACCGTGGCGATGGCCGAAGAGCTGAAGGGCAAGGGCATACTGGTCAACGCCGTAGCGCCCTCGACCCTAGACACGCCGGCCACCCGGGCTGACATGCCGGGCGCCGATTTCAGCAAATGGGTCAGCTTGGAAGCAGCCGCGGAGGCCATTGCCTACCTCGCTTCGCCGGCCAATCTGGCGATGAGCGGCACGCTGGTGCCGCTTTACGGCAGGGCCTGAAATTCAGGTCGGGTGCAAAAAAAGCCCCGCCGGATCGCTCCGGCGGGGCTTTTTGTTTCGTTTACAACCTGCGCGAGGCGCAGTGTTGGCTTAGCTGCCCTGCTTCTTCAGCGCGGCACCCAGGATGTCGCCCAGCGAAGCGCCGGAGTCAGTCGAACCGTACTGGGCGACCGCTTCCTTCTCTTCGGCGATTTCCAGCGCCTTGATCGAGACCTGCAGCTTGCGGGTCTTCTTGTCGAAGGCGATGACGCGGGCGTCGACCTTCTGGCCGACAGTGAAGCGCTCGGGGCGCTGCTCGTCGCGGTCACGGCTGAGGTCGGAGCGCTTGATGAAGGTCTCGATGCCGCTGTCGACCAGCCGCACTTCCAGACCGCCATCCTTCACGCCGATAACCTCGCAGGTGACGACTGCGTTCTTGCGCAGTTCGCCTGACGTCGCCGCTTCGCCGACCGTGTCCTTGGCCAGCTGCTTGATGCCGAGCGAGATGCGCTCCTTGTCGATGTCGACGTCGAGCACCTGCGCCTTGACCATGTCGCCGCGATTGTACTCCTCGATCACCTGCTCGCCCGGACGGGTCCAGTCGAGGTCGGAAAGGTGGACCATGCCGTCGACATCGCCTTCGAGGCCGATGAACAGACCGAACTCGGTCTTGTTCTTGACCTCGCCCTCAACCTGGCTGCCGACCGGATGGCTGCGCGCGAAGGCCTCCCACGGGTTCTCCAGCGTCTGCTTGAGGCCGAGCGAGATGCGGCGCTTGGCCGGATCGACTTCGAGCACCACCACGTCGACTTCCTGCGTCGTCGACAGGATCTTGCCGGGATGCACGTTCTTCTTGGTCCACGACATTTCCGAAACGTGGATGAGGCCTTCGATGCCCGGCTCCAGCTCGACGAATGCGCCGTAGTCGGTGATGTTGGTAACGGTACCCTTGATCTTCTTGCCGATCGGGAACTTGGTGCCGATCTCGGACCACGGATCGCTCTCAAGCTGCTTCATGCCGAGCGAGATGCGGTGGGTTTCCTGGTTGATGCGGATGATCTGCACCTTGACCGTCTGGCCGATATTGAGGATTTCGGTCGGATGGTTGACGCGGCGCCATGCCATGTCGGTGACGTGCAGCAGGCCGTCGATGCCGCCGAGGTCGACGAACGCACCATAGTCGGTGATGTTCTTGACGACGCCTTCGACCACCTGGCCTTCTTCGAGGTTCTGCACGATTTCCGAACGCTGTTCGGCGCGGCTTTCCTCGAGTACGGTGCGGCGCGACACCACGATGTTGCCGCGGCGGCGATCCATCTTGAGGATCTCGAAGGGCTGCGGGTTGTGCATCAGCGGCGAGACGTCGCGGATAGGGCGGATATCGACCTGGCTGCGCGGCAGGAAAGCCACGGCACCGTCGAGGTCGACGGTGAAGCCGCCCTTGACCTGGTTGAAGATGACGCCTTCGACGCGTTCGCCCTTGGTGAACTTCTCTTCGAGACGGACCCAGCTCTCTTCGCGGCGGGCCTTTTCACGCGACAGCATGGCTTCGCCAAGCGCGTTCTCGATACGCTCGACATAGACCTCGACCGTGTCGCCGACCTTGAGCGTCGTGTCCTTACCCTTGACGCCGAATTCCTTCAGCGGCACGCGGCCTTCGACCTTGAGGCCGACGTCGATGATGGCCATGTCCTTCTCAATGGCGGTGATGATGCCCTTGACGACCTGGCCTTCGCCGGAATGGCCGGCGGAAAATGATTCTTCGAGCAGGCTCGCGAAATCATCGCGAGTGGGATTTGCAACTGACATAGTTTCTCCTGGAATGCCCCGCAATCTGTCGCGGGGCGGGCGCCGTGGGTTAGCGTTGCGTTGGCCTGCCGGCGTTCCGGGCAAAAAGCCCTGGCCGCCTTTGGGCGGCAATTCCGGCGCATGAAGAATGCTGGCAGGCTGGTTCATGCCCGATATGGGAATTCTTTTTGTCGCCGGCAATCGGCGGCGGCAGGAAAACCCGGCTCAGGCTTCGTTTCTCTTGGCCAGGACGTCATCGATGATCGCCCGAGCTGCCAGAAACGCGGCTTCTATAGCCATTTCCGACGTGTCGAGCAAGTGCGCATCGGCTGCCGGTTTCAAGGGCGAGTCCATGCGGCCCATGTCGCGCTCGTCGCGACGCACGATATCGGCAAGGATTTCATCGAAATTGGCAGTGCCGCCGATGCTCTCGATTTCGTCCAGCCGCCGCTTTGCCCGCACCTCGGCACTGGCCGTGACATAGAGTTTTACGTCGGCATCGGGACAGACGACAGTGCCGATGTCGCGGCCGTCGAGCACCGCGCCCGGCGGGGTTTTTGCAAAGTCGCGCTGCTTGTCGACCAGGATGCGCCGCACCGACGGGATGACAGCCACTTTCGAGGCAGCCTCTCCGACGGCGTGTGCCGAAAGCACGGCGCGGTCGAGCTTTGCCAGATCGACCTGACGAGCCGCGGTTTCAGCGGCCGAGACATTGTCGAGCGGCATGCCGAGCCGGAGCAGCGAATGCGCCACCGCGCGATAGGTGAGGCCGGTGTCGAGCAGGTTTAGCCGGTAGTGATCGGCGAGCCGTCGGGCAAGGGTGCCCTTTCCAGCGCCTGCAGGGCCGTCGATGGCGATGGTGAAGCCTGTCGTCATTCGAAACCTCGATGCAAGTGCCTCACTCCATCGGCGCTCGAAGTCAACCGCGTTGACCTCCGAGGCCTCGAACTGATTGTCGGAATTGATCTCTGTGAGATCGGGAAAGCCTTCTACGGAATTTCTGGTGCCCCCGATCTCAATATCCTCCGACCCGTCGAGGGCAGCGCCGCGAATGGCAAAACCCACGGAGCCATCGGCATAGAACTCTATAGTCCGGTTCTGGAAATGTCGTCGGCAACTTCATACCAGAGATGGGACGGCTCCTCCGGTATGCTATGTTTCCAATAAACGTAAAAGTATCTCACTCGATCGCCGCACCGAGCCCCTTCATCAGGCCCATGAATTCCGGAAAACTTGTCGCGATCATCGCTTGATCATCGATGGTCACGGGCTTTTCCGTCGCCAGCCCCATTACCAGAAAACTCATGGCTATGCGGTGGTCGAGATGGGTCTGGACGATGGTGCCCTGTCCGTTGGGGTGTTGGCCGAGGCCCTTGCCGCCAGGTTTTCCGCGCACGGCCAGCGTGGCCTCGCCCTCGCTGCAATCGACGCCGTTGAGCTTCAGCCCGTTGGCGACCGCCGACAGCCGGTCGGATTCCTTCACCCGCAGTTCTTCAAGCCCGAGCATCAGCGTTTCGCCCTCGGCAAAGCTCGCCGCCACGGCAAGCACCGGATACTCGTCGATCATGGTCGGCGCCCGTTCGGGCGGCACGGTGACGCCTTTCAGTTCGGAATAGCGTACGCGCAGGTCGGCGACGTCCTCGCCGCCTTCGTTGCGCGGATCGATTATGTCGATCCAGGCGCCCATTTCCTGCAGCGTCAAAAGAAGGCCCGTGCGCGTCGGGTTCATCAGCACGTTTTCGATGGTGATGTCCGAGCCCGGCACGATCAGCGCCGCCACCAGCGGAAAGCCGGCCGAGGAGGGGTCGCCAGGCACCGCGATGGTCTGGCCGGTGAGCTTGCCCTGGCCTTCGATGAAAATGTGGCGCACGCCGCGCTCGTCGGTCTCGACCGACAGATTGGCGCCGAACCCCTTGAGCATCTTTTCGGTGTGGTCGCGCGTCATCACCGGCTCGATGACGGTGGTGATGCCCGGCGTGTTCAGCCCCGCCAGCAGCACCGCCGACTTGACCTGTGCCGAGGCCATCGGCACGCGGTAGGTGATCGGCGCGGCGTGCTTGGGCCCGCGCAGCGTGATCGGCATGCGGTCGCCGGGTGTCGCCTTCAGCACCTGCACGCCCATCTGGCGAAGCGGTTCGAGCACGCGGCCCATCGGCCGGCCGGACAGCGAGGCGTCGCCGATGAAGGTGGTTTCCATGTCATAGGTGCCGACCAGGCCCATGGTGAGGCGGGAGCCCGTGCCGGCATTGCCGAAATCGAGCAGGCCCTCCGGTTGCAGCAGCGCGCCATTGCCGGTTCCGCGGATCACCCACTCAGTGCCATGCTTCTCGATATGAGCGCCCATCGCCTTCATGGCAGCGCCCGTACGCATCACGTCCTCGCCTTCCAGTAGTCCGGTGATGCGGGTTTCGCCGGAGGCCAGCCCGCCAAACATGAAGGAACGGTGCGAGATCGACTTGTCGCCCGGCACCCGTGCCGCGCCGGAAAGACCAGATGATTTTCGGGCGGTGGCCTGCTTCGGGGCGGCAGTGTGCGACATGGTTCTTTCCTGGAAACGCCGGCGGCCGGCCATTTTCTTGTGGTTTGCGCGGTCTCCTATCATGGCGGATCGAGATGGTCATCCCCTTGGTACGAAGGCCTTCGAATTCAAGCTTTTTGGGACGCCGGCTTTTCGCTTTGACAGCGCCGTAAACTCTGGTTAAGGGGACCAAACTTTCATCGACGAGGCTTGCTGTGGCAAAACCCGAACTTGGCACCAAACGCATCGACCCGGAGACGGGTCGAAAATTCTATGACTTGAACAAGGACCCGATCGTCTCGCCTTACACGGGCAAGAGCTATCCGCGCTCCTATTTCGAGGAAGGCAAGATAGCCGCCCTCGAGGAGGAAGAGGAAGTTGCCGAGAAGGAAGTGGACGCCGAGGAGGAAGAGGGCGTCGAGGTCGTCTCTCTCGAAGAGGCGGACGAGGACGCGAAGGCCGACGAGCTTCCCGATCTCGGCGATGACGAGGACGACGTTGACCTTGGCGATGACGAGGATGACACGTTCCTTGCCGACGAGGAGGAAGAAGACGACGACGTTGCCGACATGATCGGCGTCGGCGAAGACGACGACGAAGTCTGAGCGAACCGCATTCGCCGGCTTTCGCAGCCCCCGCCTAGAAAAAGCGGTTCTTGAAGGCTTGATATTGACTGAAGGCGGGGTTAGAAGCCGCCTGCACTAACGGCGCGGTCTCAACCCGCGCCGGATCTCTTCGCCGAAACGGCGCCGGCGGACTGCCGGAGTGGGGCCATAGCTCAGTTGGGAGAGCGCTTGAATGGCATTCAAGAGGTCGTCGGTTCGATTCCGATTGGCTCCACCAGTTCTACCTACCGAAATCATCAGCAGAGCGGCCGCCCGTCCCGGGCTGGCCGCCGCCTATCGCGGAACCTAGCTGAGACTAGTGTGATCGACCGTCGGCCTGGGCTCGCCAAATATGGTGAGCCCGTGCCCGGTCAGCACATGTCTCAGCAGGCCTGATTTGTGGTTTGAACCGCGAGCACCGGGTTTGGACTAGGTGGCGGCCTGAAACGACGGCTGAGCAAAACTCCGTTACTTGTTGCAGTTCTGCATATCCGACGTCATAGCGCCGCTGGGGGTGTTGTTGTCGGTATCGTTGCCTGCCGTATCCTTGCAGCGGTCATCCATGCCGTTTCCTTGCGTGGCGTTCGTTGCGTTCGGATCGATCGTATTCGGCGTGGTTGCGCTACCGGTGCCGGTGTTGCCGCCGGAGGTGCCCATATCGGCGCCGGTATTTTCCGCCCGTGCCAGTTCCGCTGGTTCCCGAGCCGGTCGATTGTGCCATGGCAGATGTGGCCAGGCCGATAGCAAGTAGGGATGCAGAGAGAATTTTCATCATCTTAGTGTCTCCATCGAGTTGCATCGCTCTATCGCGATCTGTACCAACGAGAGTTTTTCCGAGATGTTCCGTTCGACAGAAATAGTGATCGATACAATACTATGGATCTTTGTTGCTCGTCGTTTCATGAAATGCGGCGGCGAAATTTCTGCCGCATAGCGGCAACTTCCTTTGGAACCAAATCGAACATACCGCGTTGTTGCGCTTGCGGGGAGTTGTGTTGGCCGCAGGGGACAGTTTCACCAGGACATTCAAGAAATCCGTGAGCTGGGAGGGGCGCTGTGAGCGTGCTTGCATCCACAAGGCAATTGGACCACCGTCAAATACTGAACGCGCTGAAGGCTTTTCGGAGCGGTGATTTCTCCGTTCGCATCGATAATGTCTACACCGGCCTCGATTCCGAGATCGCCGACACCTTCAACGAAATCGTAGAACTCAACGATCAGGTCACGCGCGAGTTCGAACGCCTCAGCAAGGTCGTCGGCAAGGATGGCCGGATCGGCGAACGCGGCCGTGTCCGCAACGCCACCGGCAGTTGGGAATCGAGCGTCCGTTCCGTCAACGATCTGATCGAGGACATGGTTCAGCCGACGGCCGAAGTGGCGCGCGTCATCGGCGCGGTCGCCAAAGGCGACCTGTCGCAGACGATGATGGTCGAAATCGACGGCCGGCAGTTGCGCGGCGAATTCCTGCGCATCGGCAAGATCGTCAACACCATGGTCGGGCAACTGGCCTCCTTCGCCTCGGAGGTGACGCGCGTGGCGCGCGAGGTCGGCACCGAAGGCAAGCTCGGCGGCCAGGCCCGCGTGAAAGGTGTGGCCGGGACCTGGAAGGACCTGACCGACAACGTCAACGCCATGGCGACGAACCTGACCGGGCAGGTGCGCAACATCGCCGAGGTGACGACCGCCGTCGCTTCCGGCGACCTGTCGAAGAAGATCACCGTCGATGTGAAGGGCGAAATCCTCGAGCTCAAGAACACCATCAACACGATGGTCGACCAGCTCAATTCCTTCGCCTCGGAAGTGACGCGCGTTGCGCGCGAGGTCGGTACAGAAGGCAAGCTCGGCGGCCAGGCGCGCGTCGAAGGTGTCGGCGGCACCTGGAAGGACCTGACCGACAACGTCAACCTGATGGCCGAAAACCTGACAGGCCAGGTGCGCAATATCGCCGAGGTGACCACGGCTGTGGCGCTTGGCGACCTGTCGAAAAAAATCACGGTCGACGTCAAGGGCGAGATCCTCGAGCTGAAATCAACCATCAACACCATGGTCGACCAGCTGAACTCATTTGCCGGCGAAGTGACGCGCGTCGCCCGGGAAGTCGGCACCGAGGGCAAGCTCGGCGGCCAGGCGCAGGTGCGCGGCGTTGCCGGCACCTGGAAGGACTTGACCGACAACGTCAATTCGATGGCCGAGAACCTGACCGGCCAGGTCCGCAACATCGCCGAGGTGACGACCGCGGTTGCTTCGGGCGACTTGTCGAAGAAGATCACCGTCGCCGTGCAAGGCGAAATCCTCGAGCTCAAGGACACCATCAACACGATGGTCGACCAATTGAACTCCTTCGCCTCGGAAGTGACGCGTGTGGCCCGCGAGGTCGGCACCGAAGGCAAGCTCGGCGGCCAGGCCGAGGTGAAGGGCGTCGGCGGCACCTGGAAGGATCTGACCGACAACGTCAACCTGATGGCCGCCAACCTGACCGGCCAGGTGCGCAACATTGCCGAGGTGACGACCGCCGTGGCCCGCGGCGACCTGTCGAAGAAGATCACCGTCGACGTCAAGGGCGAAATCCTGGAGCTCAAGGACACCGTCAACACGATGGTCGACCAGCTGAACTCCTTCGCCTCCGAAGTGACGCGTGTGGCGCGCGAAGTGGGATCGGAAGGCAAGCTCGGCGGCCAGGCGCATGTCGAGGGTGTCGGCGGCACCTGGAAAGATTTGACCGACAACGTCAATGCCATGGCCGGCAATCTGACCGTGCAGTTGCGCGACGTGTCCAAGGTGGCGACGGCAATTGCGACCGGCGACCTCACCCAGAAGATCACGGTCGATGCATTGGGCGAGATCCTGCAGATCAAGGACGTCATCAACACGATGGTCGACCAGCTGAATTCCTTCGCCTCCGAGGTGACGCGCGTGGCGCGCGAAGTCGGTTCCGACGGCAAGCTCGGCGGCCAGGCGCAGGTGCGCGGCGTTGCCGGCACCTGGAAGGACCTGACCGACAACGTCAATGCGATGGCCGCCAACCTGACCGGGCAGGTGCGCAACATCGCCGAGGTGACGACTGCGGTGGCGCTTGGCGATCTGTCGAAGAAGATCACGGTCGACGTGCGCGGCGAGATCCTCGAGCTGAAGGACACCATCAATACGATGGTCGACCAGCTGAATTCCTTTGCCTCGGAAGTGACGCGCGTGGCGCGCGAGGTCGGCACCGAGGGCAAGCTCGGGGGTCAGGCGCAGGTGCGCGGCGTTGCCGGCACCTGGAAAGATCTGACCGACAATGTGAATTCAATGGCCGAGAACCTGACCGGCCAGGTCCGCAACATCGCCGAGGTGACGACGGCTGTGGCGCGCGGCGACCTGTCGAAGAAGATCACGGTCGACGTCAAGGGCGAGATCCTGGAGCTGAAATCGACCATCAACACCATGGTCGACCAGCTGAACTCCTTTGCCGGCGAAGTGACGCGTGTCGCCCGCGAGGTCGGCACCGAGGGCAAGCTCGGCGGCCAGGCACGGGTCGAGGGCGTCGCCGGCACCTGGAAGGACCTGACCGACAACGTCAACCTGATGGCGACGAACCTGACCAACCAGGTGCGCGGCATCGCCGATGTCGTGACCGCGGTCGCGCAAGGCAATCTCAAGCGCAAGCTGACGGTCGATGCCAAGGGCGAGATCGCCTCGCTCGCCGACACCATCAACGGCATGATCGAGACGTTGGCGACCTTCGCCGATCAGGTGACTAACGTCGCCCGCGAGGTGGGCATCGAAGGCAAGCTCGGCGGCCAGGCCCGCGTGCCCGGCGCCGCCGGCCTTTGGCGCGACCTGACCGACAACGTCAATCAGCTTGCGGCCAACCTGACCACCCAGGTGCGCGCCATCGCCGAAGTGTCGACTGCGGTGACCAAGGGCGATTTGACCCGCTCGATCAGCGTCCAGGCCTCCGGCGAGGTCGCGGCGCTGAAGGACAACATCAACGAGATGATCCGCAATCTGAAGGACCAGACGCTGAAGAATGCCGAGCAGGACTGGCTGAAGACCAATCTCGCCCGGTTCTCGCGCATGCTGCAGGGCGAGCGCGACCTGGCAACGGTCTCGCGTCTCATCATGTCCGAACTCGCGCCGCTGGTGAATGCGCAATATGGCGTGTTCTACGTGACCAACCGCGACGAGGATGAATTCTATCTGGAACTCGCCGCCTCCTATGGCGCCGAAAGCAAGGCGGAGATCAAGCAACGTCTCGATCTGCGCGAAGGCCTTGTCGGGCAAAGTGCCGCCGACAAGCGCGCCATCATGCTGGACAATGTGCCGCCGAATTTCCTGCGCGTCACGTCCGGCCTTGGCAATGCCGCGCCAGCGAACGTGATCATTCTTCCGGCTCTGTTCGAAGACGAGGTGAAGGCCGTCATCGAACTCGCCTCGTTCAGCGAATTCCGCGACACGCACCAGTCGTTCCTGAACCAACTGATGGAATCCGTCGGCATCGTTCTCAACACCATCGCCGCCACCATGCGCACCGAAGGCCTGCTCAAGCAGTCGCAGCTGCTGACTTCGGAGCTGCAGGCGCGTCAGACCGAGCTGACCAAAAAGCAGGAAGAGCTGCACGCCACCAACGAGGAGCTGCAGGAAAAGGCGCAGTTGCTCGAGAACGAAAAGAAGCAGGTGGAGAACAAGAACCTCGAAATCGAGATGGCGCGCCGTGCGCTGGAGGAGAAGGCCGAGCAGCTGGCGCTTACCTCGAAATACAAGTCGGAATTCCTCGCCAATATGAGCCACGAACTGCGTACGCCGCTGAACTCGCTGCTCATCCTTTCAAACCTGCTCGCAACCAACCAGCAAGGCAATCTCAACGACAAGCAGGTCGAGTTCGCGCGCACCATCAACTCGGCCGGCACCGACCTTCTGAGCCTCATCAACGATATCCTCGATCTGTCGAAGATCGAATCGGGCACCGTCTCGATCGACATCAACGACATGCCGGTGGTGCATCTTCGCCAGCATATGGAGCGAACCTTCCGGCAACTGGCGACCGACAAGGGACTTGGCTTCACCATCAATGTCGACCCCGAGCTTCCGGAGACGGTCCGCACCGACGAGAAGCGCTTGCAGCAGATCGTGCTCAACCTTTTGTCGAACGCGTTCAAATTCACCTCCGAAGGCGAAGTCAGCTTGAATTTCTGGGCCGAAAAGACTGGCCGTCACAACGGCTCGGTGCAACCGATGGAAGCGCTCGCGATCGCGGTTACCGATACGGGCATCGGTATTCCGCAAGACAAGCAGAAGCTGATTTTCGAGGCCTTCCAGCAGGCCGACGGCACCACCAGTCGCAAATATGGCGGCACCGGGCTTGGGCTCTCGATCAGCCGGGAGATCGCCCGGCTGATCGGCGGCGAATTGCGGGTCGAGAGCACGCCGGGCACGGGTTCGACGTTCACGCTGGTCATCCCGTTCGACGGACCTCGGATGGCCTTGGCAACGCAATCGGCGTTGCTGCCGGCGACCGAAGTGGCCGCATCGACGGCGCAGCCGAGCCCGCCATCTTCCGAATTGCTCGATGATCGCGATACGATCTCACCGGAAGATCGGGTCGTGCTGATCGTCGAGGACGACCCGACCTTCGGCGGTTTGCTGCTCGGCCTCGCGCGTTCGGCCGGGCTGAAGGGCGTCCTGTCGACCGCTGGCTCCGGCACGCTGGCTTTGGCGCGCAAGCTGGTTCCCGACGCGATCACGCTGGATCTCGGACTGTCGGATATCGACGGCTGGGTGTTGTTCGATCTGCTTCGCCATGACCCGAAAACCAAGGACATTCCCGTCCACGTCATTTCGGGCGCCGAAGATATCGAGGTGCTTGCCCGCAAGGGTGCATCCAGCATTTCAACCAAGCCCGTGTCGTCGGACGAACTGATGAAGGTCTTCCAGGACATTCACTCCAGAAAGCTCCGCGTCCAGCGCCGCGTCCTCATTGCCGATACCGATCCCGAGCGCCGTCTCTCGTTGATCGAGGCGATCCGCGACGGCGTCACCTCGGTCACCGCGATCGGCCGCGTCGCGGCGAATGCCGACGACATCGGCATCGCCGGCTATGATGCCGTTGTGCTCGGCTTTGGCCGCTCGGCCAAGGACAACGCCCAGATGCTGGATGAAATTGCCGTCCTGTTCGGGCAGTCCGTGTCGCGACTGTTGTTCTTCGCGCCGCATCCGGAAGCGCTGCAACAGTCGCTCGCCTTGCATCCGGCATTGGCGGATGTTCCGCGGGCGGAGAATTTCGCGCAGCTGGCTCTCCTGATGTCCGCAACGCTCCCGGGGCGAGGCCACGAAAGTTCGGCAGCCGAACAGCCGGACAAATTCGACCTCGCCGGCGCAAAGGTCCTCATCGTCGACGACGACATCCGCAACATCTATTCGCTCACCAGCGTTCTCGAGACCTATGACATCCAGGTGCTGCACGCGGAGCGCGGTAGGGAAGGTATTGCGCTTCTGGAGCAGAGCCCGGATATCGACGCCGCATTGATCGACATCATGATGCCGGAGATGGATGGCTACGAGACGATGCGGCAGATCCGCGGCATGTCGGCGATCGCCCATATCCCGCTGATCTCGGTTACCGCCAAGGCAATGAAGGGCGACCGGCAGAAGTGCCTCGACGCCGGCGCCTCCGACTATATCGCCAAGCCTGTCGACCTCGATCTGCTGCTGGCGTTGCTGCGTGTCTGGATCGGCCGCTCGCGATCCCGTGTCCATGGTCCGGAAAAGACGCTCATGGCAGTGAACTGACGGCCGCTCGATGCAGAAACTGTCGAGGCACGGAGCAAGGAAGCCGGAGGTTGTGGCCCCGGCCGTGGGGCCGGCAAAGGCGCGCATCCTGGCCGTGGATGACGACGAGCGCAATCTGCTGGCGATCGGCGAGGTTCTGGCCCCTATCGGCGATGTCGTCTGCGTGCAGTCGGGCGAAGAGGCGCTGCGCGCTCTGCTGAAGGAGGATTTCGCCGTCATCCTGATGGATGTGCTGATGCCCCGGCTGGATGGCTACGAGACGGCGGGATTGATCCGCCAGCGCGAGCAATCCAGGCGAACGCCGATAATCTTTCTCACCGCTATCAACAAGGAAGACGCCCACATGCTGCGTGGCTATGACGCAGGCGCGGTGGATTACGTGTTCAAGCCCTTCGACCCGGCCATGCTGCGTTCCAAGGTCGCCGTGTTCGTCGAACTTCATGAGAAGACGCTCGAAATCCAGCAAAAGGCGGCTGCCGAGCAAGGGCTGCTGGCCCAGGCACTGCAGGCGCAGAAGGGGAAGCTCGAGGCCGAGCGGGCGCTGCGCAGCGCCCAAGAGCGGCAGCATGCAATTTTGAGCTCTCTTCCGGTCTGCTTTCATGCGCGGGCGGCGGAGCCGCCGTTCGGCGCCAGCTTTGTCACCGAAGGGGTCGAACGCCTGACCGGCTTTCCTGCCGAACGGCTGACCTCCGATCCGGGCTTCGGCCTGAGCCGCGTTCATCCCCACGATCTGCCGAGAGTGAGGCAAGCCCTGCTCGCGGCCAAGGCCACCGGCTCCTACACCTGCGAATTCCGCTGGCAATGCGCCGACGGCAATTACCGGATTTTTCTCGACCAGGGCGTCCTGTCGAACGGCTCCGACGGCCAAAAGCCCGAGATCCTCGGCACATTGCTGGACATTACCGAGCGGCGCGAGCTTGAGAACCAGCTGCTGCAATCGCAGCGCCTCGACGCGATCGGCAAGCTTACCGGCGGACTGGCGCATGATTTCAACAATCTGCTTGCCGCCATTCTCAGCGGATTGGGATTGCTCGAGCGCCACGCCGAGTTCGACGGACAGGCCAGGCAGGTTCTGGAACTGACACGCCGGTCGGCAAAACAAGGCGCCGAGCTCGTCAACCGCATGCTTGCCTTCTCGCGCCGCCAGACACTGAGGCCGCAGGCCGTGCGCCTCGCCGCGCTCGGCGACACCATGAACGGGTTGGTCGCCCCGGTCTTGGGAGGCCTGATCCGTTTCGATTGGCTTGTCGACGACACTGTGTGGCCGGCGCATGTCGACGCCAGCCAGCTGGAGCTCGCGCTGATGAACCTGGTCTTCAACGCGCGCGATGCCATGCCGTCCGGCGGCACGATAATCGTGGAGGCGCAAAATCGAACGCTAGGCAGTGCAGCCGAGGACATTTCCGCGGGCGATTATGTCGTGGTCACCGTCAAGGACACGGGGTCGGGCATACCGGCCGGCATTCTCGCCAAGGTCGTCGAACCGTTCTTCACCACAAAACCGGTCGGCAAGGGCACTGGCCTCGGCCTGAGCACGGTGCATGGCTTCGTCAAGCAATCGGGCGGCACGCTCCGGATCGAGAGCGCCGTCGGCAGTGGAACATCCGTTCAGCTCTGGCTGCCGCGTTCAATCGAGCGCCCGGTGGAAATCGCCGAGAAGTCCGATGCCGACGACACCGTCGGGAATGCCGGCGAGGACTATCCATCGGTCCTGCTGATCGACGACAGCAATGTACTGCGGGAACTGACGGCGCAATCGCTTCGCCAACACGGCTTTGCGGTGACCTGTGCCGGGGGCGGCGCGGAAGCGCTGGCGATGATCGAACGGGCACCGTACGATTTCGACGTCATCGTTACCGATTTTGCCATGCCGCTCGTCTCGGGCCTGGAGGTCATTCGGTTCGCCCGCAATCTGCGGTCTGATTGGCCGGCGGTGATGATAACCGGATATGCCGACGCCGACGCGATCGCCGACCGGCCCCCCGACGTGCCGCTGCTCGGCAAACCGCTGCGCGAAAAGGACCTGATGGAGAGCATTCTTGCAGCGGCTGCGCGCACCGGCGCGCAGAGGGCCAAGCAGGCCCAGCCGGCGAAGAAGCGGACCATTGGAACCTGACGTACAGGTTGTCGTTGGATAGGTCGCTGGCTGCGTTAGGATCGGAGGAGAGACTGATGGCGACAGCGGACTGGCCTCTTCCTGAACGCTTCACCTTTCAAGGGAACTCGATCGCCTGGGGCGCGATGGGCGAGGGCTCACCCGCGGTATTGCTGCATGGCACGCCTTTCTCATCGTCGGCATGGCGTAGAATTGCGCCTTTGCTCGGCCAACAGAGGCGAATCTATTGCTTTGACATGCTCGGCTATGGTCTATCTGATAAACCCGATAGCGACGTGTCTCGTGGCATTCAGAACGAGCTTTTCGCGGCCCTTTACGATCATTGGGGCCTGCGTGCCCCCGATGTCGTCGCGCATGATTTCGGCGGCTCAACAGCGTTACGCGGTCATTTGCTCAATGGGCTCGACTATCGGTCGCTGGTGCTGATCGATCCGGTCGCAATCAGCCCGCAAGGCTCACCACTTGTTCAGGCCGCCAAGAAACACGAGGCGGTCTTTTCCGGCCTTCCGCACTACATTCATGAAGCAATCCTGCGCGCCTACATCGGCGCCGCCGTAGCGAATGCGCTGCGCGAGGAAGAGATGGCGCTCTACCTCGCGCCGTGGCTGGGAGCCGAAGGTCAAAAAGCTTTCTGGCGCCAGGTCGCTCAGATGGATGACAAATACTCGCAAGAGGTCGAGTGGCGCTACGGCGAGATTCGTTGCCCCGTTGCCATCCTGTGGGGCGAGGACGACCAGTGGATTCCCATCGATGACGGTCGCGAGCTCGCGCGCCGCATTTCGAGTGCTTCCTTCCATGTCGTGCCGAACGCGAAGCATCTTATGCAGGAGGACGCGCCGGAAGCGATCGTCGCGACAGTGCTTGGCTTCTGGCGAGACCTGGAGGAGCGGGCAAATGTCCGCAAAAAACCGGCTTCGGCCGCTCGATCTCCATCGCGTCAATGAAGGCTTTGGGCGATCGGTTTGATCCGGTTGCCGATGCCAAGGACAGGAATCCACCCCTTAGCGGCAGTCTCGAATCGAAACGGTACGTTTCGTATCTTTGACCCTAGCAGCATCCAGCCTGTGCGCAACACGGAGCGCCGGCCATGGCGTGCTCGACGGGCTGTGATGCGGTTGATAAGCCCTCTCCCCAAGGAGAGTCGGACATGACCGTTGCGATCGAGATCGGCCAGACGAGCGCGGGCGCCCCGGCGGCGCTGGATCTTGAGGAACTGCTGGCGACGCGGCTTCTGGTGCAGGGCAATTCGGGTTCCGGCAAATCCCATCTGCTGCGCCGGCTCTTGGAGCAGAGTGCGCCCTGGGTACAGCAGACCATCATCGATCCCGAAGGCGACTTCGTCACGCTTGGCGACCGTTTCGGCCATCTGGTGATCGATGCCGAGGAGCATACCGAGCGCGGCCTGCAGAGCGCCGGCGAGCGGGCGCGCATCCACCGCGTCTCCACGGTGCTCAATCTCGAAGGGCTCGACGCCGAGAACCAGATGCGGCGCGCCGCCGCCTTTCTCGGCGGGCTGTTCGAGGTCGCCCGCGACCACTGGTATCCGATGCTGGTGGTGGTAGACGAGGCGCAGCTGTTCGCGCCGGCAGTTGCCGGCGAGGTTTCCGACGAGGCGCGCAAACTCTCGCTCGGCGCCATGACCAATTTGATGTGCCGTGGCCGCAAGCGCGGGCTGGCCGGCATCATCGCCACCCAGCGGCTGGCCAAGCTCGCCAAGAACGTCGCCGCCGAGGCTTCCAATTTCCTCATGGGCCGGACTTTTCTGGACATCGACATGGCGCGCGCCGCCGATCTTCTCGGCATGGAGCGGCGCCAGGCGGAGGCTTTTCGCGACCTCGAGCGCGGGCAGTTCATGGCGCTCGGCCCGGCGCTGTCGCGCCGTCCGCTCGGTCTGCGCATCGGCCCGACCGATACGAGTCCGCGCAACGCGACCCCGCGCCTGATGCCGCTGCCGGAATCGGCGCTGGAGGATGCCCGCGCGATCATCCTGGCGGCCCCGCCGCCGGAAACCGTCCGGCCGCAGCGCCGCTCCTCGCCGGACCTGCTCGATCAGCTGATGGCGGCGAAATCGGCGGCGCTGGAAATCCGCCCCGAACCGGTGGAGCCGCCGATCAGCGCCGAGGATCTGGCGGAGCGGCGCGAGCGCGTCGACCGGGTGCTGCGCGCCGTGCTGGCGCAGCCCGATGCCGGCTTCCGCGTCATCGGCGTGCTCTATCAGGAGTTCGTCGTCCGCTGCCGCATAGAAGGCCTCGCCTCGGTCGTGCCGGACCTGCCGGAGTTCCGCCGCATGCTGACGCGCGCCCGCGCCGGGCTCGGCTCCGACATGATAGGCGACGATGCCTGGCAGGACGTCTCGGCGCGCGCCTCGCTGCTGCCCGAGGACATGCAAGGCGTCTTCATGATGATCGCCCGCGCGGCGAAGGAAGGCTGGCCCTGCCCGAGCGACGCCGCGATCGCCCGCGCCTACGGCTCGCACTCGCTACGCCGCGCACGGCGCCTGCTGACCTATATCGAGGAGCAGAGGCTGATCGTGTGTCAGCTTGACGGGGGCGGACGGCGGACGGTGACGCTCGTGGAGCTGGCCTGGGCGACGGCGCCGGGCGATCCGAATGCGGTGGAGGCGGAGCAGCGGAGTGCGGTGGGGTGAGGCGGCGGCCGAGCGCGGTCTTCATCATACGACGACGATTGGCGCGACGCAGATCCGCTATTGTAAGTTGTTCGACGCTACAGCACTCCCTCTTGCCGACGGCGCTTTACATATCTTCTAAGTTACCAGCGGGTCGGTTTGCCAATGAAGAGATCAGCCGCGATCAACTGACGAAGACAAGAAATACGGCAGGACTGTAGCGCAAATATCCGCCGAACCTACGCTACCTCCGCCGATTACCCCTTCGGTTCATTCTGTTGACATCTCCTGCTTCTGGAGAGATGGTAAGATACTACGCGGCGGCCCTTTTTCCGAAGATTTTATTCTGCAGCTTTATCAAAGGATTTTGGCAATGCGTTTGTCTCGATCGCGCCGACTTATGGCCATCGCTTTGACGGCAATCGCAGCCGTCACGCTTCCCTCTTATGGACATGCCGAGGACAAGCTGCTGACGGAAGCGGTGCAGTTCAACGGTACGATCCTGTATCTCTCCACCAAGGTGCCTGGCCTGATCTTCGGCGCCGTGCGCAACGGCGAGACGGCCTTGGCCGGTTTCGGCAAGATTGCCGACGGGAGTGAAAAAGTGCCCGACGGCGACACAATGTTCCGCATCGCGTCCGTGAGCAAAGTGTTCTGCGGCGGTGTGCTTTCCTCGCTGGCGATCGACGGCAAGGTACAACTCACCGACCGGCTGCAGGATCGCCTTGGCTGGGACGTCACGCTCCCGGAGAAGGACGGCCGCGCCCTCCGCCTGATCGATCTCGTCGCGCAAGCTTCCGGCCTTCCGCGGGAGGTGCCAGTGGCCGAGGCGCCCCCCTCAGACCCTTTCTCTACGAACACCAAAGAGGCGCAGATTGCCGCCCTCAAGGACAATCCGCTGCTGTTCGCGCCGGGCACCGCCGTTCTCTATTCGAACTTCGGATACGACCTCCTCGGAGCGGCGCTCGCTAATGTCTCTGGAAAGCCTTATGCCGAGGTCCTTCGAGAGCGTGTCCTCGATCCCCTCGGCATGAAAGACACGGTTTTCAACCCAAGACCGGAGGACGAGCCGCGCCTGATGCAGGGCCATAACTTCGACGGCAGCCCCATGCCAATCGTGCCGACGAGCACAGCCATGGAGTGCGCCGGTGGATTGTACTCGACCGCGGATGACCTGCTGCGCTGGATGAACTGGCATGTCGACAACAAGCCTTCCGCGGCCGACGCCGAGTTGCGCCTTTTGAACCACGCGGCTTTTTTGTACCGGGACGGGCTCGCGTCGGTGATGGGGCTGGATGACGGCGGGCCGATGGACGCCATGGGTCTCGGATGGGTCATCATGCTCCCTAACGAG
This sequence comes from Mesorhizobium sp. M1163, assembly GCF_040318415.1. Taxonomy (NCBI): domain Bacteria; kingdom Pseudomonadati; phylum Pseudomonadota; class Alphaproteobacteria; order Hyphomicrobiales; family Phyllobacteriaceae; genus Mesorhizobium; species Mesorhizobium sp. M1163. The sequence continues at coordinate 87,242 of NZ_JAMYMF010000027.1, read as the reverse complement.
CATCGCCCGCTCATCCTCCAGAAGAGCGGCGGCCTGCAAGGGATGTTTCTCTATGTTGCGATTGCACCGACACGCGGCGTCGGCGCTTTCTTCGTCATGAACGAATTCAATGCCGCCGGCTTCATGGCTGGGGTCAAGACGACGAACGATCTCGTCGCGGAGATCGCTCCACGCTGATTTTCGCGCTGATCGGGAGGACGTGCGCGATGATTGGCGCTATGGAGGGACCTGACGGACGGTATATTTCCCGGCAAGGCAAGCGCGACATCGGCTATTTCCGGCCGACCGCTTAGCCTCCTGAGGATGACCTTTGCCGGCTTCATCGCTGCTCACGGCCTGCTCATGCTGCGGCCAAGGTTCTGCCTCTCGCCTCTTCGGCATCCCGCTTTCGTAGCCGACCGCGAATGCCGCGCTGCTCGCAGTCCCGACACCATCAGCCGCCTCTTGGCGCAACCCGATGCCGGCTTCCGCGTCATCGGCGTGCTCTATCAGGAGTTCGTGGTCCGCTGCCGCATCGAGGGCCTCGCCGCGGTCGTGCCGGACCTGCCGGAGTTTCGCCGCATGCTGACCCGCGCCCGCGCCGGGCTCGGCTCCGACATGGCATGCAACGACGCCTGGCAGGACGTCTCGGCGCGCGCCTCGCTGCTGCCCGAGGACATGCAAGGCGTGTTCATGATGATCGCCCGCGCCGCCAAGGAGGGCTGGCCCTGCCCAAGCGATGCCGCGATCGCCCGTGCCTACGGCTCGCACTCGCTACGCCGCGCACGGCGCCTGCTGACCTATATCGAGGAGCAGAGGCTGATCGTGTGTCAGCTTGACGGGGGCGGACGGCGGACGGTGACCCTGGTGGAACTGGCCTGGGCGACGGCGCCGGGCGATCCGAATGCCGAGGAGGCGGAGCAGGGGAGCTTGGCGGGGTGAAGCGGCGGGGCAGGCGCACTGAGAAAGCGCCGCTGGATCAGGCCGGGGTGAAGTCTGCTTTGCGCCGCATTAACGTCATTCTCCATTCGAAGCGCTCAGGCCGGAAGCTGCCGTGCGTAAGGACGCCCAGTCATTGCCCGCCGCGGATAAGTTTGCAGCTGGACAATAATGGCCAGCCGGGCGATCCCGGTATTTAGCGTTGCTTCGGCGGGTCAATACTGAGCCTGCGCTTGCGCGCCATCCCTCTCGACAAGACCAACGGCTGGACGGGATCGAGCGCAGGCGGGTTCAGTTGGTGCTGGTTGTGGGGGTGAACCCGCACTGCTTCTGTTCCATATCGATCTGCTTCGTGATGCGGACGGCGTTCTGTGCGTAGGCCTCCGTTACGGAGCCACTATTCACGGTCTTGTCCTTCAGCGGACTCACGCCTGCGCAGAGGTGGAAAACATGCGGCTCGGTGGACTTCGCGGCTCCGTTTTCGGGCGCGATCCAGTAGACGACATCCTGACCGGCGGGGTGGCTCGCGTCCCGCGTCGCCGCCGCCACCGCGGCGGTGTCCGTCGCGATCGCCTGCGCCTGAGCGGCGACATCGGGCGAACAGGCGGTGGTGGGCTGCCCCGACTTGATCTGGGCTGCGCATGCGTTCATATCCTGGGTGTACTGTTCGACCGACGGGGGTTTGAAACTGATCCCCATGACCGTCGCGAGCACGGCCAGCGCAGCGCCGAGGCCGCCGGCAACCTTCTTGGTCTGCGGATCCATGTTTTTGTCGGTGAGGATCAGGAAAACCAGCGGGAGGAAGGCAATCAGCGTCATGATTGCGCCGAGCTGGTTTTGGAAGAAGAACCTGGCCGCGTCGGATGCACGGGCCGGATCGTGCCTGTTGGCCGCCTTCCACAGCAAGTTGCCGGCGATTGCGAAAATCGCGATGCCGACCAGAAGGCCGATGATCAGCGGCAGGTGTCCCTGGTCGAACTTGTTCTGGCGAAGCAGAATAATCCCGTAGATCTCGCCGCCAATGGCGACGATCCACGAGAGTGCGGCGAAAAGGCGAAGACGCGTGGCGGAGGACTTCTGGCCCTGCGTCGCTTGCCAATCCTTGGTAACGTCTGGCTTGTTGTCGGTCATCGACCAGATCCCCTGATATCGACACTTCTGCGGGCGGCAACCCGCCCTGCGCAGCGTCATTGAACGAACGTCACCTGCCTCAGCGACGCGGCGAAAATGTGAGCGCCACGGCAGGCCTCCCCATCCATATTGCGCATGAGTGAATCCGTCCATACCCACGGAGGCAGACGCCTATGCGGCGATGGCTCCGTTCTTCTTAATCTCTGGCTCGAACTTGACGCTGCCTTGCCTCGCTTCCCTGGCGATCCGGTAGAAGCCGCGGTGGTCACAGGACCGGTCGAAAGCAACGTCGGCAGATCCGAACTGAGGCCGGATCGATGGTCCAAGGACCTAAAAGCGGCCAGTCCGCCTGCGTGAAAAGCAGCCATTCAGGATTTGGTCTGCGACGGTCGGCTTCGGGTCAAAAGCAGCTGGTGGTGTCGCGCCCCCTATCTCTCCTCCACAATCCGCAAACAAGCCGCCGCCACAAACAGCACGATCAGCCCAACAAAATCCGCCTCGTTGTCGCCGACGGCATAGAGCAGAAGGGCAAAGCCGGTGCGGCTCAAGGTGAAGGCTGGTGCCGGCTCCCGCGGCGTCAAGTTGGTCGCTGCGGCCGTCGCGTCCAATGCCTCAGGCGGCGCCTGAACGCTGGCTTTGTTTGCGTGAATCTCGCCATGCCGCATTGCACAATCGTCTCGCCTGCGCAAAATGCGGCATGATCCGCAAATCCCTCACTGTCCTGGTGATCGATGAAAACCACATCCGCGCTTCGATAATCGAAGCGGGGCTGCGGGAGGCCGGGCACCAGCAGGTCACCGTCATCCATGACGTCGCCGGCATTGCGCGGCGGATCGCCGAGATCGAACCCGACGTGATCGTCATCGACCTCGAAAATCCCAACCGCGACATGCTCGAAAACATGTTCCAGCTGTCGCGCGTGGTGAAGCGGCCGATCGCCATGTTCGTCGATCGCTCGGACCAGGCTTCGATCGAAGCGGCGGTGGAAGCCGGGGTGTCAGCCTATGTTGTCGACGGCCTGCGTCAGGAGCGGGTCAAGCCGATCCTCGACATGGCGATCAGCCGCTTCAACGCGTTTTCGCGCATGGCGCGCGAGCTGGAAGAGGCCCGCAGCGAATTGGAAAGCCGCAAGGTGATCGATCGCGCCAAGGGCATACTGATGAAGTCGCGCGGCCTGTCGGAGGACGCGGCCTATACGCTGCTGCGCAAGACCGCCATGAACCAGAACCGCAAGATCGGCGAAATCGCCCAGAGCCTGGTGACGGCGGCAGGCCTTCTGGATCCCGAGGAGAGTTGACGATGGCGGCCGAGCACCGGATCAATGCTGGCTTCATGCCGCTCTTCGACAGCGCTGTCCTTGTCGCGGCGAAGGAAATCGGCTTCGCCCTGCGCGAAGGCATCGATCTGATGCTCAACCGGGAAACGTCCTGGGCCAACATCCGCGACCGCATCGCCATCGGCCATTTCGATCTCGCGCACATGCTGGGGCCGATGCCGATCGCCTGCAATCTGGGGCTGACGCCGCTCGCCTCCGATACGGTCGTGCCGTTTTCACTCGGCCTTGGCGGCAATTGCGTCACCGTTTCGAACGCCGTCTGGGCGGGCATGGCCGCGCACGGCGCCCGACCCGACCTCGATCCGGCACGAGCCGGCAGGGCGTTGGGGGCGCTGATTCGTGAACGGGCGAATGCCAGTGGCGATCTGCTTCGCTTCGCCGTCGTCCATCCGCACTCCGGGCACAATTACGAACTGCGCTACTGGCTCGCCGCCTGCGGCATCGACCCGTCGCATGAGATCGAAATCGTCATCGTGCCGCCCCCCTTCATGGCGGACGCGCTCGCTGCCGGCAGGATCGACGGCTACTGCGTCGGCGAACCCTGGAACAGCGCCTCCGTCGTCGCCGGCACCGGCCACATCGCCACGGTCAAGGCGGCCATCTGGAAGACCAGCCCGGAGAAAGTCGTCGGCGTGCGCAAGGCATGGGCGGAAAAACAGCCGGACGCGCTCTCAGCCTTGCTGCGCGCGCTTCATCACGCGGCGCGCTGGTGCCAGGATCCGGCAAACCGCGGCGAACTTGCGGCCCTGATGGCGCAGCCGGCCTTCCTCGGGCTTGAGCCGGCACTGCAGATGCCGATCCTCAGCGGACATCTTGCGCTCGGCGGCGGCGCCGAACTGAGCGTCGGCGATTTCTTTCTGCCTTTCGACAAGGCGGCAAACTTCCCGTGGAAGAGCCATGCGCTGTGGTTCTACACGCAGATGGTGCGCTGGGGGCATGTCGCGCACACGCCGGAAAACCTCGCTATTGCCCGCGACTGCTACCGCCCCGATCTCTACCGCTCGGCGTTGAAGCCGCTTGGCGTGGCGCTTCCCGGTGCCAATGCCAAGGTCGAGGGCGCGCTGAAGGCCGCGACTCCGGTCGGTTCGGCGGGGGCAAGCCTGGTGCTCGGTCCCGACGGTTTCTTCGATGGCCAAATCTTCGATCCCGACGAGATCGACGCCTACATTGCCTGCCAGAAATTGGCGCGCGCCGAAGCCTGATCATTTCCGCGCCATTCTTGTGCACTGCACAAAAAATGTGCGTGCAACTGCGCTAATGAACAATCCTTAGCTTGCGCGCCCAGCGGGCCGGCGCGCCGACGATTGTGGTATGTCATTGATCTCATTGATGTTTGCCATCCATTCCGAAAACTGGCACGGTTCCTGCATTGCAATAGGCAGACTCTTCTCGGGGTCACGGAATACGCGTCCAATGGCGGGCGCTACAGGCAAAGCTGCCGCTCAGGTCAACACGCGATCCCGGATGACGGACGCGCGCGGCCTGGCTGGCGGCTTTTTGTTTTGGTCGAACACGCAATCGACGGCGCCGATCCCAAGCCGCGCCCAACCGGAGATGACGATGACGAAACGCACCAATAGCCATTCCGCCCAACCGGCGATCAGCCGCCGCGATTTCCTGAGGATCAGCGCGGCCACCGCGGCAACGCTGGCGGCGGCGCGTGCGCTGCTGCCCTCCGGGGCCTATGCGGCACCCGCCGCGCCGGAAGTCACCGGCGCCAAGCTCGGCTTCATTGCGCTGACCGATGCGGCACCGCTGATGATTGCCAAGGAAAAAGGCCTGTTCGAGAAATTCGGCATGCCCGATGTCGAGGTGCTCAAGCAGGCCTCGTGGGGCGCAACGCGCGACAATCTGGTGCTCGGCGGCGAAGCCAACGGCATTGACGGTGCCCATATCCTGACGCCGATGCCCTATTTGATGCACACCGGCAAGGTGACGCAGAACAAACAGCCGCTGCCGATGGCGATCGTGGCCCGGCTCAACTACGACTGCCAGGGCATTTCCGTCGCCCAGGAATATGCCGCCACCGGCGTCGGCCTCGATGCCTCAAAGCTGAAGGAAGCCTTCGCCGCCAAGAAGGCCGCGGGCAAGGAGGTCAAGGCCACCATGACCTTCCCGGGCGGAACGCACGACCTCTGGCTGCGCTACTGGCTGGCTGCCGGCGGCATCGATCCCGACAAGGATGTCTCGACCATCGTCGTGCCGCCGCCGCAGATGGTCGCCAACATGAAGGTCGGCAACATGGACGTGTTCTGCGTCGGCGAGCCATGGAACGAGCAGCTCGTCCATCAGGGCGTCGGCTTCACCGCCGCCACCACCGGCGAACTGTGGAAGGGCCATCCGGAAAAGGCGCTCGGCCTGCGCGCCGCCTTCATCGACAAATATCCGAACGCCACCAAGGCGATCCTGATGGCCGTCATGGAGGCCCAGCAATGGTGCGAGGCAAAAGAAAACAAGGACGAGATGGCCGCCATCATCGGCAAGCGGCAGTGGATGAACGTGCCGACCGCCGACATCATCGGCCGCCTCAAGGGCGACATCAACTACGGCAATGGCCGCGTCGCCAACGGCACCGATCTCTACATGAAGTTCTGGCAGGGCGGCGTGTCCTATCCCTTCAAGAGCCACGACAGCTGGTTCCTCGCCGAGAACATCCGCTGGGGCAAGTTCGCGCCGACCACCGACATCAAAGCACTGGTCGGCCAGGTCAACCGTGAGGATCTGTGGCGCGAGGCGGCCAAGGATCTTGGTGTCGCCGCGGCCGATATTCCGGCGTCTTCGTCGCGCGGCACCGAAACCTTCTTCGACGGCAAGATCTTCGATCCGGAGAATCCGTCGGCCTATCTCGACAGCCTGAAGATCAAGGCGTCGGCCTGAGCCCGACATAGATGCGCGACAGTGCGTTGGCAACGCCGCCCGTTGTGCATGTGCTGCCAAGGAGTTTTCGAGAAATGTCTATCCAAGCCATCGAGGACAGCAAGGTGAAGCCGTTCCCCGCGCCGGCCAAGCCCGCCGAGGTCATCGCTTTCACCGCCAGGGCGCGGCGCCGCTTCGACCCGGCCGCGATCGCCGGCAAGCTGGCCAGCACGCTGGTGCCGCCGGTCATTGTCATCACCATCATGCTCGTCGTTTGGCAGGTCGCCTGTTCGTCGCCCACAGCCAGCCTGCCACCGCCAAGCCAGGTGTGGAACGAGGCCTATGACCTGATCGCCCATCCGTTCTTCGACAACGGCCCGCAGGATATCGGGCTCGCCTGGCGGGTGCTGATCTCGCTGCAGCGCGTCGCCGTCGGCTTCGGCCTTGCGGCGATCGTCGGCGTTGCGCTCGGCGCGCTTGTCGGTCAGTCGATCTGGGCGATGCGCGGCCTCGATCCAGTGTTCCAGATCCTGCGCACGGTGCCGCCGCTCGCCTGGCTGCCGCTGTCGCTGGCGGCGTTCCGCGATTCCAGCCCGTCGGCGATCTTCGTCATCTTCATCACCTCGATCTGGCCCATCATCATCAACACCGCGGTCGGCGTCCGCAACATCCCTGAGGACTACCGCAACGTCTCCCGCATCCTCAGGCTCAACCAGTTCGAATTCTTCGTGAAGATCATGGTGCCGGCAGCTGCACCTTACATTTTCACCGGCCTGCGCATCGGCATCGGTCTGTCCTGGCTCGCCATCGTCGCCGCCGAAATGCTGACCGGCGGCGTCGGCATCGGCTTCTTCATCTGGGACGCGTGGAACTCATCGCGGCTGCCCGACATCATCGTCGCGCTCGCCTATATCGGCGTCACCGGCTTCTGCCTCGACCGCCTGGTCGCGGCGGTCGGCGTCTTCGTCACCCGCGGCACAACGGCAAAGTGAGGAGAGGGACGATGACGGCCTATCTGAAACTCGACCACATCGACAAATCCTTCGCCCGCGGCAGCCAGGTCAGCGACGTGCTGAAGGACATCCGGCTGACCATCGACAAAGGTGAATTCGTCTCGATCATCGGCCATTCAGGCTGCGGCAAGTCGACCTTGCTCAACCTGATCGCCGGCCTGACCAAGGTCTCGGCCGGCGCCGTTCTGCTCGAGGACAAGGAGGTCGATAGTCCCGGCCCGGAACGCGCCGTGGTGTTCCAGAACCACAGCCTGCTGCCATGGCTGACCGTCTACGAAAACATCAATTTGGCAGTATCAAAGGTCTTTGGCCGGAGCAGGAGCCGGGCCGAACGGCATGACTGGATCATGCGCAATCTCGATCTCGTGCAGATGGCGCATGCCAAGGATAAACGTCCGGCCGAGATATCGGGCGGCATGAAGCAGCGCGTCGGCATCGCCCGGGCGCTGGCCATGGAGCCGAAGATCCTGCTGCTCGACGAGCCCTTCGGCGCGCTCGACGCGCTGACGCGCGCCCATCTTCAGGACGCGGTGATGGATATCCATTCGAGGCTCGGCTCGACGACGATCATGATCACCCACGATGTCGACGAGGCGGTGCTGTTGTCCGACCGCATCGTCATGATGACCAACGGCCCGGCGGCCACCATCGGCGAGGTGCTTCCCGTGCCGCTGGCCCGGCCGCGTCGGCGGATCGAGCTTTCCTCTGACCGCACCTTCCTGCGCTGCCGCGAGGCGGTGCTGAAATTCCTCTACGAACGCCACCGCTTCGTCGAAGCCGCGGAGTAAGGCAATAACCGGAAAACTCGTCATCATCATTGGCAATCTGCATCGGCAATGGGCAATCTGCCGCATTGCACAAATATTATGCTGCTGTGCAAGTCATTCTGACTAATCTTTGATCCGCTGCCGAGCTTGGTCAAGAGTCGCGCGGCTGCAGTTCACATTGATTTCATTCGATAATTCAGAGCGCTGTCGACTTGGCACGCTTCCTGCTTTTCAAAATGTAGGTCCGCAAGGGCCAAGTGACACGGCGTCCAATGGCGGGCGCTACAGGCAAAGCTGCCGCTCAGGTCCACACGCGCTCCCGGAACTCCGGACGCGAAGACCTGGCCGGCGGCTTTTTTGTTTTGACGCAATCGACGGCGCTGGTCCCAAGCGGCGCCCAACCGGAGACGACGATGACGAAACGGATCGGAACTGGCGCGTCCCTCGCGGACTTCACGCGCCGCGATTTTCTCGCCGTCAGCGCGCTGCGGGCGATGCCGCGCCGCTGACAGTCGCGAACGAACAGCACAAGGGCGGTGCTTCCCACGCCGCTAACCGGAGCCAGAAAATGACCGCAAATCTCCCAGCCGCGCCCAGCCAGGACAGTGCTCCCCGGCAGGCGCTTGTCATGTCCACCATCGCCTTCACCGTCTGCTTCGCGGTGTGGACGATCTTTTCAATCATCGGCGTGCGCATAAAGCAGGAGCTGGGGCTGAACGAGACGGAGTTCGGCCTGCTCGTCGGCACGCCGATCCTCACCGGCTCGCTCGTGCGTATGGTGCTCGGTGTCTGGACCGACCGTTTTGGCGGACGGCTGGTATACACCGCGACCATGCTTGCGGCGGCGGTCGCGACCTTTCTGCTCGCTTTTGCGCACACCTACGGGCAGATGCTGGTCGCTGCGCTGGGCGTCGGGCTCGCTGGCGGTTCCTTCGCCGTCGGTGTCGCCTATGTCTCGCGCTTCTTCCCGGCCGGCAAGCAGGGCACGGCGCTTGGCATTTTCGGTGTCGGCAATGTCGGCGCCGCGGTCACCAAGTTCCTGGCACCGTTCGTGCTTCTCTCCTGGGGCTGGCAGTCGGTCGCGCTGATCTGGGCGGCAGCACTCGTCGTCATGGCCGCCGTCTTCTGGTTCACGACCGGCGACGATCCGGTCATCCGCGAGCGCCGCGCCGGCAAGGCCGCGCCCTCGAGAAGCTTCTGGCAGGAATTCGCGCCGCTCAAGAACCTGCAGGTCTGGCGCTTCGCCTTCTATTATTTCTTCGCCTTCGGTGCATTCGTGGCGCTCTCGCTATGGCTGCCCCGCTACCTGATCGGCGTCTACGGCTTCGGGCTTGCGACCGCCGGTATGATCGGCGCGGCCTATTCAATTCCGGCAAGTATTTTCCGCGCCTATGGCGGCGTGCTTTCCGACCGGATCGGCGCCCGCACCGTGCTCTACTGGACCTTCGCTGTCAGTGCCGCCGCGACTCTCGTTCTGTCTCTCCCCTCGGCAGACTACGTCGTGCGCGGTGTCAGCGGGCCGATCGCCTTCCATTTCGAGGTCGGCCCGCTCGCCTTCATAGCCGTTGCCTGTGTGCTCGGCTTCTTCATGAGCCTTGGCAAGGCTGCCGTCTACAAGCACATCCCGGCTTACTATCCGCAGAGTGTCGGCGCGGTCGGCGGCGTTGTCGGCATGATTGGCGGGCTCGGCGGCTTTATCCTGCCAATCGTCTTCGGCGCGCTCAACGACCTCACCGGCGTCTGGTCGAGCTGCTTCATGCTGCTCTTCGTCATCGTCGCCACCTGCTTTGCCTGGATGCATTTTTCCATCCGGCGGATGGAGCGCACGGCGTCTGACGAAGCTTCAGGCCTTTCCTACGCGGCTGAGTGAGACCGGAGTGGATCAGGATATGACCGAGAAACTCGTTATCATTGGCAACGGCATGGCCCCCGGGCGCATGCTGGAGCACCTCCTGGAAAAGGCGCCTGGGCGCTACCAGGTCACCATCTTCAACGCCGAGCCGCGCGTGAACTACGACCGCATCATGCTGTCGCCGGTTCTGTCGGGCGAAAAGGCCTATGAAGAGATCATCATCCATGGCGACGGCTGGTACATCAAGCACGGCATCACCCTCTACAAGGGCCACAAGATCGTCGCCATCGACCGGCAGGCAAAGACCGTCACCTCCGATCATGGCGTGACCGAGCCCTATGACAAACTCGTCATCGCCACCGGCTCGGTGCCGTTTATCATTCCGGTGCCGGGCCATGACCTGCCGGGCGTGCTCACGTATCGCGATCTGGACGACGTCCGGGCCATGATGCTTGCCGCCCAGTCGCGGGCCAAGGCTGTGGTCATTGGCGGCGGCCTGCTCGGGCTCGAGGCAGCAGCGGGCTTGAATGCGCAAGGCATGGACGTCACCGTGCTGCATGTCATGCCGACGCTGATGGAGCGTCAGCTCGATCCGGCCGCCGGATATCTCCTGCAGCGCGCCGTCGAGCAGCGCGGCATCAAGGTCATCACCAAGGCCAACACCCAGGCGATCACCGGCAACGGCAAGGTCGAGCGGGTGGAACTTGCCGACGGCACTGTCATTCCCGCAACGCTCGTCGTCATGGCGGTGGGCATCAGGCCGAACGCGGTCCTGGCAAAAGAAGCCGGCATTGCGGTCAATCGCGGCATCGTCGTTGACGCCGGCATGCGCAGCAATGATCCCGATATCTACGCAATCGGCGAATGCGCCGAGGTCAACGGCCAGGTCTACGGACTGGTCGCGCCGCTCTACGAGATGGCGCGCGTCGCCGCCAGCCATCTGGCCGGCAACGAGGCGGCGGCTTTCGTCCATATGGACACGCCGACCAAGCTCAAGGTCACCGGCATCGAGCTGTTCTCGCTCGGCGACTTCGCCGAGGGCGATGACCGCCAGGAGATCGTGCTGCGCGATGCGGCGGCCGGCGTCTACAAGCGCCTGGTGCTCAAGGACGACCGCATCATCGGCACAGTGCTCTACGGCGAGACGGCCGACGGCGCCTGGTTCAACGACCTCAAGAAGAAGCAGACCGATATATCCGAGATGCGCGATACGCTCATCTTCGGCCAGTCCTACCAGGGAGGCGCCCCCCTGGACCCTATGGCGGCCGTTGCAGCCTTGCCGGATGATGCGGAAATCTGCGGTTGCAACGGCGTATGCAAGGGAAAGATCACCGGCGCGATCACGGCCAAGGGCCTGACCTCGCTCGACGACGTGCGCGCGCACACCAAGGCGTCTGCCTCCTGCGGCTCGTGCACCGGACTGGTCGAGAAGTTGATGGTGCTGACCATCGGCGACAAATACAACCCCGCGGCGGTCCAGCCGATGTGCAGTTGCACCGCGCTTGGCCATGACGAGGTCCGCCGGCTGATCAAGGCCAAGGGCCTGAAGACCATTCCCGCCGTCATGCAGGAGTTGGAATGGAAGACCTCCTGCGGCTGCGCCAAATGCCGGCCGGCGCTAAACTATTATCTCGTCTGCGACTGGCCCGACGAATACGCCGACGACTACCAGTCGCGCTTCATCAACGAGCGCGTTCACGCCAACATCCAGAAGGACGGCACCTATTCGGTGGTGCCGCGCATGTGGGGCGGCGTCACCAACGCCGCCGAATTGCGCGCCATCGCCGACGTCGTCGACAAGTTCGAGATCCCGATGGTCAAGGTCACCGGCGGCCAGCGCATCGACATGCTCGGCATCCGCAAGGAAGACCTGCCGGCGGTGTGGGCCGATCTCGGCCAGGCTGGCTTCGTCTCCGGCCACGCCTATGCCAAGGGGCTGCGCACCGTAAAGACCTGCGTCGGTTCCGACTGGTGCCGCTTCGGCACGCAGGATTCGACCGGTTTGGGCATCCGTATCGAAAAATTCATGTGGGGCTCGTGGACCCCTGCCAAGGTCAAGATGGCGGTATCGGGCTGTCCGCGAAACTGTGCCGAGGCGACCTGCAAGGATGTCGGCGTGATCTGCGTCGATAGCGGCTACGAGATCCATTTCGCCGGCGCCGCCGGACTCGACATCAAGGGCACCGAAGTGCTCGGCCTGGTCAAGACCGAGGACGAGGCGCTGGAGCATATCGTGGCGTTGACGCAGATGTATCGCGAGCAGGGCCGTTATCTCGAGCGTATCTACAAATGGGCCAAGCGCGTCGGCATCGCCGAGATCAAGCGCCAGATCATGAACGATGGCGAGAAGCGCAAGGCCTATTTCGCGCGCTTCGTCTTCTCGCAGAAATTCGCCCAGGTCGACCCGTGGTCGGAACGTGCTTCCGGCAAGGACAAGCATGAATTCCGGCCGATGGCTTCGGTCGGCTTTGCGCAGGCGGCGGAGTAGGCGCGTGTTCCCGAAAAGTGGAATGCGGTTTTCGGACAAGAACACGCGCAAAAGAGGAATAGCCACATGAATTGGGTATCCATCGGCACGCTCTCGGACATTCCGCGTCGCGGTGCGCGCTGCGTCGCCACACCCGAAGGAAAGATCGCCGTCTTCCGCACGGCCGACGATCAAGTCTTCGCCATCGACGACCATTGCCCGCACAAGGGTGGGCCACTCAGCCAGGGCATCGTCCATGGCACGGCGGTGACCTGTCCTTTGCACAATTGGGTGATCTCGCTCGAGACAGGCAAGGCGCTCGGCGCCGACGAGGGCGTGGTGCGCACCATTCCGGTGCGGATCGACGGCGAGCGGCTGTTCATTGCGCTGGAAGCGCTGGCCAGCCGCGCGGCGTGAACCATGCAGATTGATGAAGCGCGCGAGGTGAGGACCACCTGCCCCTACTGCGGGGTGGGTTGCGGCGTGCTGGCGAAGGTCGCCGCGGACGGTGAAATAACCGTTCGTGGCGACCCGGACCACCCGGCGAATTTCGGCCGCCTCTGCTCCAAAGGCTCCGCACTGGCCGAGACCATCGATCTCGACGGCAGGCTGCTTCATCCGGAAATCCACGGTCGCCGTACCGACTGGGACCAAGCGCTCAATCTAGTCGCTTCGACCTTCTCGCAAACCATTGCCGAACACGGCCCCGATTCGGTCGCCTTTTATGTTTCCGGCCAGTTGCTGACCGAGGACTACTACGTCGCCAACAAGCTGATGAAGGGGTTTGTCGGCTCGGCCAATATCGACACCAATTCGCGCCTGTGCATGGCCTCGTCGGTCGCCGGCCACCGCCGCGCCTTTGGCTCGGACACGGTTCCGGGAAATTACGAGGATCTGGAACTTGCCGACCTGATCGTGCTCGTCGGCTCCAATCTCGCCTGGTGCCATCCGGTGCTCTATCAGCGCATTGCCGCTGCCCGGGAAAAGCGGCCCGAGATGAAGGTGGTGCTGATCGACCCACGCCGCACCATGACATCGGATATCGCTGACATGCATCTGGCGATCGCGCCCGATGGCGACGTCGCTTTGTTCACAGGGCTGCTCGCCTATCTCGGCCAGCATAACGCGCTGGACCGTACCTATATCACGGCGCACACGACCGGATTCGGGCAAGCGCTTTTCGCTGCCTCGGCGCTCGACCTTGCCGGCATCGCGGCTGCCACGGGTCTCAGTGAGGACGAACTGTCCCGCTTCTACAGCCTGTTTGCCGCGACGGCGAAGACGGTGACCGTCTACAGCCAGGGCGTAAACCAGTCGTCTTCGGGCACCGACAAGGTCAACGCCATCATCAACTGCCATCTCGCCACCGGCCGCATCGGCAAGCCCGGCGCCGGGCCGTTTTCGGTGACCGGCCAGCCCAATGCTATGGGCGGCCGCGAGGTCGGCGGCATGGCCAACATGCTGGCCGCCCACATGGAGATCGAAAACCCCGAGCACCGCAACCGCGTGCAGCGCTTCTGGAACGCGCCGACCGTCGTCGAAAAGCCCGGCCTGAAAGCGGTCGAGATGTTCCAAGCGGTGGCCGACGGACGCATCAAGGCGCTGTGGATCATGGCGACCAATCCGGTCGATTCGATGCCGGACGCCGATACCATCGAGGCGGCGATCAAGGCTTGCCCGTTTGTCGTTGTCTCGGACGTGCTGGGCGAGACCGACACGGTCCGCCATGCTCAGGTCCGGCTGCCGGCGGCGGCATGGGGCGAGAAGGACGGCACCGTCACCAATTCGGAGCGCCGCATCTCGCGCCAGCGGGCTTTTTTGGCCACGCCCGGCGAGGCAAGGCCAGATTGGTGGATCATCGCTGAAGTCGCCAGGCGGATGGGGTTTGCCGAAGCTTTTTCGCATGTGTCGGCGGCCGACATCTTCGCCGAGCATGCGGCGTTGTCGGGTTTCGAGAATGACGGCGCGCGCGATTTTGATATAGGCGCGTATGGCGCGATTGATTCAGGGACCTTTGAGAAATTGGCGCCATTCCAATGGCCAGCGCCGAGCCAAGGCACCCCCCTCTGGCCTGCCGGCCATCTCCCCCTCAAGGGGGGAGATTGGATGTCGCCACCGGTTTCGCCAATCGTTACCATTGCTGAAAAGGCGGTGCCGGCAAAACTGCCAATCTCCCCCCCTGAGGGGGAGATGGCCGGCAGGCCAGAGGGGGGTGCGTGGCGCCAGCCGGAGGACAAAAGCACCCGCTTCTTTGCCAACGGCAATTTCTACACACCCGACGGCAAGGCACGCTTTATTGCCATCCGCCCAACCGCCCAAACCCGCACCAGCCTGGACTACCCGTTGGTGCTCAACACCGGGCGCGTGCGCGACCACTGGCACACCATGACGCGAACCGGCAAGAGCCCGCGCCTGTCGCAGCACATGGCCGAGCCTTTCGTCGAAATTCACCCGGCTGATGCGCAGCACTACGGCATCGGCGATGCCGATATTGTGCGCGTCTCGACAGCTTATGGCGAGGTCGTGGTCCGCGCGCTGGTGACAGGGCGCCAACGCCAAGGCTCTGTGTTCGTGCCGATGCACTGGACCGATCAGTTTTCCGCGCGCGCGCGCGTCGATGCCCTGGTCGCGCCGACGACTGATGCGATTTCAGGCCAGCCGGCTTCAAAGAACGTTGCCGCCCGAATCGAGCGGTTCGCCGCCACGGCCTTCGGCTTCGCGGTGCTTGCGGAACGGCCCGCATCCATCGACGCCGATTATTGGAGCCTCGCCCGCTGCCCCGCCGGCTGGCGCCTTGAAATTGCGCTGCAGGACAGCCGCGACTGGACCGGGTTTGCCGCCGCGCTGTTCGGCCCGGAAGGCGAGGCGCTCGCCTATCACGACATGGCCGGCGGGCACCATCGCTTCGCCCGTTTCGCGGGCGGTCGGCTGGTCGGCGCGCTCTATCTTGCGCCTACCCCGGTAGCGGTGTCGCGCGGCTGGGCGGCCGAACAACTGGGTGCCGACCATGCCGATCGGCAGGCGCGGCTGGCGATCGTCGCCGGCAGGCCTGGCGGCAAGAGCGTCGACCGCGGCGCCATCGTCTGCGCCTGTTTCGGGGTCGGTGCCAACCAGATCGCGGAAGCGGTGCGCGGCGGCTGCACCAGCGTCGCGGCAATCGGCGCCGCCCTTCACGCCGGCACCAATTGCGGCTCCTGCCGCGCCGAGATCAAGACCATTATCGACGGGCGGCGTCTGCAAGCTGCAGAGTGAATGCGCCGAGGAACTCTGCCGCGCCGCTGCATGATGCTTACTAGCAATTTACAAACCATAGGCTACCACCGTTCTGACTTCGATTCGTTCGGAACGGGAGCCCCATGAGTAAAGCCCTGACCTCATTCGCGCTTGCGGCCGTGCTGACGGCTTTGCTGATGGCGCTCAGCCTGGCGGTGGCCAGGCATGGCTATCCCTATGGCGCGATCGGCGCCAAGCGCTTGAGTGACGTCGCCGATGCAGGGGCATTCATTCCGCTCGCGGCGGTCTACTTCCTCAGCGCACTGCTGATGATGGTTCTGCCGATCAGGCTCGCCGGCATCGTCCTGACGCATGCCGCCGATGCAATCTTCTGGACGGTCATCGTGTTGTTCGCGGTCATCGTTGGATGTCTCGCCGCCAGATTTGCTTTCGGTCAGCACGATGTGCTCTCGGCACTGCTGAACTGGCGGTTCCTGTTTGTCGCAGCCATCGTCGGATGCCATCTCTTCATCAACGAACTGCGGCGCAACATCCTGTTGAGAAGCCTGTTCTTCGTCGTCTTCGCCGCTGCGACACTGGCCTGCCTGTTTTGGTCCTTCACGATCTGAGCATGTGCGACCGTCGGGACAGACGGCTTAATTCTTGTCGACCGGCTTTGAGCGCATTCGCGAAACGGTCTCACGCTCGGCCCGCTTCGAACGCATCGGCGGCAGGCCGCGGTCGACCAGGTCCATGTCTTCCAGCACCATGTCGCCCATCCGCTTGAAAGCGATGTCGAGTGCGCCGGCCCGGTGGGCGGAGCGCAGGAACCCCGGCAATGTGCGGACCGGGTGATCTTGGGCCAGCGGCTCCTCAGGAAAAACATCACTGGCGGCGACGATGTGGCCGCTGCGGACAGCATCCATCAGTGCCGGAAAATCGACCACGCCAGCCCGGCTGAGTAGGATGAAAGCGGCTCCCTCGCGCATCCTGGCAAAGGCTTCGGCGCCGAGGAAACCCTGGTTTTCGCTGGTCACCGAAGTGACGACGAAGACGAAATCGCTGCTCGACAGGACTTCATCGAGCGAGGCCGGCTCAACGCCGTTCTCGATCAGGATCGACGGCGGCAGCCACGGGTCGAAGACTTTTGTCCGCGTGCGAAAACCCGTCAAAAGCCGGTTGAGCGCGCGGCCGAGATCGCCGAAGCCGATGATGCCGACATCCGCGCCGGAAAGAAGCCGCGCCGTCCGGTTGCCGTCGCCGCCCCACAATTCCTTGCCTTGACGAAAAGCGAGGTCGGCATCGACGATGTCGCGGGCAAGGTTGAGCGCCATGGCAAGGCCGAGCTCGGCCACCGGTTCGGCAAAGACCAGCCCAGTGGTGACGACATGGATGCCGCGCGAAAACAGCGTCTCATATGGCATGTTGTTGATGAGGTTGCTCTCGACATTGAAGATGCAGCGCAGCGCCTTCATTTTTTCCAGTGTCTCTGGCGCGATCGGCGGCTGGCCGACAATGTAGCGCGCCTCGCCAAGGATATCGGCCGGCAGCGCCGCGACACCTTCGGGCGATGTTTCGACGATGCGGTATTTCGACCGAAATTTCGTCAGCGCAGCCGGCGTGAAGATCAGGTCGAGCGTGCGTGGATGGGGTGCGCTGATCACCAGCGGCAACGCGTTGTCGGACATGATACTTTTCCTCCCGTGCGATCCACGACGCACCATACTGGAATCATCTTTTCCAGCCCGACCCCTATCACATGCCTGTCGAGGAGGAGAAGTTTGCCCGCCTTTCGGCCTTGCGGTGTGGCGGTCGGTGGTCCAGATAGACGGCGATCGAAGGACGACAAGGAAGACAGCGACATGATCCCGTTTCGAAAGAACCTCATCGACGGCGAGTGGGTGGGCGATGCCGGCTCCCGCAACATCAACCCGTCCAATCTCGACGACGTGGTCGGCGAATATGCATCGGGAGGCGCCGAGCACGCCCGGCAGGCCATCGCGGCGGCGAAGGCGGCATTTCCGGCATGGTCCCGATCGGGCCTGCTGGCACGCCACGCGGTGCTGAGGAAGGCGTCGGACGAGATCACCGCGCGGAAAGATGAAATCGGCCGGGCCTTGGCGCGCGAGGAAGGCAAGACGCTGGTCGAGGGCATCGGCGAGACTGTGCGGGCTGCCCAGATATTCGACTTCTTCGCCGGCGAGACGCTACGCCTGTCGGGCGAGCTGGTGCCAAGCGTGCGGCCCGGCGTCGGCGTCGAGATCACCCGCGAAGCGGTCGGCGTGGTCGGCATCATCACGCCGTGGAATTTCCCGATCGCCATTCCGGCCTGGAAAATCGCTCCGGCGCTGGCCTACGGCAACACCATCGTCTTCAAGCCGGCGGAACTCGTTCCGGAGAGCGCCTGGACCATTGTCGACATCCTGCACCGCGCCGGACTGCCCAACGGCGTGCTCAACCTGGTGATGGGCAAAGGTTCGGTGGTCGGCCAGGCCATGCTCGACAGCCCTGATCTCAACGCCATCACCTTCACCGGCTCGGTCGGCACCGGCAAGCGCGTGGCCGCCGCCAGCGTCGAGCACATGCGCAAGTTCCAGCTCGAAATGGGCGGCAAGAACCCGCTTGTCGTGCTCGACGATGCCGACCTTGCCGTCGCCGTCGACTGCGCGGTCAACGGCGCCTACTTCTCGACCGGCCAGCGCTGCACGGCGTCGTCCCGCCTGGTGGTGACGGACGGCATCCATGACCGCTTCGTCGAGGCGATGAAAGATCGCCTGGGCAAGCTGGTCATCGGCGACGCTCTCGATGCCAAGACCCAGATCGGGCCGGTGGTCGACCAGAGCCAGCTCAAACAGGACGAGGACTATATCGCCATCGGACGTCAGGAAGGTGCCGATCTCGCTTTCGGCGGTGAGCGGCTCGATCGCGAAACCCGCGGCTTCTATTTGCAACCGGCGCTGTTCACCGAAACCACCAACGCCATGCGCATTTCCCGTGAGGAGATTTTCGGACCTGTCGCCAACGTCATCCGCGTCAAGGACTACGACGAGGCGCTGGCGGTGGCCAACGACACGCCGTTCGGGCTGACGTCCGGCATCTGCACCTCGAGCCTCAAGCATGCCACGCATTTCAAGCGCAACTCGGAAGCCGGCATGGTCATGGTCAACCTGCCGACGGCGGGCGTCGACTTCCACGTGCCCTTCGGCGGGCGCAAGGGGTCGAGCTATGGCCCACGCGAGCAGGGCCGTTACGCCGCGGAGTTCTACACCACCGTGAAGACCGCCTATACCTTCGCTGGCTGATCACGGCGGCACTCATCCGGGACCAGCCAGGCAGGCGAGCAAATCGATGGCATCTGAAAATACGGACCTGACCTGGCTCAATCCGCCGCCGCACTACGAGTTCGGCGACAATACGGTGCATGTGCGGACCGGCAAGGAGACAGACTTCTGGCGCGAGACGTTCTACGGCTTCTGGCGCGACAATGGCCATTTCCTCTATCGTGAGGTCGAGGGCGATTTCAGCGCCGAAGTCACCGTCAAGGGGCGCTATGAAGTGCTTTACGACCAAGCCGGGCTTATGGTCCGCCTGAGCGAGACCCATTGGATCAAGGCCGGCATCGAATACACCGACGGGCTGATGTATTTTTCCGTCGTCGTCACCAACGATGCCTCCGACTGGTCGCTGGCCAATATTCCGGCCGACCCGGACGGCGTCAGGATCCGCTTGACGCGTCATGCCGAGACGATCCGTGTCCAGTATCTGGACGCGTCCGACAAGCATTGGAAGCCGGTGCGGCTTGCCTATTTCCCACCCTCGAAAACGGTTGATGTCGGCATGATGTGCTGCTCGCCGCAGCGCGAGGGCTTCGAGGTCATATTCAGCGATTTTTTGATCGGCCCGCCGATCTCGCGGCAGCTCCACGACTGAGGCGCCGCGATCCGGTCGAGCGGTTGCCGTCCGTCCGGCCTCAGTAGGTCGCCCGGCCGCCGGAGACGTCGAAGACGGCAGCCGTCGTGAACGAGCATTCCTCGGACGCGATCCAGCAAATCAGCGCCGCTACCTCCTCGACCTCGCCGAACCGTGCCATTGGTATTTTAGAGAGCATGAAGTCGATGTGCTGCTGGCTCATCTGTTGGAAGATCGCGGTGCGCACGGCCGCCGGCGTGACGCAGTTCACCGTCACCTTGGTCTTGGCCAATTCCTTGCCGAGCGACTTGGTCATGCCGATCACCGCGGCCTTGGAGGTGCTGTAGGCCGAGGCGTTCGGGTTACCTTCCTTGCCGGCAATCGAGGCGATGTTGACGATCCTGCCGTAATTGCGTTCGAGCATATGCGGGACCAGCGCTTTGTTGCAGAAGAAGACGCCGTTGATGTTGATGTCGATGACCCGGCGCCAATCCTCTACGGAATACTCCCAGGTCGTCATGTTCGGTCCGGTGATGGCAGCGCTGGTGACAAGGACATCGACTGCGCCAATCGCTTCTATCGTCTCTCGGGCGGCGGCTTCGACCGCTATGGGGTCGGCGACGTCTAAGGTGACGCTGTGCAGGCCTGGAACAATGGCCTTGGCCTGCTCGATCTGGGCGGCATCGCGATCCCAGACCGAAACACGCCCGCCTTCCTCAGTGATCCTTTGCGCGACGGCAAGGCCGATGCCTGAGGCGCCGCCGGTGATAACAACAGACCGTCCGGCAAATCGTCCCGCGAAACTCATCGGCATGTGGTCTTCCTCCCAATCGGCGGCGAATGTGTAGTCAACGGCGGACAAGTTCAAGCGCGGACTTGCAGCCTCCGAACAGCTTCGTGATGGGCCAGCACCAGGCAATTGAATGGCACTGCCTCCTGGCCAAATCGTCTCGTCCGGCATGGGAGAACTGCAGGAACGACTTCGCCCAGTTTGTCATCCGGGTGACATGCGGCGCCGGATGCGCTATATTGCACTGCACAATGCGAGCGCCTGCAGGCGAGGCCCCCATCGATCCGATGAATCGGCCCATGAGCGGCCATGAAATCGGCATTGAGCTGCAAGGACGGAAAACCGCTACCGAGATGAAGATCCCAAAATCTCTGTTGATTGATCCGGACAAGAACACGGTCTATGGCAGCTTTGCCGTTGCCGTCTCGATCTGGGCGTTCTCCTACTCGACCATTTTCGGCCCGGCCATGATCCTGGCCTATTATGCGGTCTGGCTGCCGCTCATCCTGGTCGACTATCGGAAAATATTAAGGCACGCCTCCAGCGCCTGGCTTCCGCTGGCGTTTGCAGCCTATGTCTGCTTCTCGGTGTTCTGGTCGGCAGCTCCCGGCACCACGGCAAGGACGGCCGTGCAATATTGTTCCCATATCGCATGCGCCTACATTGCCGCGCGCACGGTCAGCGTCCGGACCTTGACCATAGGCGCCCTAATAGGGATTTTCGTCGTCCTGCTCTACTCGCTCAAGGTCGCGAGTTATTCCTACGACGTTCTCGACGGGACATACAATTTCGTCGGCGCTTTCAGCTCCAAGAACCAGATCGGCTTTGTCGCATCGCTTGGCATCTATTTCTGCGTTGTCTACCTGGCCTTTCTCAGGCGCGGCCGCATAGGTTTTTTGTTGATTGTACCAATCGTCCTTCTGTCGGGCTATCTGCTGGTCGTGTCGCATTCGGCCACTTCGATGGCATCGACCCCGGCGGTTCTCGCCCTGGTCGCGCTGCTTTCCATGGGCAAGCTGCTTTCGCTCCGCCATCGCCGGGTGATTTTCGTGATCGGTGCAGGCGGGCTGGTCGCCTGCATCGTGATTGCGCTGAATCTCGGGCTAATGGACTTTGTCCTTGGCCTCTTCGGCAAGGATTCGACGCTCACCGGACGAACCTACCTCTGGCAGCAGGGCTGGAATGCCGCGCAGCAATCGCCCATCCTCGGCGTCGGCTACGCGGCGTATTGGGTGCAGGGCTTCTCCGAGGCCGAGCGGCTGTGGAATGAATTCTACATCGCCGCCCGAAGCGGCTTCCACTTCCACAACACCTACATCGAGACCTTGGTGGAACTCGGCTTCGTCGGAGCGACACTGCTGTCGCTGATCATCCTGCGCACGCTCTGGGGGCACGTCTCGGCGCTGATATTCAGGACATGGCAAGCCGAGTCTGTGATTCTCGCCGGCGTCATGGTGCTTTTGTTCATCCGCTCCTTCGTCGAGGTCGAGACCCTCAATCCCTACATCATGGGATCGTTCCTGCTGTATTACAGCTACTTCAAGCTGGTGAAGGTGCCGTCCGTCGCCCGTTCCCGGTGGAGCGCCGCGAACCATCTCGAGGAACCGGACGCCGTGCGAGGCTAGAGCGGGCCGATCCGGGCTGTTCGTCGCCCAAAGGCCGCCTTGTTTTCTGATCCATAAAATATGAAGCCCAAAACCCCGCAGGCCGCCGCCTGCGAGGTGGGTGCTTCGCTCCGGTGGAAAGAAGCTACTGGATGGCCAGGGGCGCCGGTTTGACCTTGATCACGTCCCCGGGCAGTACCGGCGTGTCTTCGTCGGCGGTGATTTCGCTGGTCTTGCCGTCGACCACCCGCACTAGGGAAAACGACATGGCGGCTGGTTCGTTGTTGCCATAGAATTGCGGCATGGGGTTGCCCGACAGGGCTTCGGTCATCAAGCCTTTTTCCATATTCAGCTTCAGCGTCGCTTCGTTGAGGTCGGCTTCCGTCTGTTGCCGGTCGGTCGCGAGGGTGGAGTTCTGGGTGTTCTCCAGATCGATAGCGTCCTGAGTGGCCTTGCTGATCGACTGCTTGGCCGTGAGAATCGCCGTTTCGTAATCCAGTATCTGGCCTTCGAGGTCGGCGATGGTTTGCTGGGAATTCAAAACCCGGGTGTTGACGACCAGGCCTTTTTGCGCCAGCGAGCCGATACCGTTGAGCTGCTCCTTCGCCAGATCGACCTGCTTCTGCTGGTTGACGATCTTTTTCTGCAGCGAATCGATCTCGCTCTGCAGCAGCGCCTTCAAGTCGTCGAGCGCCTGCAAGCGTAGGTTGAGTTTCTTCTGGTCGGCCGCCAGGATCGCCGTCTCATCGGCAACGATGCTGGGCAGCTTCGGATCGTCGGCCACTTCTTTCGGCACTTCGAATGACGGTTTGTTCGCCAGTTCCGCTTCGATGCGGGCGCGCTTGACGATCAGCCTGACCTGTTGGTCTTGAAGTACGTCGAAATTGCCCTTGGCATTGATCAGGTCGCGGTCGTAGCGCTGCCCGCTCTCCGAGTTCCGCCGCGTTCCGCCGGCAATGCTCATCGCTTTCAGCACCGTCAGCCCAGGCACGCAAGGATACTGTCCGGGCGATTGCACCTCGCCAGAAATATAGAACGGCCGGTACTGCGCCATTTCGACGGAGGCCTCGGGCTTGTCAGCCAGGGCGAGCTTACGCTGTAGCGCCTCGCCGAGCGATGCCGCGATCTCCGAGGTCGTCTTGCCGGATGCGGGCATCTCGCCGACGAACGGCACCGACAAGGTTCCTGCCGGCCCGACCGTGTATTCTCCATTGATGGCCGACCAGTCACGGAACGTGCCTTCGACGGTCTGCCATTCCGCTACGCGGATGGTTAGCTTGTCTTGTGCTCCAAGCCGATAGTCATCGGCGAAGGCAAACTGCGGCAGGGCCAGCGACAGGCCGGTCGCCAGCGTGAGGCAAGTCGTCAAAAGTCGTACTCGCCGCATGCGTCTGGAGAGAATGCCGGTGCAAAAGATATCGATTATATCTGCTTTCAACTGAGCGTTTCCGATCTGGTTTGCCCCGCCCGATGCCTGAGTCCCGGGGCCTGAGTTCCGGGCTCGAATTCTGGACAGTCGCTCCTCGATGCACGGCCAGCAAGCGGCCGTCAGTAGCAGCCTCGCGACATCCAGACCGCAGGTACGGTCTTGATGATGATGCGAATGTCTTCGAACATCGACCAGTTCTCGACATAGTGTCGATCGAACGCGACGCGGCTGTCGTAGGAAACATCGTTGCGTCCGCTAACCTGCCAGAGCCCGGTCAGGCCGGGGCGCGATTTCAGGTAATAGACGGCCGAATTGCCATAGATCTCCAACTCATCGCGTACCACGGGACGAGGCCCAACCAGGCTCATATCCCCCTGCAGGATGTTGATGATCTGCGGCAACTCATCGAGGCTGAGCTTCCTCAGCACCGCTCCGACGCGCGTGATCCGCGGGTCGTTCTTCAACTTGCGGGTCGCTATCCATTCGGCGTTGGCCTCCGGATTCGCGGCTAGATAGGCAGCAAGCACCCGCTCGCCGTCTGGAACCATAGTGCGGAACTTGAGGCACGGAAAAATCCGTCCTCCGCGGCCGATCCGGCTATGACCATAGAAAATCGGCCCGCCATCGGAAAACCTGACAAGCAGCGCTATCATCACGAACAGCGGGCTGAGAGCGACCAGGCCGATCAGCGAACCGGCAATATCGAAGCTGCGTTTGAGCAGGCCGCCGATCGGCGGCGGAAAATCGACGCCGGCCTGCGAAAAATCCGCGTCGGCCGGCTTGGCTACGTCCCTCATGCGTAAACTCCATACGTTGAACGGATGGTTTAGCGCACGATACCAAAAAAATGTTGCAGCGCAACACACAATTTCCCAGCCGGCTGTAATAGTCGCGTCATGAACTGACTAAATAATGAACTCGTCCTGCACAAAATTTTGCCTTTATGTCGCAAAGGCGACAGATTATGGGCAATTTTGGAAAATTTAGTCCAATTTTGGGGCTGATTTTGGGCGAATCGCTCTTTATACCCGGTTGTGGAGCTTTGCCGTCATTTAGAAGTTCAAAATATCGACTGATGTTATGATAATACTGGTCAATATTATAAATCTTACTGGAGCGAGTCGATATCCGTCAATCAGTGGTGATGCCGACGTGTGCATTGCACCATGGCAGAGGCGATCCTGAGGATTCGCTTAAAATTATTCCGTAGCTGCCCTTGCCGCCTATTGCTCGCCTCAATAGAGTTGCAAATTGTTTCTGTCGGAGTATGGACAGATTGGGCAAGGCCGGAAGCAACCGGCCAGAAGCGGGCAACCTAAACAAGCTCGCAGAGTTTAAGGGAGGTGCTCGGGGTGGGCTTGTCGACATTTTTTCCCGAGCCGGTTGATGGGCCATCGGGTATGTCACTGCCAAAGTTCATTATCGGAATGTGTTTTGCGCTGGCGATCGTGGTCGTCTGGTCCTATTTGGGCGGCGCCTCGCTCGGCACGACGCTTTTTCGCGTCATCGGCTGCGCCATAGTCATCCAACTCGGTTATTTTCTGCTGGTCTTTGCCATGGTCGCAAGAAATGCCCCGACCTCGGCCGACAAAATTCGCGACGCAGAACGAAAGCTGAGTTCGAACGAAGCGGCCGAAGGCGAGAAATTAAGCGCCAGGAGAGGCCTTCACTGATTTCGGGCGTTGGCCTCCAGCAACACGCCGCAAGTCGGCATCCCGTTTCTTCAATTCCTCGATGCTCCCGGCCTCCACCAAGCGGCCGCTCTCCATCGCCACGACCTACTCGGCAGTGACTGGTTGGCCAACTGAGCGCGCCAGTGGCTTGATCCGGGCCGTGCAGGAGCGGCTCTGCCAAGCGGCGCCTTTCGGGAGCTATCCCGATTGCGGCTCGCCGCCTGCCCAGCCGCGTCATGACACCCAACCAAATGAAAAACTGGACGGCGCCGATGATTTTGGCGATGCTTGCTTCGCACTTGCAGCATAGGCATTTGGGCCGATGCATGTCAGACGGGCGGTGAGGCATTGAGCGGGGAGGGCGAGGAAATCCGCAACGATTTCTGCAATCGAGAGGCATGTCCATGACATCATCCCAAGTCTGCGTGATCATCGCTGCCCGTAACGCGGCGCGGACAATCCCGGCTGCCATTGCATCGGCATTGCGCGAGCCGGAGGTTGCGGAAGTCATCGTCGTCGACGACGCGTCCACCGACGATACCGCGAAAGTCGCCCATGCAGCCGACGACGGCACGGGCCGCCTTTCCGTCATCCGCTTCGACGTCAATCGCGGCCCCTCCTTTGCCCGCAACGCCGCGATAGCCGGTTCCAGGTCGCCGTTCATCAGCATCCTGGACGCTGATGATTTCTTTTTCGAAGGCAGGTTTCACAGACTGTTCGCCAGCACCGATTGGGATTTCGCGGCAGACAACATCATGCTTGTCAGGGATGACGCGGCAACCGACGTCTCGAAAATCGTCGCTCCACCGTTTTCGCCCGAGCCGGAATTCCTCGATTTCGAGGGTTTCATCGACGCCAACATCTCCAGGCGCCGTGTGCAACGAGGGGAACTGGGCTTCCTCAAACCCGTGATCAGCCGCGCCTTCCTCGATCGGCATGGGCTGCGCTACGACGAGAAGCTGCGCCTTGGCGAAGACTATGAACTCTATGCGCGCGCGGTTGCGCATGGCGCGCGCTTCAAGGTCATCAAATCCTGTGGCTACGGCGCGATCGTGCGCGCCGATTCGCTGAGCGGACGGCACAACACCCAGGATCTGAAGCATCTGGCCGATGCCGACCTGGCACTGCTTGCGATCGACAGTTTGCCGGAGGCATCGAAGGCTGCGCTGAGAAGGCACGAGCGGCACATTCGCGACAAATACCGGTTGCGGAAGTTCTTAGACGTGAAGACTGAGCGCGGGCTGGCGCCGGCTGTGGCCTACGCCTTGGCCGGCTCGTCCAACCTCACGGCCGTCGTCCGCGGCGTTGCCTCCGACAAGCTGGATGCGCTGTTTCGCCGCGCTGGCTTCGCCGCGAAGCGTCAGCATGTGCCGCCGCTGCGCTTCCTCATGGCCGGAACCAGCACAGCCGGCGAAAGCTAGGCTCGTCAACGTGGCGATCGCCTTACCTCGGTCGGCTCGCACCATTTCGACGCGATTTATGAGTTTACGATCTAGGTGGTTGCCTATGCGCGCGGGGAATGGCAATCTATGTTGCGGTGCAGCAATTTTGGACGGCCAACCGAACTGGCCCGAGACATCCCCTGTCAGAGGAGCTGGACGATGCGAGAAATGTCTTTTGAACGTGGACGGGCGCCAAGGCCGGTCATCGTCTCGACGATGATGGGGCGCTGACTGCATGGCCTCGATCTTTCGCTTCCGATCGAGAGATCCGGCGCGCGACACGCAGACCGACACCGCGCGACTCGATCGCTTGGCGAAGCTGCTGGACCAGATCGCGGCCGAGGTCGAGGCGGAGAAGAACGGACTTGAGAACCGCTACAGGACAACGGCCACCAATGCCGCCTTCCTGGTCGAGGCCATGGAAAACGGGGCGGTCTCCTCCCGCAGGTCTTCCGAAGTTGGCGAACTGACTAGGTCGATCCTGAATTGCGAGCGGCGCATCGCTGCGCTCTCGCGCCAGAAGCAGATGATGAAGGATCTCCGTCATTCGCTGGATGAAATCTTCGAGGAGGATCGGCAGAACGGCCCAGACATAAGGACCGATTTTGTGAAACCCGCCGGTCCCGGCACAGGTTGAGCGAACATCCCGGGGTCGGCGCAATGGTTTTGGGCACGCTACAGGAGCCTAGGAGCGAAGAGGTCAAGATTAGCTTGTTTCATCACGGTTCGAACGATCGCTTTGGGGGCGTACAGCACAAAGGTGAGTTTGATATGAACGCAGATCCTAAAAGCACGTCCACCCCGGCAACCGGCGGCACCCCGCTCACGCGCCCGACCCCAGGCAAGCTGCGGCGGCTCCGTTCAGACGGCGCGTTTCTGCTGATCGTTCTCGGCAGCCTGGTTGCGGGCCTGGTGCCCGTCCGCGCCCAGGATCTCCCAACCGCGCCGTCCTTTGTCGATGATTTCACCAGCCTCAGTCGCGCGCGCTGGTACATTTCCGACGGCTGGACGAACGGCAAGCATCAGAACTGCACCTGGTCCAAAAGCCTGATCGGCCTTTCCGACGGCATGCTGACGCTCGGTTTCGAGAAGCGCAAGCTGAAGGATCGCGAATTCGCCTGCGCCGAGATCCAGACCAAGCAGCGCTTCGGCTACGGCACCTACGAGGCGCGGATGAAGACCGACACGGGCTCCGGCGTCAACGCGGCATTCTTCAGCTTCGTCGGCGATGCCGACAAGCAGCCGCATGATGAAATCGACTTCGAGGTGCTGACCAAGGACACGTCCAAGGTCCAGGTCAACGCCTACATAGCCGGCAAGGGCAAGAACGAGAAGCTGGTCGACGTCGCCGGCGGCACCGACAAGGCATTCAACGACTACGCCTTCGTCTGGGAAAAGGACCGGCTGCGCTGGTACGTCAACGGCAAGCTTGTCCACGAGATCACCGATCCGGCGAAGCTGCCCACCCATTCGCAAAGGATCTATTTCAGCCTGTGGGGCAGCGATACTATGAAGGGCTGGATGGGGCCGTTCTCGGATCCGGGCCGCAAGCTCGCCATGCAAGTGGACCGCGTTGCATTCACCGCACTCGGCCAGCCCTGCCAATTCCCGGAATCGCTGTCATGCAAAACGAACTAGAAGCGCATCTGAACCGGCCGGGCCGAAGGTGGTCCGAAGCCCGAAGCTCGAACAGGCCCGAAGCCTTGAACAGGAATGAAACCGAATGAATTTGACTGTCTTTGGAATCGGCTATGTCGGTCTTGTACAGGCGGCGGTGCTTGCCGAAGTCGGCCATCAGGTGGTTTGCGTCGACATCGACGCGAAAAAGGTCGAGCGGCTCAACCAGGGCCATGTCCCGATCTTCGAGCCTGGGCTCGAAAACATGGTCAAGGAGAACCATGCCGCCGGCCGCATCAAGTTCACCACCGACGCCGCCGCGGCGATCAAGCATGGCCAGATCCAGATGATCGCGGTCGGCACGCCTCCGGGCGAGGATGGTTCGGCAGACCTGAAATATGTGCTGGCCGTCGCCGAGGCTATCGGTCGTGAGATGGACGCGCCCAAGATCGTCGTCGGCAAGTCGACCGTGCCGGTCGGCACCTGCGAAAGGATAAAGGCCAGGATTGCCGAGACGCTGAGGGCGCGCGGGCGCGAGGATCTGGCTTTCGACGTCGCCTCCAATCCGGAATTCCTCAAGGAAGGGTCCGCTGTGAGCGACTGCATGAAGCCCGACCGCATCATCGTCGGCACCAGCAACGAGGACACCGAGGCGGTGATGCGCGAGCTCTACGCGCCGTTCAACCGCAACCACGAAAAGATGATCGTGATGGACGTGCGCAGTGCCGAGTTTACCAAATACGCGGCCAATTGCATGCTGGCGACCAAGATCAGCTTCATGAACGAAATGGCCAATTTGGCCGAGCAACTGGGCGCCGACATCGAGGAGGTCCGCAAGGGCATCGGCAGCGACCCGCGGATCGGCTACCACTTCATCTATCCGGGCCTCGGCTATGGCGGCTCGTGCTTCCCGAAGGATGTGCGCGCTCTGATCAAGACCGCCGAAGCCATCAAGTTCGACGCCAAGCTGCTGCGTGCCGTCGAGGAGCGCAACAACCAGCAGAAGTCGGTCCTGTTCGAGAAGGTGGACCGCTATTTCAAGGGCAATCTCAAGGGCAAGACCTTTGCGCTGTGGGGCCTGGCCTTCAAGCCCAATACCGACGACATGCGCGAAGCCCCGGCCCGCACGCTGATGGAGGCGCTCTGGGCCGCCGGTGCCAATGTGCAGGCCTACGATCCTGAGGCGATGCAGGAATGCCAGGCAATCTACGGGTTGCGCGACGACCTGCAGCTGTGCGGCACCAAGGAGGCCGCGGTGCGAGGCGCCGACGCGCTCTTGATCGTGACCGAGTGGAAGAGCTTCAGTGCGCCGTCCTTCGATGCATTGAAGGACGCGCTGACCACGCCCGTCATCTTCGACGGACGCAACCTTTACGACCCCAAGGTTATCGCTCGCCACGGCATCGAATATCACAGCATCGGCAGAATGGCGGCGTGACGATAAGGTGGTCCAGCAAGGAGCCAGGTCCATGAAAGTTCTGTTTGCAGGCGGCAACGGCTACACGCCGCAGTTCAGCGGTGGCGTTCAGTCGAGCACGCACCATCTGGTCGAGCAGCTGCGCGAGCACGGTCATGACGCCTCGGTCCTGGCGGCGCTGTTCGGTGATGGCATGTTCGGCTTCAAGGCGCGCGCCAAGATGAAGCTGCTTCGCCAGCGTGCGGTTATCGACAGCTATCCCGGCTATCCGGTCGTGCGGGCATGGTTTCCCTGGGAGGCGGCGCGCTTCGCGGTCGAACGGCTCGATCCCGATGTCGCCGTCGTGCAGTGCCACAAATCGGTGCCGATCGGAAAGGCGCTACAGGCGCTCGGCGTGCCGCTGGTGGTCTATCTGCGGAACGTCGAATTCCACGAGCTGGCCGGCGACCTGCGCGAATTGCATTCGGCGCTTTATATCGCCAACTCCGAATTCACCGCGCGCACCTATAAGGAAAGGTTCGGCATCGACTCGACCGTGATTCCGCCGACCATCAATCCCGGGCTCTACAGCACCCCGACGACCGGCGAATTCGTCACGCTGATCAACCCTTACAATGAAAAAGGGTTCGAACTCGCCGTGCGCATCGCCGGCCAATGCCCCGAAATCCCGTTTCTGTTCGTCGAAAGCTGGAAGCTCGACGACGACCACCGGGCGCAGATCGAACGGACCATCGCGCCGCTGCGCAACGTCAGGCTGGAAAGCCGTACCAGCGACATGAAGACGGTCTATGGCCGCACCAAGATCCTGCTGGCGCCCAGCAAATGGGAAGAGGCCTGGGGGCGCGTGGCATCCGAGGCCCATTGCAGCGGCATTCCGGTCGTCGGGTCCCGCCGCGGCGGCCTGCCGGAAGCGATCGGCGCCGGCGGCGTTGTACTTGACTATGACGCACCGCTCGACGACTGGGTCGCCGCGGTCAGGCGGCTATGGAGCGACAAGGCCGAGTACGACAGGCTGTCGGCGGCGGCGCAGCTGTTTTCGGAGCGGCCGCAAATGAATCCAGACATTCAGTTCGCGACCTTCCTCGGCGTTCTCGACAACGCCAGGCAAGGCGCGCTGGAGCATGCCGCCTGATGCATTTCGTCCAAAACCATACACGTTGCCCAAAAGCCGGCTCTCGCGCCTGACCGGGGTGGGAGCTGCTTTGGGACAACGGCACGCACAACACCAGACGCTTGGGGCGCCTCGCACGGCGGCGACGGGCTTCAGCCCTCATCCGCGCGAGCAGATCGCCGACCGGCCTCGAAAGATCGTCCATTCGATGAAGATTTGCTTCGTAGTTGATAAGTTCCCCTCTTTGTCGGAGACCTTCGTCCTCGACCAGATAGAAGGGTGCCTCGAGCGCGGCATGCAAGTCGGCGTCGTCTGCAACGAGACGTCGTTCGGCAAGGACAGCAACATCGACGATCGCCGCTGGCAGGCGCTGCCTGGCAAGGTCGTCTGCTGGTGGGGCGGACTGGGGCGCTTTCGCCCGACGCTCAGGAGATGGTCGGGCAGGTTCTGGGATAAGCTCTCGACCGTTATCGACATCGCCTTTGCGCGCAAATTGCAGAACGCCGATGTGATCGTCGCGCATTTCGGCAATAACGGCATGCGCGTTGCCCGCGCCATGAAACGAGGCCGGATTTCCGCTCCTTTGGTAACTATATTCCACGGCCGCGATGTCGGCGAACCGCTGCATGACGACACGCTCACGCGCTACAAGGTTGTTTTCGAAAAGGGCGTTCTCCAGCTGCCGGTGAACGCGTTTTTCCGCGACGCCCTGATCGGCGTCGGCGCGCCTGCCGCGCAAGTCATGGTTCACCATATGGGCGTGCGGCCGGGCGAGATCAGCTATCATTGGCGTTCCTGGGACCGGGACACGCTGTCCTTCATCTCGGTCTGCCGGCTGACCGAAAAGAAGGGCATCGAATTCGCCCTGCGCGCCCTCGCCGGCCTTCCGCGGCGCGACTGGGTCTATACGGTGATTGGCGGCGGCGAATTGCTGGAAGAGTTGAAGAAGCTCGCCGCAAATCTCGGCGTTGCCGACAGGGTGACTTTCCTCGGGCCGCGCCCGCACGCCGAGGTCAAGCAGCGCCTGCGCGACGCCCACGTATTCCTGCTCCCCAGCGTTGCTGCACAGGACGGCGATCTCGAGGGTATTCCGGTGGCGCTGATGGAAGCTATGGCCGCCGGGCTGATTGTTGTCAGCACCTATCACTCGGGCATCCCCGAGTTGATCGAGGATCAGGAGACAGGCTTCCTCGCACCGGAGCGAGACGTTGCGGCGTTGGCCCGCAAGCTTGTCTGGGTGGCCGAGAACCCGGACAAATGCGAGCGCATCGCACGTGCGGCGCGCCGCAAGATCGAGCAGGATTTCAACGCGGACCTGCTCAACGAACGTTTTGCGCAGATCGTTGCTCAACTGGCCGAAGCCAGGCGCCCGGCATGAACGCCAATCCGCCCCCCCAGTTCGGTCGCGTCGCTCTGCGCGGCGGCGTGGTGACGATCGGCGCGCAAGGCTTCAAAATGGCGATCCAGTTTCTCTCGGTCATCGTGCTTGCGCGTCTGCTCGTGCCCGAGGATTTCGGCCTGGTGGCTTCCGTCGGGCCGATCGTGGCCTTTGTCGGGCTGCTTCAAAATCTCGGCCTGCAACAGGCTGTGGTCCAGCGCAAGGACATCAGCACCGAGCAGCTCAACCAGGTATTCTGGATCAGTGCGCTGGTTGGGCTGGGAAGTGCCGTGGTAGTGGCATGCCTGGCGCCTGCCATCGCCGCCTTCTACGGCGATCAACGCATGGTCGGGATCACCATCGGCTCTGCCTTGCCGCTGCTTCTTGGCAGCCTCGCCGCGGTGCCGCTGGCGCTGATGAACCGTCATTTGCGCTTCGGCCAGCTCGCGCTGAACGACGTGATAACCGCCGCTGCCGGACTTGCGACTACCGCAATCGCCGCCTATGCGGGACTGGGCTACTGGTCGCTGGTCATCGGCCCGGCGGTTTCGGCTGTTGTCGCGCTGGCCGCGGCATGGCAGGTGGCGCGCTGGACGCCGTCGCGGCCGGACCTGAAGGTCGATACCGACATATTGTCCTTCGGCGCCAATCTGACCGGCTTCAATCTGGCCAACTTCTTCTCGCGCAATCTCGACAACATCCTGATCGGAAAATATTCGGGCGCGATCGAACTCGGCTACTATGACCGCGCCTATAAGCTCCTGCTGTTTCCGCTGCAGAACATCAACCAGCCGCTGACACGCGTGATGGTGCCGCTGCTGAGCCGCATCCATGAGGACAAGGCGCGGTTTCGCAACATCTATGTGCGGACCAATTGGATGCTGGCGGCCATCACCATGCCCGGCATCGCGGCGCTGACGCTGACGTCGGACCAGGTCGTCGGGCTTCTCTTCGGCGAGCGCTGGACAGCGGTGGCGCCGATCTTCGCCTGGCTGGGCATCGCCAGCCTGATCCAGTCCGTCTCAAGCACCACCGGATGGATCTTCATCTGCCAGGGCAAGACCAAGACCATGTTCCACTGGGGCATCTACTCGTCGCTGACGACGGTCGCCGCCTTCATCATCGGCCTGCACTGGGGCGCCGTCGGTGTCGCCGCGGCCTACGCGATCAGCGGCTATATGCTGCGCGTCCCGGTGCTTGCCGTTCTTGTCCATCGGGTCGGTCCGGTGACCGCAGCCGACTTCCTGATCATGCAGGGGCTTTTCATCATGTCGTCGCTGCTTGCCTGGTCCGTCTACCGGGAGTTGCCCGTATCGCTGACCGGCCAGTCAGACCTGCTCGCGGTGGTCCTGGCGGTTGCCCTCAATTATTCGATCGGCCTGATCCTCATGCTTGCCCTTCGCCAGTCGCGCAGTGCGTTGTTCACCACGCTTTCCAGCGCCATGCGCAACGCCCGCTAGGCAGGCAATAACCGGCCTCAAAAGCTCACCTGCCGACATCGCCGACGCATGCTCCTCAAGCACTGCCTGAAGGCTCGTCCTGCGATAGAGGTCGAGATTGGCGGTAAGTCTGCCGAGCTTCTCGCTCGCTTCCTCGGGCGTCACCGTGTCGATGTCGAGCAGCAGGTCGGCGACGCCGATCCGCTTGGCGAGTTCCTTGGTCTTGAATTCATAGGCGATCGGCAGCACCGGCGTGCCGACGCAGAGCGACATGATCATCATGTGCATGCGCGTCGCGACGACGAAGTCGAAGCCTTTCACCAGGGCCATCAGTTGCTCCGGCGTGTGGAACGAAGCGTCCACGCTCACATGCTTGGCGATCTCCGGATCGAGTTCGGCAACGATCGCCCGCGCCGTCTTGGAATCGTCATGGGCGTATTCCGGCACGCCCTGGCAGGTAGAGACGAAGGTCACCTGCTTGGCGTGGTCCCTGACCAGGATGGTCGCAATCTCGCGGATCGAGTCGATGTAGCGGCGCATGCCGCTCTCGCCGTCGCTGACATAGTTCCAGTGACGGACGGAAATGGCGACGCGGCCGGTGACAGTCGCCGACTGGCCGGAGGCCAGAAAACTTCCGATCCTGTCGGTATCGGCCAGCGCAAAGACGGCGTCGGCCACGACGTGGCATTTGCCGGGGTCTTTCACCATGTCCACAATGTGGCCTCTCGAACGTTCATCGCGCAGCAGGATGAGCGGGCTCCGGTCGAAGATCGGGCTCAACTCCTGGCGATTGTAACTTTTGTTGAACGGGCCGAGCGATTGCGTGAAGAAGACCGGGTCCTTGCCCAGAATCGCGTCGATCCGGAATTGATTGAGGCGCCGTTCCAGATTGTAGGTCTCGACGAGATAGGTTCCGCCTGTCGTGACCACGAGGTCGGCGTCTTTGTAGATCTCGAGAACACGGCGATTGCTTGAGCTGAACAAACGCCCGAGAACGCCGCGGATGCCGAACCGCCGCAGGGCATTGAGTACGAGCCGATTGTAGATCGGCTTGAACAGGTTCTTCAGCCCACTGCCGTATTTGTAGCGGAACAGCGATTCCGACAGCAGCTTGTGGAATTCGAGATCTGGATACTCCTTCTTCGTGTAGAGCCTCGCCGCCACCTCCGGCTGGCTGTCGAAGACGTAGAACTGGATATCGTCCTGCACGACCGTCTTGAAAACATGGCGAATCGCCAGGAGAATCGCTGCGTCTCCGGTATTCAGGCAGACGGTGTTTTCAACCGCGATCTTCATTGAATGACCTCATTTCGTGAGTAGTCCCGCGGTTCGGTCGACGGATGCCGAGGTGCGGGTTGGCCGAAAATGCTGCACGCCAAGGATGGTCCTCGCGTCGTGATTATTGGCGCGCAGCTCAATGGCAGGGCCAACGCGCGGTCCATGCGGCCCAAGCAGAGCGAGATTAACCCATCGATTTTGCAGTGCAACAAAAAATGTGGATCTTTGCTACGCTGCAACCAAAAATGTTGCGATGCAGCAAGAGCTGTACTAGCATTGTCGCGGGCGGGCCAACAGCGGTCGAGTTTTCATGCTGCATGTCTTGTACTTGGTACACGACGTCTCCGACCCGGCAGTGCGCCGGCGGATCATAATGCTCAAGGCAGGCGGCGCCCAGGTTACGCTGGCGGGCTTTCGTCGAACGGCAAGCGCGGTTGCTGATGTCGAGGGCTTGCAGCCGATCGATCTCGGCCCGACGCGTGATGGCCGATTCGCCCAGCGTCTGGCGGCGATCATGAAGGCGGTGGTCTCGACCGGCTCCAAGCTGGGTTCAATGCAACGGCCCGACCTCATTATCGCGCGCAATTTGGAAATGCTGGCGCTTGCCCGGCGGGCCAGGTCGGCTTTCCAGGCAACGGTGCCGATTGTCTACGAGTGCCTCGACATCCATCGTCTGCTGCTTCGCGACGATCCGCTGGGCTGGGCGATGCGCGGCGCAGAACGCTTCCTGGCCAGGGATGTGAAGCTTCTGGTGACCAGTTCTCCGGCCTTCATCGCCAATTATTTCAAGCCGTTCGGACAGATTGCCGCGCCGGTCGAACTGCTCGAAAACAAGTATTTCGAGCCAGTCGCGGCTTCCCTGGATGACCGCATGACGGAGGAGAATTCTGTTGCGCCGCCTTGGCGAATCGGCTGGTTCGGGGCGCTGCGCTGCCGCCGCTCCCTGGAGCTTCTGGCCGAATTTTCGCGCCGCCTCGACGGCCGCTTCGAAATCGTCCTCAGAGGCCGCCCGGCGTTGTCCGAATTTCCCGATTTCCACGGTTTTGTTGAATCGGAACCCTGGCTCTCGTTTGGCGGACCCTATCGCAATCCGGAGGATATGGCGGCGATCTACCGCGAGGTTCACTTTTCCTGGGCCATCGACTTTTTTGAGCAGGGCCTGAATTCCGAATGGCTGCTGCCCAACCGTCTCTATGAGGGCTGCCGCTTCGGAGCCGTGCCGATCTCGATGGGCAACACCGAGACCGGCCGGTTCCTCGATCGGCAAGGCATCGGCGTTCTTTTGCCAGAAGCCACGCCCGAGGCGCTCGAAGCTGCCCTCGGCACCATGGAGCAGCATCGGTTCGAGACATTGAGGGCACGTGTTCTCGCCCGCAATCCGCGCACCTGGAGCTACGACCGCGCCGATTGCCGGGCGCTCGTCGAAAAACTCCGCGGCCTTGCCGCGGCGCCCGGTCCATATGCTGCCGAAGCATTGGCATAGAAGGACGGCCGATGACGCAAACCGAAACGCTCCCATCCTGCATGATCGTGGTTCCGTGCCTGAACGAAGCGCCCCATATCGGCGCGTTGCTTCGAGAGCTCCGCCCTGCGGCCAAGAGGCTGGGCGCCGTGATCATCGTTGCCGATGGCGGCAGTGCGGACGGCACCAGGACGATCGTCGCGGATATCGCCGCAAAAGATCAGCGGGTGGTCCTGCTCCACAATGAAAAGCGCTTGCAGAGCGCGGCGATCAATCTCGCCATTGCCAGGTTCGGGGAGGGCGTCGACTATCTCATTCGCATCGACGCGCATGGCGGCTATCCCGCCGACTATTGCGACCGGCTGGTCGAAGAAGCGCAGGCCACCGGGGCGGATTCGGTCGTCGTCTCGATGCTGACCAGTGGCAGCGGCATGGTGCAGAAGGCGGCGGCCGCGGCCCAGAATTCCAGGCTCGGCACCGGCGGCTCCAAGCATCGGCACCTTTCGGCGGGGGAATGGGTCGATCATGGCCACCATGCGCTGATCCGGATATCGGCCTTCACCGCGGTCGGCGGCTATGACGAGACGTTCAGCCACAATGAGGATGCCGAACTCGACTATCGGCTCCGTCAGGCCGGTTACCGGATCTGGATGACCGGTAAGACACAAATGGTCTACTACCCGCGCTCCTCGCTGAAGGGCCTCTATTTTCAGTATCTCGGCTATGGCCGCGGCCGGGCGAAGAACGTTCTCAAGCACCGCATGATCCCGAAGATCCGGCAGATGGTGCCGCTTCTGGTGTTTCCCGTGGTTCTTCTCGCCGCCTTTTCCTTCGTCCACTGGCTGGCGGCCGTGCCGCTTTTGCTATGGGTCTCGGTCTGCCTTGGCTACGGCTTCTGGACCGCGGTCAGTCAGCGCAAACCCGACATTGCGCTTGCCGGGGTCTCGGCAATGGTCATGCATTTCGGCTGGTCGGTCGGCTTCTGGCTGCAGCTGCTAGCACCGCGACCGCAGCGCGGGGTAGCGTGATGGACCCGGTCAAGAAAAATCGAAGCATCGATATTTGCGTCTGCACATTTCGCCGGCCGGAGCTTGTCGACACGCTCCGCTCCGTAGCAGCCATGGATATGCCCGCGGGATTCGATGTCGGTGTCATCATCGCGGACAACGACGATACGCCGACGGCCGAGCCGCTGGTCGCCAAGCTAGCGGGGGAGTTGAAGCTGCCGGTGACCTACCGGCACGCCCCGGCCCGCAACATTTCGATCGCGCGCAACGCTTGCCTCGATGCCAGTGCGGCGGATTTCGTCGCCTTTATCGACGACGACGAGACGGCCACCGCTGGCTGGCTTGCCGAACTGGTGGCGGCGGTGGAAGCAACTGGTGCTGCGGCCGTGCTCGGGCCGGTGCAAGCCCGTTACCTGCCGGATGCGCCCGACTGGATGCGCAAAGGCGATTTCCACTCGACCTCGCCGGTCTGGGTGCGCGGCGAGATCCGCACCGGCTACACCTGCAACGTCCTGCTCAGAATTGGCGCTGAGAGCCTGCGCGGCCGGCGCTTCAGCCTGGCACGTGGCCAGACCGGCGGCGAAGATACGGAATTCTTCGACCAGATGGTCAAGGCCGGCGGCAGTATCGCCTTTTCGCCAGAGGCTTGGGTCGATGAAGTGGTGCCGCCTGCCAGGGCGGCATTCGACTGGCTCGGCCGCCGCCGGTTCCGCGTCGGGCAGACGCATGGTCACCTCCTGGGGCGCAACGCGCGCGGCCTTTCCCGGCTCAAGCAGGTCGGCATTGCCGCGGCAAAGGCCGGCTATAGTTTCCTGTCGGCAATTCCGGTCGCCATCGACCCCGTCCGACGGAACCGCAGCGTCCTTCGCGGCATTATGCATGTCGGCGTCGTCAGCGGCCTCGTCGGGGTTCGTGAAATCCGCCAATACGGCCTGTCTTCGCCGCAGCAAGGGGGCAAGCGTGCAGCCTGACGTGAGCTTCGTGATTGCCGCCTACAATGCCGAGGCGACCATCGATCGGGCGATTGCCAGCGCCGTCGCCCAGCGCAATGTCAGCGTCGAGGTCATCGTCGTCGACGACAAGTCGCGCGACCGGACGCTCGACCTGGCGAGATCCTACCCCGAAGACATCGTACGCGTTGTCGCGCTTGAGCAAAATCGTGGCCCCGGCGGCGCCAGGAACGCCGGCCTTGAGCTTGCCCGCGGCAGGTGGGTCGCGGTTCTCGATTCGGACGACGCGGTCTATCCCGGGCGAATCTGCACCATGATCGAACGCGCGGAGAAAGCGGGCGCCGAGATCGCGGTCGATAATCTGCAGGTCGTTCGCGAAGATGGCGTTGCCGAAGAGACGATGTTCCCGGCCGACTATCTGGAAGGCCTCGGTGAAATCTCGCTGGCGGATTTCATCGGCGGCAATGTCCTCTTCGAATCGAGGTTCAATCTCGGCTACGTCAAGCCGATCTTCCAGCGCCGGTTCCTGAACGAGAACGGGCTTCGTTACGATGAAAGCCTGATCATTGGCGAAGACTATATCCTCCTGGCCAGTGCTCTGGCCAAAGGCGGCAAATGCGTGGTCGAGCCGACCACCGGCTATATTTACCACATTCGCACCGGTTCCATCTCCCGGGTGCTCGAACTTCATCACGTCGAGGCGATGCGCCGGGCCGATGCCACCTTCGCCGCGACCCATTCCATGGATGCTGCGGCCGCGGCGGCGTTCGCCAGGCGCGCTCGCAGCCTGCGGCGGGCGGCATCATTCCTGTCGCTGGTTCAGCACATCAAGGCGCGGTCCCCGCTCAAGGCGATATGGACGGCGCTCAGCGATCCGGCGGCGGTTCGGCATATGAGCATGCCGATCGCCGTCCGGCTGCGAAGGGTAGCGGCACAGTTTGCCGTGGTGGCGGGGAGGTAAAGGGCTGCAGGCGAATGAAGACAAATTTCGCCGCCTGCGACAGGGTTGAAATCGATCTCCTCAGAAGGAACATGCAATGAAAAAAGTCAGGAAGGCAGTCATACCG
Organism: Mesorhizobium sp. M1163; assembly: GCF_040318415.1. Lineage (NCBI taxonomy): Bacteria > Pseudomonadati > Pseudomonadota > Alphaproteobacteria > Hyphomicrobiales > Phyllobacteriaceae > Mesorhizobium > Mesorhizobium sp. M1163. The sequence continues at coordinate 48,116 of NZ_JAMYMF010000027.1, read as the reverse complement.
GTGGCGGGGCTTGGAACGCGGTTCCTGCCGGCGACCAAATCCATGCCGAAGGAAATGCTGCCGGTGGTCGACAAGCCTGTGGTGCAATATGCGGTGGACGAGGCATTCGAGGCCGGCATCGAGCACATAGTCTTCGTCACCGGCCGCAACAAGGCGGTGATCGAGGACTATTTCGATCTGCATCCTGAACTGATCGGAACCCTGGAGCAGAGCGGCAAGAAGGCGCAGCTCGAATCGCTCGAGAGCCTGCTTCCCGTCGCCGGCGCGACGAGCTTCATCCGTCAGCAGTCGCCGCAAGGCCTCGGCCACGCCGTCTGGTGCGCGCGAGAGGTCATCGGCGACGAACCTTTCGCGTTGCTGTTGCCGGATATGGTGTCCTTTGGCGGGCGAGGGTGTCTTGCCGAAGTCGCCGATCTTTATGCGCAGACTGGCGCAAACGTTATCGCCGTCGAGCGTTGCGATCCGACCGAGACCAGCAAATACGGCATTGTCGGGCGCGGCGCGGATGTCGGCACCGGCTTCGAGGTGACGGCCATGGTCGAAAAGCCGGCACCGGCCAACGCGCCGTCGAACTTCTACATCAACGGCCGCTACATCCTGCAGCCCGAGATATTCTCGCTGCTGGGCAGCCAGCAACGCGGCGCCGGCAACGAGATCCAACTGACCGACGCAATGGTGCGTCTCGCACAGACGCAGGCCTTCTTCGCCCAGCCTTTCAACGGCCGCATGTTCGACTGCGGTTCGAAGGAGGGCTTCATCCAGGCCAATGTCGCTTTCGCGCTGGCGCGTGAGGACATGAAGGGTCCGATCTTCGAGATGCTGCAGGAATTCGTCCGGTCGCATCAACGTCGGGAAGAAGCCGCATAATGTCCATTTTTTCGAGGCATTGTGGGTGCGGCTGATGACGCAGGACAGGCCGTTGCGCCGCGCGTAACGCGCACTGTCCGGCGCAAGGTTTGCACCCTATGTGCCGATCTTCGAGGCGGTAGCGCCTGCAAACTAGAATTGGACCGAAGATGAACTATGCCAATTTTCCTGTCGACAAGAGGACGCCATTGCCGACTTCGAGTGCGGCAAACGCCGAAGACTTCATCGACATCGAGCGTCTGCTTGGCATGGCCGCGCGGCAGGCGAAAGTGGTTGCCGCCTGCGCCATCATCGGTCTCTTTCTCGGCGTGCTCTATTTGCAGACCACGCCTCCTACCTATGTGGCGACGAGCAGCGTGCTGATCGACGAAGGATTGAACAAGGTCGTCGACGATATTTCGGCGGCGTCGGTCAGCATGCAGACCGACTCCGCCGTTCTGAGCCAGATCGAAATTCTACAGTCGGCCAGGCTGGCGGGAGTGGTCGTCGACAAGCTGAAGCTCGATCAGAACGACGCTTTCATGAACCCTCCGACATCGGCCCTGTCTAAGGTCGCAAGCTTTGTACGCGGTATCATCCAGTCTGTCCGCCCCAAGCGCGCCGCGAGCACAACCGATGTCACTCAGCTTGATGCCGCGACGCGTGACGCGATCACCGCATCGTCGTCGTCCCGCGACTACGCAATCTTCAAACTGCAGAACCAACTCGATGCCGAGCGGATCGGCCGAAGCTTTGTCATCAGCATCTCCTTTCAGGCGACGGATCCGGCGCTTGCGACCGCCATCACCAAGGCCTATGCCGACGCCTATCTCGCCGATCAGCTTGATGCCAGCTTCGACGCGACCGAGCGGGCGGCTGTCTGGCTGCAGGGCCGGCTGACCGAGCTTCGTGAGAGCTCCCAGGCGGCCGCACTGGCGGTCGAAAAGTTCAGGGCCGAACATGGATTGGCCGTCAATGACGGCCAGCTGATCAGCGACAAGCAACTGTCCGATCTCAACACTCAGCTGATCGTCGCACAGGCCGATACCGCACGTGCCGGCGCCCGCTATCAGCAGTACAAGTCGATCGTCGAAAGCGGCTCGGACAATGCGTTCAAGGACGCCGCGATATCGAACGACCAGCCGAGCAGCTCCGTCATCACGACGCTGAAGAACCGCTATCTCACAGTCGCCAAGCGGCAGCAGGACGTCGAAGCCAATTTCGGCCCGCAACATCCGCAGGCCGTCGCGCTCGCCAAGGAGAAGGCCGACATATCGGCGCAGATTTTCGGCGAGCTGAAGCAACTGACCGAAAGCTACCGCAACGAATACGAGGTCGCTCTGGCGCGCGAAACCGCGCTCCGCGCAAATGTCGCCCTGGCGGCAGGCAAGAGCTCCATCGACAACCAGTCGCAGGTCAAGTTGCGTGAACTGGACCAGAAGGCGACGGCGCTCTCGACACTCTACCAGACATTCCTGAACCGCTATGAGGAGGCCGCCCAACAGCAATCCTTCCCAGTCGGCAAGATCCGGGTCATCTCGGACGCGACGATGCCACAGTCGGCCGCAACCCCGCGAACGGCCATCGTGCTGGGGCTTTCGCTGGCGCTTGGCATAATGATGGGGGCAGGGGTTGGTGGTCTGAATGAATTCAGGGAACGCTTCTTCAGGACCGGCGAGGATGTGCGCGACCGTGTCGGCCTCAAATTCCTCGGCTATCTCCCGGTCATCGGCAAGGCTGGCAAGGATGACCAGCGCAATGGCGGTCAGCCTGACGTCAAAGTCGTTGAATCCAAGACCGCCAAGTCCTCCAAATCCCAGCCCTCCAAAACATTGTCGGCAGCCGAAAAACGTGCGCGCATGCGGGTAACCGTTGATGCACCGGCATCGATGTTCTCCGAGACGCTGCGCAACGCAAAGATCGCCTTTGACGTCGTGATAGAAGGCCAGGGCAGCCGGGTCATCGGCGTGGTCTCGGTGCTTCCGGGCGAAGGCAAGTCGACGGTGGCGGCCAATCTTGCCGGGCTGCTTGCCGCCAACGGATCGAAAACGTTGCTGATCGACGGCGACTTGCGCAATCCCGGCCTCAGCCGCAGCCTCGGCATGGAGGCCGAGCAGGGCTTGATGGAAGCGGTGGTGAGCGGGCAGACCTGGCAGTCGGTCGGCAAGATCGACCGGCAGACCAAACTGGCGATCATCCCGGCCGTCCTGCGTGGCCAGTTTTCGCATACCAGCGAGCTTCTGTCTTCGGCCGGCATGCGGCGCTTCATCGACAACGCCAAGGAAACCTTCGAGTACATCATCGTCGATCTGCCGCCGCTCGGGCCTGTCGTCGACGCCAAGGCCTTCGCTCCGCTTGTCGACGGCTTCGTGCTGGTCACCGAGTGGGGACGCACGCCGCGTGCGATGGTGCAATCGATGCTCAGCTCGGAACCCTATATCGCGAAGAAGATCATTGGCGCGGTCCTGAACAAGGTCGAGCTGAAGAAACTCGCCAAGTATGGCGCGATCGGCGGCTCGGAAAAATTCTTCGACAAATATTCGAGCTATTATCTGGAAAAATCGGAAGCGCGCACAAAGGCGGCTGCCTGAGTGCGGTCCGCGCGTTTCGAGCATTTTTGCACCGAAGCGGAATCACCCGGCGTCGCAAAGATCTATCAGGGTGTTGACATTCTGAGATGCTTGCTGATGAAGCTAAGCCTCTCCAAGCCTCTGCGCACTTCCGGCGCCCTCATGAAAAGCCGCCACAACAGCCCTGTACGATGGTTCTCGATCATCGCGATGATCGGCCCCTGATTGATCGCCAGATAGGTTCGGGAGTACCAGTTGCGGCTTTCGCAAAACGCGTCAACAAAGCCGAAGCGGCCCCATATGCGTTTTCGAGGCTTGCCCAGGAAGCCACGCAGTGCGCGCATCGCCTCCGCCGGGGCATAGGGAAAGCTCGACAGGGCAGCAGACGGAGTGATCACGCCAAAGTCCCTGTCGGGTGCATGCGCGACGTATCCTCGCGGCCCATGGCTCGCGGTCAGACCCCAGCAGTCCGGTCCATATCCCAAATGGCTATGGGGATTGCGAACGCAATGCCGATAATTGATCTGCGTATGACTGACGTTCTGTTGCCAGTAATCGGCGTAGCGGTCACTTAGGCCCCGGGGATCGAGCCCGCAGAAAGAATAGTGCGAAAAGAAGAGTGGGCCACCAGAATTCATTCCCAACGGCAGCACGATCCCGTCATGGTCGCGCCCGTTTCGAAAGCCAGGTCCTACAGCAAAACCCTCGTGATAGATTCCCGGATCAATAGGGTGGCGCGCCGATCCCGCCGCCAGCACGAAAGTGAGCAGGCATTCGTTCCAACCCCTGATCGGGCTGTCCATCGCCCAGCCAAAATTAGGGCTCCAATGCCACATGAGTTGCCGAGCGCCGCGTGTAAACCAGTTCCATTCGGCCTGTAGCAACAGCGCGTCCACGCGCTGGCGCAGGCGCACTTCGCCAGTTGTCATCCCGGCGAAATACTCACGGGCGCAAATCAGACCCTGAAACAGGAAGGTGGTTTCGACGAGATCAGCGCCGTCGTCCTTGCGACGAAACGGGATCGTCGCACCAGTTCGCCCGTTGATAAAATGCGGAAAAACGCCGTGGTAGCGCGGGGAGTTCTCCAGGAAATCGAGCATGCCGTGCAATCGCAGCAAAGCCGCGGTGCGGTCGATCCATCCCCGCTCGACCGCAACGATGATGGCTGCAATGCCAAAACCGGCCCCCCCGATCGTCACCAGATCGTTGGCAGGATCACCTGTGGTCTTTTGCCGGTCGCGGGCAAGACCGCTGACGGGATGCGCGCCTTCCCAGAAATAGCGCACCGTCTGCCGCTGCACGACATCCAACAGCGCATCATCGTCGAGCTCGAGAGTATTTTCCGGGAGGTCGAGTGCTGGAATCATCGAGCCGGTGTTAGTGCCTCGGGTGTCCTAAGGCCATTCCTAAAACAATTGTGCGCACGGACCGGCCGCTCACTCGTGTCAGGCCGATTCAATTCGCAACAGGTGCTTGGCGACCCGGTAGAAAGAAAATCAAGGGGAAACAGCCCCTGGATTGGCCTCGAAGCCTATGTTTCATCCCATTGCGAATATCGAAGACGCGCAGACGCTGGCGCAGGCCATCGTCAATACGATGGTCGAACCCTTCCTCGTTCTCGATGAGAACTTTCGCGTGCTGGCGGCCAACCACTCCTTCTATCAGACCTTCAGGGTCGACCCCGAGCAGACGCACGGCTCGCTGCTCTACGCGCTGGGCGACGGCCAGTGGGACATTCCAGCGCTTCACCTGCTCTTGGAGACGATCATTCCCGAGAAGACCGCCATGGACGGCTTCGAGGTCGAGCATGATTTCCCCGATATCGGCCGGCGCACGATGCTGCTCAACGCGCGGAAGGTCCTTTACGACCACAGTTCAGCCGCGACCATCCTGCTCGCCTTCAATGACATCACGGCGCGCCGCGCCATAGAAAGGGAAAAGGAAGAACTTCTCGGCCGCACCGAAGACCTGCTGCGGCAGAAGGATGTGCTGCTGCGCGAAATGGAGCACCGGGTCGCCAACAGCTTGCAGATCATCGCCAGCATTTTGCTGCTGAAGGCTCGGTCCGTCACCTCAGATGAAACGCGGCAGCACCTGAAGGATGCCCATCAACGCGTGCTGTCGGTAGCAGAAGTGCAGCGGCATCTCCATGCCTCAACCGGTGCCGACGAAATCGAGGTTGGTTCTTATCTGTCGAAGCTTTGCAGCAGTTTGGCCGCTTCGATGATCGGGGAACCACAGGCTATTGCTGTAAACGTTATGGCGGAAAATGGAAGGATAGAACGATTTAAAGAGGTTAAGGTTCTGTGGCGTGCCAGACAGCCTTCGACACCGCCAGCCAGGCTGTTCGAATCACTTGTCAGGTGCTACGGCTCGAACAAGCATGGGCAATCTTCACTCGACGCGGTGTGCTGGCTTTTTTCTACGTTTCATACAGTGAGGGACAATGGCCGGCACTCCGTTGATCAGCATTCTGATCACTTTCCTTGTCATCATTCTGGTGCTGTATCTGGTCAATCGGCTGCCGCTTGATGGTCGCACTCGTCAGATTGCCCAGATTGTCGTGATCATTATTGGCATCATTTCGCTGCTGAAGTACCTCGCAGTGTTTTAAGCCATCACGGTTGGGATATGCGACGCTGCTGGCGTCCGAGCGAGCAAGACAACCCAGCGCTTTACACCCACTCATGAGCAGACGGCTTGAGACCTTCCCGCTCTAGGAAAATATCAGCCTCGCGCGGTTGTCGACGATCCTGAGGGCGGCCAGCTGGCCGGTTTGGAAGGCGCCGGTGTCTATGCCAAGCCGGCGTCCCTCGAGCTTCGGAATGTCGACCGGCGTATGCCCGTGCACGACATAACGTTCGAGAAGATGCGCGGCTTCGAAGAACTCCGAGCGGATGTTGAGCAGGTCGTCCTCGTCTTGCGCGGCCAGCTCGATGCCGGGCCTGATGCCGGCGTGTACGAACACGAATTTGGCCGAATAGACCATGACCGGCAGCGCACGCATGAAGCTGACATGGCCGGCTGGAATGATCTCCCGAATGCGCCGGTCGACCTCCTCGCTTGAACCGTAGAGATCGGCCATGCGCGACGGATCAACGCCGTAGGAAAACAGCGTTTGCAGGCCACCTATCGCCAGCCACGACTCTCTCGAAATGATCCCGTCGAGGTAGTTCAGCATCACGACTTCGTGGTTGCCGGCAAGGCAGATGCGCTGGAAGCCTTGGAGTGGCGGCGCCAGCAGATGATCGAGCACGCGCGCCGACTGGGGGCCACGATCGACGTAGTCGCCGAGCATGATGATGAGCTTACGCCTTTCGAAAGACGCAGAATCGACCAGGATGTTCTGCTCCAGGGAGCGAAGCTCCTTATAGCAGCCATGCACGTCGCCGATCGCATAGACGACCGTGTCCTGCAGATCCATCTCGAGCCGCTGGCGCGCCACGGTCCGGGGCTTTCTCGATCGCTGGAACAGGGTCACGAATGGCGTCTCGTATGGCTATGAATGCGCCTCGATCTCGAAACAGCATGGCGACGCAGCGCGTGGATACCATGTCTGGCACCGGTCGTTCCATACCGGAGCTTCGGACGCAACTCGGCTTCGGCGTCCTACAGGCCGATGCCACGGCCGTTCAGCGCGGCGGTGATCTCGTCGAGGATGGCGGGGTCGTCGATCGTCGCCGGCATGCTCCATTTCTCCTTGTCGGCGATCTTCTGCATAGTGCCGCGCAGGATCTTGCCGGAGCGCGTCTTCGGCAGGCGCTTGATCGTCACCACCGTCTTGAAGGCGGCGACCGGGCCGATCCGTTCGCGCACCAGCGCGACCACCTCGTTTTCGATGATGCCCGCGTCGCGGTCGACGCCGGCATTCAGCACGACGAAGCCGAGCGGAACCTGGCCTTTCATAGCATCGGCGATGCCGACGACGGCGCATTCGGCAACGTCGGGATGCGCGGCCAACACCTCCTCCATGGCGCCGGTCGACAGCCGGTGGCCGGCGACGTTGATGATGTCGTCGGTGCGGGCCATGACATAGAGATAGCCGTCCTCGTCCATCATGCCGGCATCCGCCGTTTTGTAGAAGCCGGGGAACTCCTCGAGATAGGCTTGGCGAAACCGCTCGTCGGCATTCCACAGCGTCGGCAGACAGCCGGGCGGTAATGGCAGTTTGACCACAACGTTGCCCAGTGTGCCGCGCTTGACCGCATGCCCGGCATCGTCGAGCACGCGAATGTCGTAGCCGGGCATCGGCATGCCGGGCGAGCCGTATTTGACAGGCAGCAGGCCCAGTCCGGCGGGATTGATGGTCATCGGCGAACCGGTCTCGGTCTGCCACCAGTGGTCGATCACCGGCACGTTCAATTTCTGCTCGGCCCATTTGATGGTTTCCGCATCGGCGCGCTCGCCGGCAAGGAACAGCGTGCGGAACCGGGACAGATCGTGTTTCGGGACGAACTCGCCCCTCGGGTCCTGTCCCTTGATGGCGCGGAAGGCGGTTGGCGCGGTGAACAACGCGACGACGCCATGCTCAGCGATCACACGCCAATAGGTGCCGGCATCGGGCGTGCCGACCGGCTTGCCTTCGAACAGCACCGTCGTGCAGCCATGCAGTAGCGGGCCGTAGACGATATAGGAATGGCCGACCACCCAGCCGACGTCCGAAGCCGCCCAGAACACTTCGCCGGGTTTCACACCGAACTCGTTTTCCATCGACCATTTCAACGCGACCATGTGGCCGCCATTGTCGCGCACGATGCCCTTTGGCTGGCCGGTCGTGCCGGACGTGTAGATGATGTAGAGCGGATCGGTGGCAAGCACCGGAACGCAGTCGACATTGGCACCCGCGGCCCGCTCCCGCGCCACAGCGTCGGCATAGTCGATGTCGTAGTTTTCCCTGAGCTCGCAGCGCAATTGGTCGCGCTGCAGGATGAGGCAGGCTTCGGGCTTGTGCCGCGACATCTCGATCGCCTTGTCGAGCAGCGGCTTATAGGCAACGACACGCGCGGGCTCCAGGCCGCAGGACGCCGAGATGATCAGCTTCGGCTTGGCATCGTCGATGCGCGTGGCGAGCTCATGTGAGGCAAAACCGCCGAAGACCACTGAATGCACGGCGCCGATCCGCGCGCAGGCAAGCATGGCGAAGGCTGCTTCCGGCACCATCGGCATGTAGATGATGACGCGATCGCCTTTTTGGATGCCGCGATTCTTGAGTACCGAGGTCAGTGCGACCACCTCGCGCTTCAACTCGGCATAGGTGAATTTCTTGATTGTGCCCGAAATCGCGCTGTCATGAATAAGCGCTATTTGGTCGGCGCGGCCGTCCGCCACATGACGATCGACGGCATTGAAGCAGGTGTTGCACGAGGCACCATTGAACCACCGGCCATAGACGCCGGCATTGGCATCGAACACGGTCTCGAAGGGCGAGAACCAGTCGATTGCGCCGGCGGCATCGGCCCAGAATTTTTCCGGGTCGCGTTTCCAGCCATCATAGACCTCGTGGTAGCGTGACGCCATCCAGCTTCCTCCCCAGGAATGTTTGCTGTCCTTGAAATAGCGTATGCTGCTTTCTGTAACCATGTATTTGTGCTTTTCGTTTGCCGTCGGTCTAATTCGGCCGCAAATGCAGGGTCGTCGTGGCCTGCGGGGCTGATACGGCCGAATTTTCGACATTGGGGGCAGGGCGCGATGAAACTGCGATACGAGCTTGGATTTGCCGTCGTTGCGACGCTGGCGTTCGCACTCGCTTCAGCTGCTCAGGCCGGCGATGCGGCGGCACGGCGCATCGTCGGCTTTTCGCCCGACGGTAACTATTTCGCCTTCGAGCAGTACGGCACGCTCGATGCCGGTGCTTCGGATTCGGGCTGGTCGGAGATCGAAATCATCGACACCCGCACCGATCAATTCGTCGGCGGCAAGCCGATCCTCATCGTCGACGAGACGGAGGATTCTACGTTGACACTTGCGCAGGCAAGGGCACAGGCCGCCGAGCTGGCAGCGCCCTTGCTGGCCAAATATGCCATCGCACTGCGCGGCGAGCGGACGGGCTTCGACAAATTCACTTTTCCCGACGACATGGTCGCCTACAACGACATTGCGCGCCTCGAGCAGGTTTCGCAGAAATGGCTTTGGCCGACTTATGACGAGCTTGGCATCTCGACCATTCAGCTCGACCAGATCCTTGCCGACAGCACGGCGGATTGTTCATCGAGTTTCGACAGGACGCAGCAAGGCGAAACGACCGGCAAGGCGCTCGGCTTTCGCCTGACGCTGCAGGGTCAGGACGGCAAGCCGATCAAGCTGCTGCATGAGGACAGGGCGGTGCCGGGTTCGAGGAATTGCCCGACTTCTTACAGCCTGTCGGAATCTTACGCATTCACCCCCGACCGCAAAGCAGGCGTGCTTGTCGTACTCGTGCAGCGTTTCAGCCAGGGATTTGAAGGGCGTGACCGCCGTTTCATAGCCGTGACAGGGCAGGCGCGTTGAGACAACCCGCTGAGAAATAATCTGCTACTCGAGTTGATTCCTAAAGCGGCAGCGCAGCGAGCATGAGGCCAACCCCGCCGGCGATCAGCAAGGCGGCTGCCAGCATTTTCCCATGACGCTCGAAACCTGTCGGCGCCCGGTCCCAATTGTAACGCATGCCCCAACTCCGCAAGCCCGCTGAGTCCCTTATCTTACCTAGGGTGAGGAGGACAACAGTCTGGCGATGCACCACGCTGCTGCTGTCGGTCTTATCACCGACTATTTCTGGGGCATTCTCCGCCGCTACATGCCCCAGCGCAGCGCGGCGGTGTGCACAGGCGCATCCCAAAACACTGCCGTCTCGGCGTCGAACATGCTCAGCGTGATCGAGCAGCCGGCCATGTCGAGCGAAGTCACATAGGACCCAACCAGCGACCGGGTCACGGTCACGCCGTGCTTCTCGAAGGTTTTGCGGGCGCTGTTGTACATCAGATAAAGCTCCATCAGCGGCGTGCCGCCAAAGCCGTTGACGAAGAGCAGCGCCCGGCCTTTGGCGCCGTCGCCCAGATCGCCGAGGATCGCGGTACAGATCTCCTCGACGATAGCGTCGGCGCTCTTCAACGTGTCGCGCCGCCTTCCGGGCTCGCCATGGATGCCGACCCCGAACTCCATCTCGCCGTCGCCGATGTCGAAGGTCGGCTTGCCCGCCGCCGGCACGGTGCAACTGGTCAGCGCCACGCCCATCGAGCGCGTTGCGCCGTTGACGCGCTCGCCCAGCGCCTTCAAAGACTCCAGTGGCATGCCTTGTTCGGCCGCCGCGCCGACGATTTTCTCGATCACCAGCGTACCGGCGACGCCGCGCCGGCCGGTGGTGTAGGACGAGTTTTCGACCGCGACGTCGTCATTGGTCACGATTTGCATCACGCCTTCCGACATTTCAGCGGCCATGTCGAAATTCATTACGTCGCCCTCGTAGTTCTTGACGATGAACAGGCAGCCGGCGCCCGTATTGACGGCTTCAGCCGCCGCCATCATCTGGTCCGGCGTCGGCGAGGTGAACACCTGGCCGGGGCAGGCGGCATCCAACATGCCGTGCCCGACGAACCCGCCATGCAGCGGTTCGTGACCCGAGCCGCCGCCGGAGATCAACGCCACCTTGCCCGGCTTGAGCCCCTTGCGGCGGACAAATTTGTGCTCCTCGCCAAGCGCCAGGATATCGGCATGCGCGGCAACGAAGCCGTCGAGGCTCTCGGTCAGCACCGTGTCGACGGAATTCAGAAATTTCTTCATGGCTGTCCTCCCGAAATAGCCCAGCGTCAGCTGCCCTTGCCGGCGATGCTGGTGATCTTCTGGATGAAATCATTGACCGCCCGGTCGAGCGCCGCGTTCTGCTTGTCGTCGCCGAAATCGGGAACGATCAGCGAGACATGGCGTGTCTTGCGCATGCCTGCAGCCAGCGACATCTTTCCCGGATGCGCCCGATGGTAGGCTTCGAGGAAATGATCGCGTTCGGCCGGGCTGAAATGGCAGACGGAGAAGATAGCCGGCAAATGCTTCGACGGGATCGGCGTCGAATAGGCCGGGCTGGAAATCTGCGTGACGAAGCTGCGATGCTTGCCCAGCGCGTCGGCGAGGCGCTGGCGCATGCCGGACGGGCGCTGATCGATCACCTGGGACAGGATCGTCTTGTAGGCGCGGATCGCCTCTTCGGGGCCGGATTGCGACGCCTTGTCTGACATGCCGGGCCTAGATCCAAACGTCCGCGATGGCCGCCTTGGCCATCGCGAGTTGGGCGGGAGCGACGGAGAGGTCACGCAGGCCGGCTTCGAGCAGCGCCGGGATCGAGGCGGGGTCGCCGCCGGCATCGCCACACAGGCTGACCGGGATATTATGCTCGCGCCCGAAGGCGGCAACCGACGCGATCAGCCGGAGTACGGCCGGGTGCCTGACGGAATTCAGATGTGCGACCGAAATGTTATCGCGAGCGGCGGCCATCGCGTATTGGGTCAAATCGTTCGAACCGATCGAGAAGAAGGCGGCCCTGGCGAATGCCTCCGGCGCAATCGCCACCGAAGGCACCTCGACCATGATGCCAAGTGGCGGCATTTTTTGCGCGATGCCGCGCGCCAAAAGGTCAGCCTGCTCCTCAGCGAACAGCGCGGTGGCGCGTTCATACTCTTCCGGAACGGCGATCATCGGGAACATCACCTTCAGATTGCCGTGCATGGCGGCGCGGAGCAAGGCGCGGATCTGCACGCGAAAGACCTCTGGGCGCGCCAGCGACAGCCTGATCCCGCGCAGGCCAAGGAATGGATTACCTTCCTCGACGGTCAGACCCGGCACAGGCTTATCGCCGCCGGCATCGACGGTACGGATTGTTACCGGCCTGTCGCTGGCCCATTCCAGCACTTTGCGGTAGGCGTGATATTGCGTCTCCTCGTCCGGCAGCGTCTTGCCGAACAGGAATTCGGTCCGCATCAGCCCGACACCGTCGCACGTCGCGACATCGATGCTGTCTACATCGGACGGATCGGCGATATTCACCTGCACCCCGATCGCTATGCCGGTCTTCGTTGCCGCCGGCCTTGTCAGATAGGCTGCCGCTTTGCCGCGATGCGCCGCGAAAGACGACGACGATCGCCGGAACGCGTCGATCTCCGCTTTCGAAGGCCCCAACACGATGCCGCCATGTTCGGCATCGAGCAGTGCGATTCCGGCAAGGTGAGCCGGCGAAGCACCAGGCCCGGCTACCCCACGCCCCACGAGCCCAAGCCCCACCACCATGGGCACGCCGCGCGAGCGTGCCAGCATTGCGACATGACTTGCGGCGCTTCCGGCCTTAAGCGCGATGCCGCCGCCGGCACTCCAGTCGGTCTCGAGGAAGCGCGTCGGTGCGATATCCTCGCCATACAAGATCGCACCCGCCGGCGCGGCAATGTCGCCGCCCCCGGTCAGCGCGCGTAGCACCTGGTCGCGTATATCGCGCATATCGGCCGCGCGCGCCCGGAAATAGTCCTGCTCGGATGTTTCGTAGCCGGCCATCTCGGCGTCGAGCGCTGTTCGCCAAGCCACATCAGCAGCCATGCCCTCGGCGATGTGCGAAAAAGCCGGGCCGGTCAGCGCGTCGTCCTCCAGCATGGCGAGCTGGAATTCGAGGATCCCGGCCGCCTCGCTGTCGCTGGTTTCGATCAATATCGCGAGCCGGCCTGCGGCAATGGAGATGGCGGCCTCAAGCGCCGCCTTCTCGTCCGCGGCACTCGCCTTGCGAACATAACGTACAGCGGCCTGGTCCAGATCGAACAGCGGCCCCTCGGCATAGCCGGCCGATGCCGAAATGCCCTGCAGCCTAAGCGGTTCGGGCATGGTCCTTGCCCTCCTCGAAATCGCGCCGCACCAGCTCGACCAGCGCGTCGACCGCCTCGCCGGCGCCGTCGCCTCTGGCTCGGATATGCAGCACAGTGCCTTTTGGCGCCTTGGCCGCCATCACCTTGACGATGCTCTTGGCGTCGTACCACGGCCCGTTGGCGGCGACCGCCACTTCGACCTCGGCCGAAAACGTCTTGGCAAGCTTGGTGAACTTCACCGAAGGACGCGCATGCAGGCCTACCTCATGGGTGATCAGGACGCTGGCTTCGGCTGCTGCGGACATGCTTGTCAAAATTCCCGTTCGTTTCACGACGGCGACGATTCGTGCGCCGTCGCTACCACTTCCCTGAGCGAGGCGCCGCCGGAAGCCTCGGTCGCCGCCATCACCGCGCCTTCGACGATCGGCGCATTGCAGACGATGATCTTCTGGGCGCGTGGTTCGCCGATCATCTCGACCGCCATCTCGCTATTGGTCTCGGCGCCGCCGAGATCGACGAGGATGGCGACACCCGCCTCCGACCAGGCCTTGTCGATGGCGCCCATGATCGCCTCGACATTGGTTCCCAGCCCGCCATGGCCGTTTCCGCCGCACCATGCAAGCGGCACTTCGTCGCCGACCATCTGCCGCACCATATCGGCGGTGCCTTCGGCGACCAGCGGCGAATGCGATACGATGACGATGCCGACATTGCTCATGCGCGCCTCTCGATTATCTCGGCTACGGCCCGCACCAGAAGCGCGGTCGAGCGTGCGCCGGCATCCATATGACCGATCGAACGGTCGCCAAGGAAGGAGGCGCGCCCACGCAACGCCTTCATCGGCACGGTCGCCTCGGCTGCGTTGTCAGCGACCTCGGCGATGTCCGCTGCCGTCTTTCCCTGCACCAGCGCTTCATGCACCGGCTGCAGTACGTCGAGCATGGTCTTTTGCCCGGCCTGCGACTTGCCTCTGGCGGCCACCGCTTCAATCGCCTTGCCGAAGGCCGCAGCCAGATTGGCGCGATCCGGCGCGGCGGAAATCTCCTTGCCGAGCGCCATGAACAGCGTGCCGAACAGGGGTCCGGAGGCTCCGCCGACGGTCATCACCAGCTTGGTGCCGACCGCCTTCAGCGCCTCGGGCAACGGCTTTGCCGCGAACGCGCCGGCCTCGGCCCGCACGGCCTCGAAGCCGCGTTTCATGTTGAGCCCATGGTCGCCGTCGCCGATCGCCTGGTCGAGCCCGGTCAGCTCTTCGGCATGGGCGGCGATGGTGTTTGCCGCCGCCTCGATTAGCCTAGAAAGATCCGCTACCGCCATATCACCCATGCTCCTGGCCTCCGCGCTGCCGGCAGTACGAGAAAATTGCATATCCGGCAATTGAAGCATTCTTTTCCCCAGTCAAGCGGGTTCGAGCAACGCAGCGAGGGCAGTGAAGACCTCGGCGATGGCAAAGGCGCCGGGGTCGACCACGCCGTCGAGCTGGCTGCCAATATAGGCGGACCGCCCGGCCTTGGCCTTGCGCATGGCCGCGGTGGCCTCGGCGCCGCGTCGCGCCGCGACCGCCGCGTCCTCCAGACTGCCGCTATCCAACGCCCTCAAGGCGGGTTCCAGGGCATCGATCATCGTGCGATCGCCGACCCTCGCTCCGCCATGGAAGGACATCCGATCCAGGCCGACGAGAAGCGCCTTGGGAAGCGTTTCGCCAGATTTCGACGCCTGCGCGGCGGCGGTTAAGAAGATCGACAGCAGCACGCCACTGGAGCCGCCCATGCTGGTACTCAGGATGTCGCCGACGGTGGCGAGCGTTGCGGCAGGGTCGGCGAGCGGCAGTGTCTCAAGGCGGCTAAGCACGCTCCGCGCACCGGCCGCCACAGTCGATCCGGTGTCGCCGTCTCCCGCCTTGGCATCCAGTCCGTTCAACGCGCCTTCAAGCGAGATCAGCCGTTCGCAGACCGCGACAACCAACTGCTCGGTGCGTGCATCCTGGCTGGCTTTTGACGCGTTGTTCGGGCTGGTGGCTTTGGCCACCGGCACGACGCTCACTGGGCGAACGGCTCTTGCCGGCAGCCAGGCGTGAGGGCCGACCGGCGCCCGCAAGGCTACTTCGCGAGGCGCATCGAGCCGGATCAGCGACAGGGAAAAGCCGTTCATGTTGAGCGCCGTCATAAGCTGCCCGGGCCCGATCGTCAGCGTCACCTTTCGTGCCAGCGGTGAAGCCAACACCGCATTGGTGACAAGCAACATTTCCAGCGGCGGCACCGAACCGAGATTGTTGATCAGCAAGGCGTAGTCACTGGCGGGATCGAGCCGCGCGGCAAGGCGCTCCGACATGATCGCAACCAGCCTTTCGGCACTTTGCACCGCAATCCGCTCAACGCCCGGTTCGCCATGGATGCCGAGGCCGAGTTCGGCGTCGTCGGCGCCAAATCTTTCGTCATGGCTCTGGCCGGGGATCGAGCAGGACGACAGCGATATGCCGAGTGAAACGATGTCCACCGCCGCGGCCCGCGCCGTAGCGGCAACCGTCGCCAGATCGTTGCCGGCTTCCGACAGGTGGCCGGCGATCTTGTGCACGAACAAGGTGCCGGCAACGCCACGCGGCTGGGCAATATCCGGCAGGGCAATGTCGTCGGCGACGATCACCATCTCGACGCGGAAGCCTTCGGCGCGCGCCTTCTCGGCTGCCAAGCCGAAGTTGAGGCGATCACCGGTGTAGTTCTTGACGATCAGCAGGCACCCGGCGGGACCGGTTACCGCGCGGATGGCGGCCAATACTGCTTCCACGCTCGGCGAAGCAAAGATCTCGCCTGATACTGCCGCCGTCAGCATGCCCACGCCGACGAAGCCGGCATGCGCGGGTTCGTGCCCGGCCCCGCCGCCGGAGATGATGCTGACCTTGCTCTTATCCCAGTCCGCACGGAGGACGACCTTGATTTCGGGATAGCCGTCGAGGCGAGCGAGATCGCCGGCGCCGGTCGTGCCGAGAAAGCCGTCCAGTGCCTCAGTTACGATCGTATCCCTGCGATTGAAAAAATGCTTCATCGAATTGGTCCAGTCCGGTGCCCGAAATTGCCGGTTGAAAGGTGCCAGGAAAACACTCGCGCAGCGCTCACATCAGCCGTCGCCCATCGGCGCCGAAATACAGCGGCGAGCGATAGCGGATCATGATCTTGTCGCCCTGCGCCAGGTCGGTGTCGGGGTCGGTCAGCGTCACCAGCTTCTTGGTCCCCACCGTCACGTGCAGATGGTTCTGGTCGCCGAGATGCTCGACCCAATCGACGACGCCGTCGGCATGGCCGTTCGCCGCCTTCTCGATCGAAAGATGTTCGGTGCGCGCTCCGATCGTCTTGGTTCCCGCCGGCGCGCCGCCATCCGGCAGCAGTCCGACCGGCAACAAATTGATGGCCGGTTGGCCTAGCCTTGCCGCGACGTGAAGGTTTGCCGGCTCAGAATAGATCGTGCGCGGCGAACCGATCTGCACCAGCACGCCGTCGGCGAGGATGCCGATGCGGTCGGCCATGGTCATCGCTTCGATCTGGTCGTGTGTGACGTAGAGCATTGTAGCGCCGAGTTCGGCCTGGATGCGCTTCAGCTCGAGCCTGAGATCGGCGCGCAGCTTGGCGTCGAGCGACGACAGCGGCTCGTCCATCAGGTAGATCGACGGTTTGCGCACCAGAGCGCGGCCGATGGCGACGCGCTGCATCTCGCCGCCCGACAGTTTGGTCGAGCGATTATTCAGCTTGTGGTGGATGCGCACCATCTTGGCCACGTCCTCGACGCGGCGGCGGATCTGATCCTCCGGCATTTTGCGCGCCGGCGAGCGTAGCGGAAAGGCGAGGTTGTCGTAGACCGACAGATGCGGATAGAGCGAATATTGCTGGAACACGAAAGCGGTGTCGCGCTCGGCCGGCGACAGCGTCGTCGTGTCGTGGCCGGCAATATGGATCGAGCCCGCTTCGGGCCGCTCCAGCCCAGCGATCAGCCTGAGCGTCGTCGTCTTGCCGGCGCCGGTCGGCCCGAGCAGCACGACGAATTCCCCGTCGGCGATATGCAGGTCGAGATTGTCGACGGCGACATGCTCGCCAAAAACCTTGGTCACGCCTTTGATGTGAACGTCAGCCATCATGCGCTCTCCCCTGGGAGGCCGACTCATGGATTTCGGTGCGCACCGCACGGCCGGATCCTTTTGCGAACAGCGACAGCCGCGCGCTGCTCAGCGCCAGGCCGACATGATCGCCCGGATTGAGCCGGATTTCGGCCGGCACCCTGGCCTTGATGATGCCGTCTGCCGTCTCCACCGCCACGATCTGCGTGGTACCGAGATACTCGGTGCCGTAAATGGCGCCGCGCAGCTTCGAGGCGTCGTCGAAGCGGATGTGCTCCGGTCGGATGCCAAGCGCCATCTCGGCCGGTGCAACATCCTCGCGCACTTCCGGCACGGCCACCTTCGCGCCTTGCACAACAATTTCCTTGGCGCCCTTTGAAAGGCCGCCGCCGAAGCCGAGGAAATTCATCGGCGGCGAGCCGATGAAGTCGGCGACAAACATCGTCGCCGGCCGGTCGTAGATCTCACGCGGCGTGCCGAACTGCTCGATGACGCCATGGTTCATCACCGCGATCTTGTCGGCCATCGACATCGCTTCCATCTGGTCGTGCGTGACATAGACGGTGGTGGCGTGGATGCGGTTGTGCAATTCGCGCAGCTCATGGACCATCAGGTCGCGGAATTCGGTGTCGAGCGTGCCGAGCGGCTCGTCCATCAGGAAACACTTTGGCCGCCGCACGATGGCGCGGCCGAGCGCCACGCGCTGGCGGTCGCCGCCGGCAAGCCCGGAGACGGATTTGTCGAGCAGATGGTCGATCCGCAAGAGCTTCGCCGTCTCTTCCACTCGGCTCCGGATTTCAGCGCCTGGCATGCCTTGCGCCAGAAGTGGAAAGCCGATGTTCTTTCTCACATTCATGTGCGGATAGAGCGCGAACAGCTGGAAGACGAAGGCGATGTCGCGCTCGCGGGCACGCCGCATGGTGACGTCCTCGCCGCCAAGCAGGATCTTGCCGCCGGTCGGCAGTTCGAGCCCGGCGATCATGCGAAGCGTCGTCGTCTTGCCGCAGCCCGACGGCCCCAGCATGACGAAGAACTCGCCGTCCTCGACGACGAAGTTGGAATCCTGCACGGCGACGAAATCGCCGAAAGCCTTCCTCAGATGTTCGATCCTGATCTCGGCCATCGTCTACTCCGGAAATTTCGAGACGATGATGAACATCGCCGTGCCGGCAAGCATGGTGATGAAGGAATAGGTGTAGAGCGCCAGTGCGAAGGGCTGGAACAGCATCAGGAAGCCGATCGCGATGATCGCGGTGGCGACGTTTTCCATCAGCCCGCGCCTGGCCCAAACGGGCCAGCGCGATTTGCGTTTTGCGGTCAGGTTCATTTGCGCACCGCGCCAAAGGTGATGCCGCGCAGCAATTGCTTGCGAAGCAGGATAGTGAAGACCAGGATCGGCACCAGGAAGATCGTCGTACCGGCCGCGACCGCCGGCCAGTCCTGGCCGCCTTCGCCGATGATGGTCGGGATGAAGGGCGGCGCGGTCTGCGCCGTGCCCGAGGTCAGTAGCGCAGCGAAAGCATATTCGTTCCAGGCAAAGATCAGACAGAAGATGGCGGTTGCGGCAATACCGGTGGTCGCCTGCGGCAGTACCGTGCGCCAGAACGCCTGCAGCCTGGTGTAGCCGTCGATCATCGCCGCTTCTTCATATTCGCGCGGGATCTCGTCGATGAAGCCTTTCAGCAGCCACACTGCCAACGACACGTTAACCGCCGTATAGAGCAGGATCATGCCGAGAGCCGTGTCCGACAGGCCAAGCTCGCGATACATCAGGTAGATTGGGATGGCGACAGCGATCGGCGGCATCATCCGCGTCGACAGGATGAAGAACAAAAGGTCGTCGGCGAGCGGCACCTTGAAGCGCGAAAAACCGTAGGCCGACAGCGTGCCGAGGAACACTGCGCAAAAGGTTGAGCCGAAGGCGATGATCAGCGAATTGACGAAGCGCGGCATGAAGTTCGAAGGGCCGGCGATCACCATGTTGCGCTTGCGCACCGTCTCGTCGCAAAGGCCCGTCGCCGGCCCCAGCGAGTTGATGTATTCCGGAGTCTGCCTTGTCCGCGTCGTGAACAGGTTGCAGTAGCCCTCAACGCTGGGCTGGAACAGGATCTTTGGCGGATAGGCGATCGAATCCGGCGGCGTCTTGAAGCTTGTCGCGAAGATCCACAGCAGCGGCACGATCGAGATCAGCGCGTAGGCGACGATAATCGTGCCGGCGACGCGCTTCGACGTGGCCGATGGTGCGACGACCGAATGGGCTGACGTCAGGCTCATCTCTGCTTCACCTTGTTGAGCGCCTTGACGTAGATATTGGCCAGGCCGAACACCGCGACGAACAGGATGATGGCGAAGGCCGAGGAATAGCCCGTCCGCCAGCTTTCGAAGGCCTGCCGCTTCAGCGTAATCGAGGCCACTTCGGTGGTCGATCCCGGCCCGCCGCCAGTGAGCAAATTGACCATGTCGAACATCTTGAAGTTCTCGATGCCGCGGAACAGCACCGCCAGCATGATGAAGGGCAGCGCCATCGGCAGCGTGATCGACCAGAACTGCCGCCAGTTGGAGGCGCGGTCGACTTCGGCCGCTTCGTAGATGTATTCGGGGATCGAGCGCAGGCCGGCGAGGCAGATCAGCATCACGTAAGGCGTCCACATCCAGGTGTCGACGATGATGATCGACCATGGCGCCAGCGACACGTTGGAGAGCATGCTGATCTGCGTTGCCGGAATGCCGGTGACGAACGAGACGGCGTAGGCGAACAACCCGATCTGCGGCTCGTAGAGAAAGCGCCAGAAATTACCGACCACCGCCGGCGACAGCATCATCGGCACCAGGATGATGGTCGTCCAGAAGGCGTGCCCACGGAACTTGCGGTCGATCAGCCAGGCCAGCGTAAAGCCGATCAGCGTCTGCAGCAGGATGGTCCAGAACACGAAATGCGCTGTCGTCTGCATGGCGATCCAGATGTCCTGGTCGGCGAGAATGCGCTTGTAGTTCGCGAGCCCCAGGTTCTTCACCACCTCATTGGGACGATTGGCGCGAAAATTGGTGAAGGACAGATAGATCGCCCAGAACAGCGGGAAGATGTTGATGGCTAAAAGCAACAGGATCGTCGGCGAGATGAACAGCCAGGCGAGGCCCTTGTCGCTGATGCCCCGGACCTTGCGGGCCAACGGCTCGGGCGTAGCCCGGGCAACGCTGTCCGCAGTCCGATTGAGCATGGTCAGTCCTGCTTCGGTCACTTGGATCGTCTCGACAATGGAATTTATCTGAACTGTGTCCCGTGCCAAGGGCGGCACGGGACGGTTCGGTCATGGGCTCGGGAGGAGCCGGTTACATCTTGCCCCGGTTACATCTTCCCATCGTCCTGGAAGACCTCGGTCCAGTCCTTGACGAGGCCGTCGAGGGCGTCCTTGGCCGAGCCTTGCCCGGCAACGACATAGTCGTGGAAGCGCTTCTGCGATGCCTGCAGCAGCGGTGCGTAGCTCGGCTCGGCCCAGAAATCCTTCACGATGGCCATAGAGTCGAGGAAGGTCTGCGCATAAGGCTGGCTGGCCGGGAAGCCCGGGTCCTTGACGACCGCGTTGAGGCAGGAATAGCCGCCGAGCGACCACCATTTGGACTGCACGTCCTTGTTGGCGAACCATTTGATGTATTTGAGCGCGGCTTCCTGCTTGTCGGAATAGGAGACCACCGAGATGCCCTGGCCGCCGAGCTGGGCGAACTGGTCGCCGTCGGGACCCTTGGGATTGACGAAATAGCCGATCTTGTCGCCGCCGACATTTTCGTCCTTCTGCAGGCCTGGCCAGGTGAAGGCGAAGTTCATGTGCATCGCCACCTGGCCGGATTTGAAGGCGTCGACGCCTTCGCCCATGTAGCTGTTCGAGGCGCCGGGAGGGGTGCAGCAATCATAGAGCGCCTTGTAGAACTCCAAGCCCTTCACCGATTTATCGGAGTTGACGAAACCTTCCATCTCGTAGGGCTTTTTCGGATTTTCATACTGGAAGCCGAAGCTGTAGAGTACGTCCATGGCACCCATGGTGATACCTTCCGAGCCGCGCTCGGTGTAGATCGACGCGCCATAGACGGTCTTGCCGTCGATCTCGCGCTTCTGGAAGAATTCGGCGATCTGCCTCAGCTGGTCGAAGGTTGTCGGCGGGCCGAGATCCCAACCGTATTTCTCCTTGAATTCCTTCTGCAGTTCCGGCTTGGAGAACCAGTCCTTGCGATAGGTCCAGCCGACGACGTCGCCCATAGCCGGCAGCGCCCAGTAATTCGGCGAGTTCTTCGGCCATTCCGAGTAGCCGACGACAGTCGCCGGCACGAAATCGTCCATGCTGATCTTCTCCTTGTCGAAGAAGTCGTTCAGCTTGACGTAATGGCCGTTCTCGGCGGCGCCGCCGATCCACTGGCTGTCGCCGATGATCATGTCGCACAGCTTGCCGTGCGAATTCAGCTCGTTGAGAAAGCGGTCGGCATAGTTGGTCCACGGCACGAATTCGAATTTCATGCCGATGCCGGTTTCCTTGGTGAAGTCCTTGGACAATTCCACGAGCGCGTTAGCCGGGTCCCAGGCTGCCCAGCAAAGCGTCAGATCTTCTGCCTGCGCGACGTTCGAAACGGCTGTCGACGCGAGGAGTGTCGATGCCAGTCCCAACGCCAGTTTCAAGGTCGATTTCATGCCTTCCTCCCATTTGCGAAACGCGTCCGGATGACGGTTTCAAGAGCCCGCTAAACCCCTCCTCCGGGGCCTAAACACAACGGCGCGGCAACACGTCGGATGTTTAGTAATTTGTTTAGTGATGCAATTTTTACTAAACAAGGCAAGCGAATTCATTGCTGCACCGCAGCATGCTGGATAGGAAAGCAACGTGAGAAGTTGCGGCGACCTGCCTAGGTCACCGTCTTGTTGCTGACCGCCACCGGACGGATCACTGGGGCCGGCGGCAGCAGCGCGCGGATATCGGCGAAGGGGAAGACCGGCTCGAAGCGGAAGGCCTCGGCGAACGATCCGGCTGGGCCGTTGCACTGGCCGGCGCGAAAGGCGTTCTGCGTGCGCGCCGCGTCGACGAAACGCTCGGGATCCTGCGACTGGTGCGCCCGGATCGCCTCCGCCTTGAGATGGAAATGCCTGGAGATATCGACGTAGTGCGTTGGCGAAAACCCGGTGCCGCCGAGCGTGTCGGCATGCAGCACCGGCACCGAGAATGACGCTGCGATGCGCACGCTATCCGATAGCGCGCGGTGGTCGCCATGATAGTCGTTCGGCGCATGGGTGATCGCCAGATCCGGCCCTATCTCGCCGATCAGTGCTTTCAGCGCCGCGATCAGGGCGGCGTCCGCCACCAGCGCGCCATCGGGAAAATCGATGAAGCGCGGCGTCACGCCAAGCAGACCGGCCGCCGCCGTCGCCTCTTTGCGGCGCGTGCGGGCAAGCGCGGCCGGATCGCCGTAGCCGCCCCTGGCGCCATCCGTGGCTACGGCAAAAAAGAGTTCTGCGCCTTGCGCGGCATAGGCGGCCATCGTACCGAACATGAAGATCTCGATGTCGTCCGGATGCGCGCCAAGCGCCAATATCTTCACTCTCATCCCTCCCGGAAATGGAAAACGTGCCCAACGGAATTCTGCTCGCTCTCATCGCCTATGCAAGCTATTCGTGCAGCGACGCGGTTGTCAAAAGCCTGGGCGGGCAGTTCAACGTCTTCGAGATCGGCTTCTTCTCGACATTGTTTGCCGGCTGCTTTCTGCTCTTTGCCAGGCCGCCAGGCGAGCGTTGGCGCGATTTCTGGCGCACGACACGGCCTTGGGCCGTACAGGCCCGCGCCTGGGCCGGCATCGCCTCCGGCGTGCTCAGCGTCTACGCCTTCACCACCATCCCGCTGGCGGAAGTCTATGCGCTGATCTTCCTGGCGCCGCTGTTCGTCACCATCCTGGCCACGCTCGTCCTCAAAGAGAAGGTCGGCCCATGGCGGTGGCTGGCGGTCGTCGCTGGCTTTGCCGGGGTGATGCTGGTCGTCAAGCCTGGGTTTCGCGAGTTGCATCTTGGTCATCTGGCGGCGTTCATCATCGCCTTCCTGGCCGCCACCAATGTCATCCTGATGCGTTCGCTCGCCGCGCAGGAAAAGCGCACGACGATGCTCGGCGTGCTGATCGGCTACGGCCTGCTCTTCAACGGCGTCGGTGCGGCGGCTACCTCGTTCTCGCTGCCGGATGGCAGGCAATGGGCGTGGCTGGTGCTGGCCGGCGCCTTTACCGCCGGCGGTCAGTTGCTGCATCTGCTGGCGGTCAAATACGCGCCGGCCAACCGCATCGCGCCAACGCATTATTCGCAAATCGTCTGGGCGGTGGTTCTAGGTGCGCTGTTCTTCAGGGAATATCCGGATTTTCTGTCGCTGGTCGGCTTGGCCGTGGTCGGCGGTTCCGGTCTGCTGACGATGGTGCGCGAGGAGGTGCGGCTCGGCACCGTGCGCTGGAACCCGTTTTCGCGGACCAGGCTTTGAGTCGGCGCCGAGGTTGCGCCGCGACCGCCACCGCTGATATGCGGTCGCTGCCAACTGGCTGCACATCCTTGGGACAATGACCACAAAACCTTTGCCGGACCTGCCGGTCTCCGCTGCCTTGCCGGCGCTCAATGAAGCGCTCGGCCATGGCAATAGCGCCGTGCTGGTGGCGCCGCCCGGTGCCGGCAAGACGACGCTGGTTCCACTGGCGCTGCTCGACGCCGAATGGCTCGGCGCCGGAAAAATCATTCTGCTCGAGCCGCGCCGCCTCGCCGCCCGCGCTGCCGCCCGCCGCATGGCCGAATTGCTCGGCCAAGAGCCCGGTGAAACCGTCGGCTATGCCATGCGCATGGAAAACCGCACTTCCGCAAAGACCAGGATTCTCGTCGTCACCGAAGGCGTGCTGTCCCGCATGATCCTCGACGATCCCGAGCTGCCCGGTGTCGCGGCGGTGTTGTTCGACGAGTTCCACGAACGCTCGCTCGACGGCGATTTCGGGCTGGCGCTGGCGCTCGACGTGCAAAGTGCGCTGAGGCCCGACCTCAGATTGCTGGTGATGTCGGCGACGCTCGACGGTGCGCGTGTCGCAAAATTGCTGTCCGGCGCGCCGGTGATCGAGAGCGCAGGCCGCGCCTTTCCGGTCGACATCCGCTATGACGAGCGGCCGGCCGGCGTCACCATCGAGGATGCCATGGCAAGGGCGATCCGCTCGGCGCTTGCCGGGGAGGAGGGCAGCGTGCTTGCCTTCCTGCCTGGCCAGCGCGAGATCGAGCGCACCGCCGAGCGGCTGGCGGGCAAGGTCGGCGCCGACACCGACATCGTGCCGCTCTATGGCATGCTCGACAACAAGGCGCAGGACGCAGCGATCAAGCCGGCGCCGCCCGGCCGTCGCAAGGTCGTGCTGGCGACGTCGATCGCCGAAACCTCCATCACCATCGACGGCGTGCGCGTCGTCATCGATTCCGGCCTGTCGCGGCTGCCGCGCTATGAGCCGGCCAGCGGCCTGACGCGGCTGGAGACGGTGCGTGCTTCCCGCGCTTCCGCCGACCAGCGCGCCGGCCGGGCCGGGCGCACACAGCCGGGCGTCGCTATCCGGCTGTGGCGGGCCGAGCAGACAGCGGCACTGCCGGCCTTCACGCCACCGGAAATCCTCGAAGCCGATCTCTCCGGCCTGTTGCTCGATTGCGCGGCGTTCGGCGTTGCCGATCCGACGAGCCTGTCCTTCCTCGACCCCCCGCCGGCTCCGGCGCTCAACGAGGCAAGGGCGCTGCTGCGCGCGCTCGATGCCGTCGATGCGGCAGGGCGCTTGACGGAGGCCGGTGCCGCGATGCGCAAGCTGGCTCTGCCGGTCCGGCTCGCCCACATGGTCGCCGAGGCGGCAAGGACCGGCCAGGCGCTCGAGGCGGCGATGCTGGCCATGCTGCTCACCGAGCGCGGCCTTGGCGGCGATGGTGCCGATCTCGAACGGCGGCTGATGCGCTTTCATGCCGAAAGATCGCCGCGTGCCACCGCTGCCCGGCAGCTGGCCGAGAGGTTGGCAAAGCAGGCTTCACCCTCCCCCTCGACGGGAGGGTCGGCGAGCGAGCCGAGCGCAGCGAGACGAGGGAGACGCGGCGGGGTCGCCGATGGCGTGCCCGAACCGACCCCACCCCGGTCCGCTACGCGGATCGACCCTCCCCTCAAGGGAGAGGGCAGCACCGCCGGCGCTCTCCTCATCCATGCCTGGCCGGACCGGGTCGCTAAAGCGCGCGGCGAGCGTGGCCGCTTCGTGCTTGCCAACGGCTCCGGCGTCATGCTCGACGCCTCCGACCCGCTGGCCGGCGAGACCTGGCTCGTCGTCGCCGATCTGCAGGGTAAGGCGCAGAACGCCCGCATCACCGCGGCGGCGGCGCTCGACGAGGCCGACATCCGCACCGCGCTGGCGGAAAAGATCGAGACTCGCCGCGAGGTGAGCTTCGACCGCGATAGGCGCGCGGTGCGGGTGCGCGAAACGGTTCGGCTCGGCGCCATCACGTTGTCCGAACGCATGCTGCCGGCGCCGACCGGTGCCGACGCAGACAGCGCCATTCTCGACGCCTTGCGCGAACACGGCCTGTCGCTGCTGTCGTGGAGCAGGGAAGCGGAGACGTTGCGGCAGCGGCTCGGCTGGCTGCATCGCGGCCTCGGTGCGCCATGGCCCGATGTCTCCGATGCGGCGCTCGTCGAGCGCCTCGACGACTGGCTGCTGCCGTTCCTTTCCGGTGCCGCATCCTTTGCCGCGATCGATCCCAGCGTGCTTTCGCAAGGCCTGATGACGCTGGTACCGCACGAATTGCAGCGCAAGATCGACACATTGGCGCCGACCCATTTCGACGCGCCGTCGGGCAGTCGGCTGCCGATCCGCTATGACGGCGAATGGCCGGTGCTGGCGATCCGCGTACAGGAGCTGTTCGGCCTCGACCGGCATCCCGCGATCGCCAACGGCACTGTGCCGCTGACGCTCGAATTGCTGTCACCGGCGCACCGGCCGATCCAGACGACGCGCGACCTGCCCGGCTTCTGGCGCGGCTCCTGGGCCGATGTGAGGACAGACATGCGCGGCCGTTATCCCAGGCATGTCTGGCCGGAGAACCCGCTTCTCGCCGCCGCCACGAGCCGCGCCAAACCGCGCGGTACCTAATGATTCCCGGACTGTTATCCCGAACGGAAGGCCAGCTTCGGCGCTTTTTCGGAAAAGACCTCCGGCTGTTTCCCCTCTATAATCATTGGCCATGATAAACATCCTGCACGCACCCGACTTCCAGCAAAGCCAGCGGCTGCGCCTCAACACGCTGATCAGGTTGCGCTGGCTTGCCATCGTCGGCCAGAGCCTGACCGTGCTTGTCGTCGCTTACGGGCTGAAATTTCCGCTGCCGGTCAGCATGTGTTTTGCGCTGATCGCTTGTTCGGCCTGGATGAACCTTTTGCTGACCTTCCGCTATCCGGCGGCGCATCGGCTTACCCCGCTCTCGGCCTTTGCCATCCTGACCTTCGACAGCCTGCAGCTTGCCGGCCTGCTCTACATGACCGGCGGCCTCACCAATCCGTTTTCGCTGCTGATGACCGTGCCCGTCGTCGTCTCGGCGACGTCGCTGCCGCTGCGGCTGACCGCCATGCTCGGCGCGCTGGTGATCGTGGCGGCGACGCTGCTGGTCTTTTACCACCTGCCGCTGCCTTGGCATGAGGGCGCACCATTGGCGATGCCGTTCATCTATGTCGCCGGCATGTGGATGGCGGTGTTCTGCTCCATCGCCTTTACCGCGATCTATGCCTTCCGGGTGGCCGAGGAGGCGCGGCTGCTTGCCAACGCGCTTGCCGCCACCGAACTGGTGCTGCAGCGAGAGCAGCATCTCTCAGCCCTCGACGGCCTCGCCGCGGCCGCCGCGCACGAGCTCGGCACGCCGCTCGCCACGATCACGCTTGTCGCCAAGGAGATGGAGAAGGCGCTTGGCCAAGATCCCAAATACGGCGAGGACGTGAAGCTGCTGCGTTCGCAGAGCGAGCGCTGCCGCGAAATCCTAAAGCGCCTGACCAGCCTTTCCTCCGAGAGCGAGGTGCACCTCTCGCGCCTGCCGCTGACCTCACTGGTCGAGGAGGTGACGGCGCCGCACCGCGATTTCGGCATTTCGATCAAGCTTCGGCCGGGCGAGCGCATCGGCCCGGAACCGGTGGGCCGGCGCAATCCCGGCGTCATTTACGGCCTCGGCAATCTGGTCGAGAACGCCGTCGACTTCGCTCGCAAGAACGTCACTGTACGCTGGAGCTGGAACGAGGCCGCCGTCAGCTTCTCGATCATCGACGACGGGCCGGGCTTTCCGCCGGAGATCATCGACCGCATCGGCGAACCTTATATGTCGACGCGACAAGGCACCGAAGCCGGCGGCGGCCTCGGCCTTGGCTTATTCATCGCCAAGACCTTGCTCGAACGCTCCGGGGCGACGCTCGATTTCCGCAATTCGAGCGAGCCCGGCGAGGGCGCTATCGTGCAGATATCGTGGCCGCGCAGCGTCTTCCTCAATCCCGAGCAGGCTTCGGCCACCATGTTCGACACGGCCTAAATTGGACAATAGCGTCGCGAAACTATATTTGCGTAAAAATCAGGCAGCAGGATTTTCAGCACGATGAGTACTGACGAAACGATTGGCGCAATGGTCGAAGGCGAGGACACCTCGCTGCTGATCGTCGACGACGACAAGCCGTTCCTGACGCGGCTTGCCCGCGCCATGGAAACCAGGGGTTTCGTGGTCGAGACGGCCGAGAGCGTCGAGGAGGCGGTTGCCAAGGCGCGCGCCAATCCGCCTGCCTACGCGGTGGTCGACATGCGGCTGGCCGACGGCAACGGCCTCGACGTCGTCGCCGCGATCCGCGAGAAGCGCGACGATGCCCGCGCCATCATCCTCACTGGCTACGGCAACATCGCCACCGCGGTGACGGCGGTGAAGCTCGGCGCTATCGACTATCTGTCGAAGCCGGCCGACGCCGACGACATCTTTGCAGCCCTGACCCGCACGGCGGGCGAACGCGCAGCACCGCCCGAAAATCCGATGTCGGCCGACCGGGTACGCTGGGAGCACATCCAGCGCGTCTATGAAATGTGCGACCGCAACGTCTCGGAAACCGCGCGCCGGCTGAACATGCATCGCCGCACGCTGCAGCGTATCCTCGCCAAGCGCGCGCCGCGCTAAAAGGCTCTGACTGCAGGCTTGCCCGGCCAGCGCTGTTTGCGCATCATCGCTTGGCGGTGTCGGACCTTGCCGCTGATACGACGGAGGCGACATGCAGGACGAAAAGCGGCTGGTCTCCATGCTGCGCGAATTCCTCGACAGCGAGGCGGCCGGCGGACTCATCCTGATGGCTGCGGCGGCCCTGGCCTTGATCGTCGCCAATTCGCCGCTGAGCGAGGCTTATTTCTCCGCCCTCCACGCCTATCTCGGACCGCTCAGCGTCTCGCACTGGATCAATGACGGCCTGATGGCGGTGTTCTTCCTGCTGGTCGGCCTCGAGATCAAGCGCGAGATGCTCGACGGCCAGCTCTCGACTTGGCCGCGCCGCGTGCTGCCCGGCATCGCCGCCGCCGGCGGCATGGCGGTGCCGGCACTGGTCTACGTCGCCATCAACCGCAACGATCCGGCCGCTCTGTCCGGCTGGGCGATCCCGACCGCCACCGATATCGCCTTTGCGCTCGGAGTGCTGTCGCTGCTCGGCAGCCGCGTGCCGGGCTCGCTGAAGATATTCCTCACCGCGCTCGCCATCATCGACGATCTCGGCGCCGTGCTCATCATTGCGGTGTTCTATACCAGCGGCCTGTCGCTCGCCTATCTCGGCGCCGCCTTCTCGGTCATCGCGCTGCTGGTGGTGCTCAACCGCATGCGGGTGCTGACGTTGCTGCCGTACGTCTTGCTCGGCATCGTTCTGTGGGTTTTGGTGCTCAAATCGGGCGTCCATGCGACGCTTGCCGGCGTCGCGCTGGCCCTCACCATTCCATTGAAGATATCGCTGGGCAGCGGCCACGATCTCGACCATTCGCCGCTGCACCGGCTCGAACACGGCCTGCACAAAGTCGTCGCCTTTTTCGTCATTCCGATTTTCGGCTTTGCCAACGCCGGCGTCTCGCTCGGCGGTCTCAGCGCTGCCGCCCTGGCCGAGCCGCTGACGCTCGGCGTCGCCGCCGGCCTCGTCGCCGGCAAGCTGGTCGGCGTGTTCGGGTCTTCTGCGCTTGCCATCCGGCTCGGCTTCGCCGATCTGCCGGTCAATGCCGGCTGGCTGCACATGATCGGCATTTCGCTGCTCTGCGGCATCGGCTTCACCATGAGCCTGTTCATCGGCCTGCTCGCCTTCGCCAGCGACGTCGCTCTGCAGGACGCGGTCAAGGTCGGCATCCTCGCCGGCTCCTTCATCGCCGCGCTCCTCGGCGCCACCGTGCTGCTGGTGGCGCCGGCGGCGGACGGGACGGACGAGGCGGAAGAATAGTCGCGCCGCCACTTCCGGCCTTCAGGCCACCTTCTCCCGCATCTGGACCCTACCCGTGCGCAATCATGACGTGGCGGACGGCTGTATAATCCTCCAGCGCATAGAGCGACATGTCCTTGCCGTAGCCGGATTGTTTCAACCCGCCATGCGGCATCTCGTTTGTCAGCATGAAGTGGGTGTTGATCCAGGTGCAGCCATATTGCAGGCGGGCGGCCGTCGCCATGGCGCGCGAAACGTCCTTGGTCCACACCGATGACGCCAGGCCATAGTCAGAGTCATTGGCCCAGTTCACCGCCTCGTCGACTTCGGAAAAACGGGTGACCGAGACCACCGGGCCGAACACTTCGCGGCGCACGATCTCGTCTTCCTGCAGCGCGCCGGCGACGACGGTCGGCTGGTAGAAGAAGCCGGAGCCCTCGCCCGGCTTGCCGCCCGTGGTGATCTCGATGTGCTTGAGCTCAGACGCGCGCTCGACGAAGCTCGAGACGCGATCACGCTGGCGACGCGAAATCAGCGGGCCGATCTCGTTCTCGGTATCGTCGGGGCGATCATACTTGATGGTCGAGACCGCAGCGGAGAGGTCGGCGACAAGCTTGTCGTAGATCTTCTTGCCGGCATAGATGCGGCAGGCGGCGGTGCAGTCCTGGCCGGCATTGTAATAGCCGAAGGCGCGCAGACCGTTGACCACTGCACCGAGATCGGCGTCGTCGAAGACGATGACGGGCGCCTTGCCACCGAGCTCGAGATGTGTGCGCTTGACCGATTTGGCGGCGGCCTGCAGCACCTTCTTGCCAGTGGCGACGTCGCCGGTGATCGAGATCATGTTGACCTTCGGGTGGTTGATCAGCGTGTTGCCGACACTGTCGCCGCGGCCGAGCACGACGTTGACGACGCCTTCCGGCAGGATCTCGGCAAGGATTTTCGCCAGCTTCAGCGCGGTCAGCGGCGTCTGTTCCGACGGCTTGAAGACGACGGTGTTGCCGCCGGCAATCGCCGGCGCCAGCTTCCAGGCCATCATCATCAGCGGATAGTTCCACGGCGCAATCGACGCGACAACGCCGATGGCGTCGCGGCGGACCATCGAGGTGTGGCCGGGAATGTATTCGCCGGCGACCTGGCCGGGCATCGAGCGGACCGCACCGGCAAAGAAGCGATAGCAGTCGACGATCGCCGGGATCTCGTCATTAAGCACGGCATTGATCGGCTTGCCGCAGTTCAGCGCCTCGAGCGCCGCGAAATCCTGTGCCGCGGCCTCGATGCGATCGGCGATCTTCAGGAGATAGCCGGCGCGCTGCGCCGGCGTTGTGCGGGACCAGGTGACGAAGGCTTTTTCGGCGGCAAGCACCGCCGCCTCGATCTGCGCCGGGCTGGCCTCGGGCAGATTGAGGATGCTCGCCCCGGTCTTCGGGTTGAGGATCGGTTCCTCGGTCTCGGTGCCTTTTTCGAATTTCGAGCCGATCAGCATCTGCGTGTCCATGGAAGTCTCTCCCTTATGAACGAGATCATTTGCCCGAACCGGCGATCTGGTCGCCGTCGCGGGTCAGGTAATAGGCAGCGAGGATGGGAAGCAGCGTCACCAGCACCACCACCATGGCCACGACATTGGTGACCGGACGCTGGCGCGGACGGATCAACTCTTCGAGCATCCAGATCGGCACCGTCTGCTGCTGGCCGGCGGTGAAGGTGGTGACGATGACCTCGTCGAAGGACAGCGCAAAGGCAAGCATGCCGCCGGCCAGCAGCGCGGTTGCGATGTTGGGCAGCACGACATGCCGAAAGGTCTGGAAACCGTCGGCGCCGAGATCCATCGACGCCTCGATCATCGAGCCGGACGTGCGGCGGAAACGGGCGACCGCATTGTTGTAGACGACGACCACGCAGAAGGTGGCGTGGCCGAGCACGATCGTCCAGAACGAGAACGGGATTTCGGCCAGCGCGAACGCCGAGCGCAGCGCGATGCCGGTGATGATGCCGGGCAGCGCGATCGGCAGGATCACCAGCAGCGAGATGGTTTCGCGGCCGAAGAATTTTGTTCGGGACACGGCCGCGGCGCACAGCGTGCCGAGGACTAGCGCGATGGCGGTCGAGATCGCCGCGACCCGCACCGACAGCGACAGCGCCTGCCAGACGTCCGGCCGGTTCCAGGTGACGGCGAACCATTGCGTGGTCAGGCCCGGTGGTGGCCAGACGAAGCTCTTCTCCTCGGTGGTGAAGGCATAGACGAAGATCAGCAGGATCGGCAGGTGCAGGAAGAGCAGGCCGCCGGTGGCAGCGAGCTTCAGGCCGATCGGCGCGGATGGGCCACGGTCAGAGCGCATCGAAAGCCCCCATGCGCTTGGCGCCCCAGAGGTAGAAGCCCATGATGACGATGGGCACCACGGTAAAGGCGGCGGCGAGCGGGATGTTGCCGGCGGTGCCTTGCTGCGAATAGACGGCCTGGCCGATGAACAGCCGCGACGTGCCGATGATCTGCGGGATGATGTAGTCGCCGAGCGTCAGCGAGAAGGTGAAGATCGAGCCGGCGACGATGCCGGGCAGCGCCAGCGGGAACAGCACGTTGCGGAAGGTCTGGCCGGGTGACGCACCGAGATCGGAAGAAGCCTCGACCAGATTGCCCGGCACGCGCTCGAGGGCCGCCTGCACCGGCAGGATCATGAACGGCAGCCAGACATAGACAAAGACGATGAAGGTGCCGGTGGACGATACCGACAGCGAGTTGCCGCCGACGATCGGCAGCGATAGCCAGGCATCAAGCAGCCACAGAAGATGCAATTTGGCCAGCAGCCACGTCAGGATGCCTTCCTTGGCGAGGATCAGCTTCCAGGCATAGATCTTGACCAGGTAGCTCGACCACAGCGGCAGCATGACGCCGAGATAAAACAACGCCTTCCAACGGCCGCGCGCATAGCGCGCCGCGTAATAGGCGATGGGAAAGGCAATGACCGCCGACGCAAACGTCACCAGCGCCGCCATCGTCACCGTGCGCAGGATGATGTCGAGATTGGCGGCCTGCAGCAGGTCGCCATAAGTCTTCAGCGTGAACTCGCGGTTGATGAGGCCGGAGAACTCGTCGATCGAGAAGAAGCTCTGCAAAAGCAGCGCGAACAGCGAGCCGATATAGACGATGCCGAGCCAAAGAACCGGCGGCAGCAGCATCAGGAGCAGCAAGAATTGCGGCCGGCGCCAGAAGAGATCCGACAGCGCGCCGCGCAGGCCGCCGCTTCCCGGCAGGATGGCGGGGGTCGTGGCCCGCGGCATGGCGGCGTCCAGGCTCATCCCAACTCGTCCATCAGATGCAAATGCTCGCGGTTGAAGGTGAGCACCACCGCCTCGCCTTCCCGGGGCAAGGCAGCACCCGCCGGCACGATGGCATGCAGCCGCAAGCCTTCGGCATCGAGCGCCAGTCTTATCGTCGCGCCGAGATAGTTGGTCGACACCAGGCGAGCCGCAACGCCGTCGCCCTTGGCCGCCCGGCCGATGCGAATGGATTCAGGGCGCAGGCTGCCCCAGCGATGCTGGCCGGCATAGCGCTGGACGAAATCCGGCGGCAGTACGTTGGACGAGCCGACGAAATCGGCGACGAAGCGGGTCTTGGGGCGCTGGTAGATGTCTTCCGGCGTGCCGATCTGCATGATCTTGCCGTCGTTGAAGACGGCGACGCGATCGGCCATCGACAGCGCCTCCCCCTGGTCATGGGTGACGAACACGAAGGTGATGCCGAGCGCCTTCTGCAGTGATTTCAACTCCTCCTGCATGTTCTCGCGAAGCTTGAGGTCGAGCGCGCCGAGCGGCTCGTCGAGCAACAGCACCTTGGGCTGGTTGACCAGCGCACGGGCGAGCGCGACGCGCTGGCGCTGGCCGCCGGAAAGCTGGCCAGGGCGACGCGCGCCGTAGCCGGGAAGCCGCACCAGCGCCAGCGCCTCTTCCGCCGCCTTTTGCCGCTCCAGTCTGCCGACGCCCTTGACCATCAGCCCATAGGCGACGTTGTCGAGCACGTTGAGATGCGGGAACAGCGCATAATCCTGGAACACGGTGTTGACGTTGCGGCGATAGGGCGGCACGCCCTCGGCGCGTTCGCCGAAGATCGAGATCGAGCCCGCCGTCGGCTGCTCGAACCCGGCGATGAGGCGCAGGCACGTCGTCTTGCCCGAGCCGGAAGGCCCGAGCATGGCGAAGAACTCGCCCGGCACGATGTCGAGATCGACCGCGTCGACGGCACGCACGCTGCCGAAATGGCGGGAGACTTTTTGGAAAGAAACGGCGGAAGTCATGGGTTGTCCTGATCTGTCAGGCTCATCAAATTCAGGGTAGCGCTGCCCCTCATCCGCCTGCCGGCACCTTCTCCCGTAGTGGACGGGGAGAAGGGAGGCGCTCCAACGCTGGCGACCCCCCGTTCTTCACGGGGAGAGGGTAAGGGTGAGGGGCAGCGCCGAGCTTAGTAAGTGAGACGAACTCACCGTCCGCCGATGACGCCGATATAGTCCGACACCCAGCGGTAATAGGGCACGCACTGGTCGTTCTGGGTGGCGCATTTCGAGACCGGCGTCTTCCAGAACTTGATCTTGTCGAAATTGTCGTAGCCGTTGGTCTTGCAGCCCTCTTGGCCGAGCAGTTCGTTGCCCTTGCAGGCGGCGGGCACCACCGGCAGCGAGCCGAACCAGGCGGAGACGTCGCCCTGCACTTTCGGCGACAGCGAATGCTCAATCCACATGTAGGCGCAGTTCGGGTGGGCCGCATCGGCCTCCATCATGGTGGTGTCGGCCCAGCCGGTGACGCCCTCCTCGGGAATGGTCGAGGCGACCGGCTTCTTGGCCGCGATCAGCGTGTTGACCTGATAGGGCCATGAACCGGAGGCGACGACGCCTTCGTTCTGGAAATCGTCGACCTGGATGGCAGCGTCATGCCAGTAGCGTCCGACCAGCGTACGCTGGACGCGCAGCAGGTCGAGCGCAGCCTTGTACTGGTCCTCAGTCAGTTCGTACGGATCCTTGATGCCGAGCTCCGGCTTGTGGGCCATCAGGTAGTTGGCGGCATCAGCAATGTGGATCGGCCCGTCATAGGCCTGGACGCGGCCCTTGTTCGACTTGCCGTCGGGTAGCTTCATTTCCTCGAACACGATGTTCCAGCTCTTCGGCGCCTCCTTGAACACTTCGGTGTTGTACATAAGCACATTCGGCCCCCATTGGTACGGCACGCCGTAATGGACACCGCCGACGGTGAACCAGGGCGCATCCTTCAGCCGGTCGTCGACCGTCTTCCAGCTCGGGATGAGGTCGGTGTTGATCGGCTGGACGCGCTTGCCCGCAACCAGGCGCAGCGAGGCGTCGCCCGAGGCAGTGACAAGGTCGAAACCGCCTTCGTTCATCAACGAAACCATCTCGTCGGAGGTGTTGGCGGTCTTGACGTTGACCTTGCAGCCGGTTTCCTTCTCGAACGAGGTGACCCAATCATAGCCCTTGTCGGTTTCGCCGCGCTCGATATAGCCCGGCCAGGCGACGATATTGACCTCGCCTTCACCCTTGCCCAGCTCCTTGACCTGGGCGATGGCCTGGCCGGAGAAGGTCAGCGCGACCGTCAAGGCAGTGCATGATTTCAGCAATGAATTCATCGTCGATCTCCCATTTTGCATGACCTCGAAACCGGTTTCGGTTTTCGGAAAAGGTCATGCGCCCGTTCAAACGTTGGATGCGCGGCTCTAAGGGGCCGTGCTCCTGCGGCAGCTTTGTTCCCTGGCTCAAAAGTGCTGCGAAATTTCCGGTTTCGCAAATTCATTTATCAGAAAGTCGATATCGGTTTTTCCGATACATCACCGGCCGATCTTCTCGGGCCGTTGGCGCACCATGCGCTGCGACTGGGCAAGTCCGATGAAGTCGCGCGCCGCCTGCGGCAGGCCGGAGCCGCGCCGCCAGACCATGCCGACCTGGACGACCGGCAACGATCCCGAAATATCGCGCGATTCGATGCGGTCGCCTTCCAGCGACCATGGCCGGTAGACGAGGTCCGGCAGCAGCGCCACGCCGGCGCCGGTGGCGACGAGACTGCGCACCGCTTCGACCGAGCGGGTGCGGAATGCGACGTGCGGTTTGGCGCCGATCGCCGTCAGCAGCTTTCCGGTATTCTCCTCGATCTCGTCGACGGTCAGCATGATCAGCGGTTCCGAGGCGATATCGCCGATACCGATGATGTCGGCACCGGCCAACGGATGGCCGAGCGGCAGCCACAGCCGGTAGGCCGAGACTTCGAGGATTTCGGACTGCAGCGCGGTGCGGTCGCGCAGGTTCGAGGTGACCATGACCGCAATGTCGAGCTTGCCGCCGATCAACAGGTGCTCGAGATAGTCGCCATTGTCCTCGATCGCCGAGACCTCGACACCCGGATAGGCGCGGCGGTAGCGGGCAAGAAGATCGGACAGCACATAGCCGGCGACCAGCGAGGTGACGCCAAGTTGCAGCCGCCCGCTTGCCGCGATCTGTTCGCCGAAGAAGGCGCGGCGCGCATCGGAAACGTCGGCAAGGATCTTCCTCGCATGGCGCAGGAACTGGTGGCCCTTGTGGGTGATGTTCAGCCCGCGCGGGTGGCGCTCGAACAGCTCGACGCCGAGATCGTGCTCCAGCTCCTTGATCGCCTCGGTGACCGAGGATTGCGAGATCGACAGATTCTGGGCGGCGCCCGACACCGTGCCTTGCTCGGCGACGGCGATGAAGAACTGCAATTGGCGGATGGTGAAAGCCATGGCCGGACTAAACACGGCAGAGGCGGCGCTGGGAAGTGGGTGCTGGTGCCGTTCTCCCGATAGAGCTCAGTCCTCGCTTCCGCCATCCGCAATGCTGAGCCGCGCGCCGGCCTGGGCAAGGGCGGCGGCGATGTCATGCGGCGGCAGACGGTCGGTCGCGAGTTCGGAAAAGCCGTCGAAGCCGCAGACCTGAACCAGACCCTGCCGGCCGAATTTGCTGTGGTCGGTGACGACAAGCGAACGCTGGCCGCGCGACAGCACCATGCGGGCGAACTCAGCCTCTTCGAGGTCATAGTCCATGACACCCGTGATGGCATCGACCGCGCCGGTCGAAATCACCGCGTGGCTGACGGAGAAGCGGCTGACGAATTCGATGGCTGAGACGCCGAAAGCAGCACCGGAATCGCTGCGCAGCTCGCCGCCGGCCATATAGACCTTGTTGCCGTTGACGGTGGCCAGCGTGCGGGCGATGTCGGAGGAATTGGTGACGACCGTCAGCCGCCGGTGGCCGAGCAGCTCGCGGGCCAGGAAGCTCGTGGTCGTGCCGGTGTCGAGCATGATCGACTCGCCGTCGCGGATGGTGGCAGCGACCATGCGGGCAATTGCCCGCTTGGCATCGGCGTTCTCACGCATGCGCCGCTCGAACGGCGCTTCGCCGGCAATCGACGGCAGGCCGACGGCGCCATGCATCTTGAGGATGGAACCATCGCTGGTCAGTGGCTTGACATCGCGGCGTACCGTCTCCAGCGAGACGCCCAGCCGGTCAGCCAGGCTGGCAATGGTGACGGTGCCTTCCTCCTTGAGGAGGCGCAGGATTTCGCCATGCCGCTTCGAGTGGCCCATCGGTTCCAACCGGTCGAATTGTTGCACCATTGACCGTTTCTACGGCATAAATGCCACTTACTCCAAGATATTTCGCAAAATTCGGGCAAAAAAGCAGAAAACACCACAATTGCGTTGACAACGTCTCCAGCCTGGCGCGACATTATCGCTGTGACAGGCTCGGAACGGAGGCCGACGGCTGAGCCGCACGAAAAATTGCTTGCCTGAACGCCTGGGAAATCCTCGGGTGCGAGGGAACCGAAAATTAGGATCCGCGGGGGCGGATGCCGGCGTCGAAGAACCCGGCACAAAGGGGCTCGTCGGTGCGGTGCGGGATACCGATCCCGAGATCTGCACCGACGAGATCTTCGCGTTGCCTCCATTCCTCCGTCCGATCGTCATCGCTGGCCAGCCATGACATGCGTGGAAAATTGACCCAATGTTGGACGAGATCGTGACTGTCGAAGACCGCATCCGCGCGCTGCCTTGCTGGACCGGCAGCATCGACATTGCGCCGCTGCCGGGCGGGTTGAGCAATGCCAATTACCTGGTCAAGGACGCGGCCGGGCGGCACGTCGTGCGCATCGGGCAGGACTATCCGTTCCACCATGTCTTTCGCGAGCGCGAGATGATGACCGCGCGGGCAGCACACGCGGCAGGCTTCGCTCCGGCCGTCCGCTACACCGGACCCGGCGTCATGGTGACGGAGTATCTCGGCGCCAAGGCCTATGTCGCGCAAGACGTGCGCGCCGATCTCGGCCGCGTCGCCGCGTTGCTGCGCGGTTTCCACCGGGAGATGCCCGGTCATGTCTCCGGCGCCGGCTTCATGTTCTGGGTATTCCACGTCATTCGCGACTATGCGCGCACGCTGGAGGAAGGCGGCAGCCGCAAGCTGGGCGAATTGCCACGCCTGCTGACGCTGGCGGACGAGCTCGAGCGCGCGCAAAAACTGCTGCCGATCGTCTTCGGCCACAACGATCTTCTGCCGGCTAACATAATCGATGACGGTCACAGGCTATGGCTCATCGATTTCGAATATGCCGGCTTCAACACCGCGATGTTCGACCTTGCCGGCGCGGCTTCCAATGCCGGCATGAGCGACGAGGAATCCTTCGCCTTCCTGACCGCCTACTTCATGAAGGAGCCGGACGAAGCGATACGGCGCTCGCACGCCGCCATGCAATGCGCGTCGCTGCTGCGCGAGGCGATGTGGGGCATGGTTTCCGAGCTCTACCTCGATGCGCCCGGCGTCGACTACGCCGCCTACGCCGACGAAAACCTGGCGCGGCTCGAAGCCGCCCTGGAAAACTACAGGACAAAATACGGGATGCGGCCATGACCTTGCCCGCCCACGCCGGCATCGTCGTCATCGGCGGTGGCATCATCGGCTGTTCGACGGCCTATCATCTGGCGCGCGACCACAAGGCCGAAATCGTGCTGCTCGAACAGGGCAAGCTGACCTCGGGCTCGACCTGGCATGCTGCCGGGCTGGTCGGCCAGCTGCGCTCGTCGGCGTCGATCACGCGGGTGCTCAAATATTCGGTCGATCTCTACAAAGGGCTGCAAGCCGAAACCGGCCTTGCCACCGGCTGGAAGATGACCGGCTGCCTGCGGCTTGCCACCAATGCCGACCGCTGGACCGAGTATAAGCGGCTGGCAACGACGGCAAAGAGCTTCGGCATGGACATGCATCTGCTGTCGCCGACCGAGGTCAAGGAAATGTGGCCGCTGCTGGAAACCGGCGACCTCGTCGGCGCTTCTTGGCTGCCCAGCGACGGTCAGGCAAGCCCTTCCGACATCACCCAGTCGCTGGCCAAGGGCGCGCGCATGCACGGCGCAAAATTGTTCGAGGAGGTGCGGGTCACCGGCTTCGAAATGAGAGACGGCCGCATCACCGCGGTGAAGACCAGCAAGGGCGATATCGCCTGCGACAAGGTGGTGAACTGCGCCGGGCAATGGGCGCGGCAGGTGGGTGCGCTCGCCGGCATAAACGTGCCGCTGCAGCCGGTGAAGCACCAGTACATCATCACCGGGAGGATCGACGGCTTGGCGGCCGATGCGCCGACGATTCGCGACCCCGATCGCCGCACCTATTTCAAGGAGGAGGTCGGCGGGCTGGTGATGGGCGGCTACGAGCCGAACCCGCAGGCCTGGACGACCGGTCTGCCGGGCGGCGATGTGCCGGACGATTGGGAGTTCCGGCTGTTCGACGATGATTACGATCATTTCGAGCAGCATATGAGCCAAGCGATCGCGCGTGTCCCGGCGCTCGCCAATGTCGGCGTCAAGCAGATGATCAACGGTCCGGAGAGCTTTACGCCGGACGGCAATTTCATCCTCGGCGTGGCGCCGGAATGCCCCAATATGTTCGTCGGCGCCGGCTTCAATGCCTTCGGCATCGCGTCCGGCGGCGGCGCAGGCTGGGTGCTGGCGCAATGGGTCGTCGATGGCGAGGCGCCGCTCGATCTGTGGGTGGTCGACATCCGCCGCTTCTCCGACCTGCACTGCGACCGGCAATGGGTCGGCGACCGCACGCTGGAAGCCTATGGCAAGCACTACACGATCGGCTTCCCGCATGAGGAATATGTCACCGGCCGGCCGTGCATCGTCTCGCCTTTATACGAGCGGCTGCAAAAACATCGCGCCGTGTTCGGCTCGAAACTCGGCTGGGAGCGGCCGAACTGGTTCGCGCCGGAAGGCATCGAGCCGAAGGACGTCTATTCGATGGGCCGGCAGAACTGGTTTTCACCCGTCGGCGACGAGCACCGCCACGTGCGCGAAAAGATCGGCATTTTCGACCAGTCGTCTTTCGCCAAATACGAAATGACCGGCGCCGACGCGCTGAAGGCGCTGGACTGGATCTGCGCCAACGACGTCGCCAAGCCGGTCGGCCGGCTGACCTACACGCAGCTCCTCAACACGCGCGGCGGCATCGAGGCCGATTTGACCGTGGCGAGGCTCGATGAGGAGAAATTCTACATCGTCACCGGCACCGGTTTCCGCACGCATGATTTCTCCTGGATTGCCGATCATATCGGCAGCGAGTTCGACGTGACGCTGACCGACGTCACCGAGGAGTTCGGCACATTGTCGCTGATGGGGCCGCGCGCCCGCGACGTGCTGTCAGCGGTGACCGATGCCGACGTCTCGAACGCCGCCTTTCCGTTCGGCCATGTTCGCGAGATCGCCATTGCCGGCCACGTCATTCGGGCACTGCGCGTCACCTATGTCGGCGAGCTCGGCTGGGAGCTGCATGCGCCGATCGCGGCGACGGGCGAGGTTTTCGACGCGCTGATGACGGCGGGCGCTGTCCACGACATTCGCCCGGTCGGCTATCGGGCGCTGGAATCGCTGCGGCTGGAAAAAGGTTACCGCGCCTGGGGCGCCGATATCACGCCCAACGACACGCCGCAGGAGGCCGGCCTCGGCTGGGCGGTGAAGCTCAGGAAGAACACCGATTTCCTCGGCCGGCGGGCGCTTGAAAAGCTCGACGGCGCGGCGCTCAGGAAACGTTTTGCCGGCTTCACAGTCGATGATCCGGATATCGTGCTGCTCGGGCGTGAGACCATCCTGCGCAATGGCGAGGCCGTCGGTTATCTCACCAGCGGCGGCTATGGCTACACCGTCGGCAAGAACATCGGCTACGGCTATGTGCGCAATGCCGATGGCGTCAGCGATGATTTCCTCACCTGCGGCGATTACGAGCTGGTGGTGGCGATGGAACGGACGCCGGCTAAGATCCACCTCGAGCCGCTTTACGATCCGGCGGGAGCAAAGGTGAAGGCCTAGAGCCTTCCGGTTTCAGCCTCAGTTCACGATGAGCACCAAACCTCGGCTGGGCACCGTATCGGCCTCGCCTGGCATCGAGACATAGGGCGGCGTCTCCTCGGCGCGGGTGACGGTGCCTTGCGCCTCGAGCTCGGCGATCCGCGCGG
The DNA here is from genome assembly GCF_040318415.1 of Mesorhizobium sp. M1163. Taxonomy (NCBI): domain Bacteria; kingdom Pseudomonadati; phylum Pseudomonadota; class Alphaproteobacteria; order Hyphomicrobiales; family Phyllobacteriaceae; genus Mesorhizobium; species Mesorhizobium sp. M1163. The sequence continues at coordinate 6,811 of NZ_JAMYMF010000027.1, read as the reverse complement.
CAAAACCCGCATCCCACAGCGTGTTCTTCACCGTCAGCACGATCACCCCGCCCGGCCGGCAGATGCGGATCAGCTCGTCCAGACCCTCGGCCCCGACATGGCCGGACGTGAAGACGCCGGCTGAGATGATCCCGGCATAGGCATCGTCCACGAAAGGCAGCGGCGCGCCAAGCGCCAGGCAGTGAAGGGCCGAATAGACGCCTTTGCGCGCGGCTTGCGCCAGCATGCCTTCCGAAATGTCGAGCGCCTCGACCTGCGGATAACCGGTGATGGCAAGCCATTCGCCGATGAGCCCGGTGCCTGCGCCAGCATCGAGGAGAGGAGCGGCGCCGCGCGGCAGATGGCGGGCCAGCAAGGCAAGGCAGATGGTCGGATGGCGATAGCCGGCCGCCGACATGTCGGCGTCATAGGTGCCGGCCCAGCTGTCGTAGAGCGCCGCGACGTCTTCCGGTCGCTTCGCCGCATAGGCTGCGGCGAGCGCGCTCTGCTGTTTGCTGTCCGTCATCGCTTTCCGTCGCCTGGTATCGATCTGCGACGCGATCATAGCCAAACGGCGAAAACTGTGGAACCGTCGTCGCGACAATAAAGACGGGAAAAGGAGCGAAAGCCATGGCGGACGACCAGGCACGCGCCGCACTTGCGGCCATTCCGATGCTGGCCGGTTATGACGGCCCGCTGGAACGGCTCGGCGGCCTGACCAACCTCGTCTTCAGGGGTAAGGATTTCTGCCTGCGTATCCCCGGCAAGGGTACCGAGGAATACATCAACCGCGCCAACGAGACAGTGGCGGCGCGGGAAGCGGCGAAGGCCGGCGTCAGCCCGGAAGTGCTGCATGTCGATGCCGAGACCGGCGTGCTGCTGACCCGCTTCATCGCCGGCGCCGAGACGATGTCGCCGGAAAAATTCAAGACCCGACCGGGCAGCCCGGCACGCGCCGGCAAGGCCTTTCGCAAACTGCACACATCCGGCGCGGTGTTCCCCTTCCGCTTCGAGCTGTTTGCGATGATCGACGATTATCTGAAAGTGCTGTCGACCAAGGACGTCGCCCTGCCTGCCGGCTACCACGATGTGGTCCGCGAAGCGGAAACCGTGCGCTCGGCACTTGCGGCTCATCCTCTGCCGATCGTCGCCTGCCACTGCGACCCGCTCTGCGAAAACTTTCTCGATACGGGCGACAGGATGTGGATCGTCGATTGGGAATATTCCGGGATGAACGATCCGCTCTGGGACCTCGGCGACCTCAGCGTCGAAGGGCAATTCGACGCCGCGCAGGAGGAGGAGATGACGCTGGCCTATTTCGGCGGTGAGCCGACACCGGCGGAGCGCGGTCGCATCGTCATCTACAAGGCGATGTGCGACCTGTTGTGGACGCTGTGGGGCTTGATCCAGCTTGCCAACGGCAATCCGGTCGACGATTTCCGCGCCTACGCCGACGGCCGCTTCGCGCGCTGCAAGGCACTGATAGAGACGCCGGAATTTTCCCGGCATCTCGCGGCGGTGCGCCAGGGTTAGTTCACACCCTTCGGCACGTTTTCGGGCGGCACCGTGTCGACCACCTTCTGGCGGTGGAAGATGAACAGGCCGGCCAGCACGACAATGACCGAGCCGACCAGGATGCGTGGCCCAGGCACATCGCCGAAGAAGGCCGAGCCGAAGACCACTGCCCACAACAGCAGGCTGTAATGCAGCGGCGCCAAGGTCGAGGCAGGCGCAAGCTTCAATGCCCTGGTGATCATCAGATGCGCGCCGCAGGAGACAATGCCCAGAAGCAGCATGGCGCCGAAATCGAGCGAGGACGGCGTCTTCCAACTGCCGATGGTCAACGCAGCGCCGACCAGCAGCGTGCCGATGGTTTGCCAGGTGACCAGCGAGGTGTCGCTGGTGCCGCGCAGTCGCCGGTTGAGGATGATGGCGAAGGCAAAGGAAATGCTGCCGGCGAGCGCGAACATCGACGACAGCGAGAACGCCGCCGAAGACGGCTTCAGCATGATCAGCACGCCGCAGAAACCGACCAGAATAGCCGCCCAGCGGCGCCAGCCGACCCTTTCGCCAAGCAAGAAGTGCGACAGCGCCGCCACATAGATCGGCCCGGCCATGTAGAAGCTCATCACGTCGGCGAGCGGCAGATAGACGACCGCCGCGTAGAACAGCGCCGTGTCGAGCGTCGTCATCACTACGCGCAGCAGCTGCAGCTCCGGCCGCTCCATGCGAAACAGCTTGGCCGCACCCTGATGTGCAATCATCGGCCCGAGTATGAAAAAGGCGCCGATCGAGCGGCTCAGCACGACCTGGCCGACGGAAAAACTGGCGACCAGCCACTTGCCCATCGCGTCGTTCAACGCAAACAGGAAATCGCCGGCGAGCATCAGCAGGATGCCGGCCAGCAGCACGTTCCTGATCGTCGAGTTCTGGGCTGCGCGCTGCGCCATTCCGTTACCGGTTCCTCGCCGTGGCTACGGTGACCCGCGTCGTAGTCGCTAGCAGCGGCCGTGACGAGGCGAAAATCGAGAATTCGGTAAGACCAGCGCCGGAAATCGGCTGGTCTAAGCGTGGCGCCGATTCACGGTGCCCGGCCTTCCGGCGATCGAAAGCCGCGTGTCCTGCCGGCTCCGCTCGGCCACCACCTTGCCTTTGGCAATGACGCAGAGCCGCTCGGGGCGCAGGCGCAGCGCCTCGAGCGGGTTGCCGGCATCGAGAACGACCAGGCTGGCGCGCTTGCCGACGGCCAGGCCAAGGTGGTCGAGACCCATGATGGCGGCATTGACGTTGGTGACCATGTCGAAACAGCGCGCCATCTCGGCTGGGCTCGACATCTGCGCGACATGCAGGCCCATGAAGGCGACGTCGAGCATGTCTGCGGTGCCCAGCGAATACCAGGGGTCGAGCACGCAATCCTGGCCCCAGCCGACGCGGATCCCGTGCGCCAGCATTTCCTTGACCCGCGTCAAGCCGCGGCGCTTAGGAAAGGTGTCGTGGCGGCCCTGCAGCATGATGTTGATCAGCGGATTGGGGATCGCCGAAACGCCGGCCTCGGCGATCAGCGGCAACAGCTTCGAGACGTAGTAATTATCCATCGAATGCATCGAGGTGAGGTGCGAGCCGGCCACTCTGCCCTGCAATCCAAGCCGCTGCGTCTCATAGGCAAGCTGCTCGACGTGGCGCGACAGCGGATCGTCGGTCTCGTCGCAATGCAGGTCGACCATCAGGCCGCGCTCGGCCGCGATCTCGCAGAGCTCGGTGACGGAGCGCGTACCGTCGGCCATGGTGCGCTCGAAATGCGGGATGCCGCCGACGACATCGACGCCCATGTCGAGCGCGCGGGTGGTGTTGTCGCGCGCCGTCGGCGAGCGGTAAAACCCGTCCTGCGGGAAGGCGACCAATTGCAGGTCGATATACGGCGCAACCGTCTTCTTCACGTCGAGCAGCGCTTCCACCGCCAGCAGGCGATCGTCGCAGACATCGACATGGGTGCGGATGGCGAGCAGGCCCATCGACACCGCCCAGTCGCAATAGGCAAGCGCACGGTCGCGCACCGCCTCGTGGGTCAGAAGCGGCTTCAGCTCGCCCCACAGCGAAATGCCTTCGAGCAACGTGCCCGAGACATTGATGCGGGGAATGCCGAGCGAAAGCGTGGCGTCCATATGGAAATGCGGATCGACGAAAGGCGGCGAGACCAGATTGCCATGGGCATCGATCGCCGTGCCGGCGCTGATGTTGAGCTCGGGCTCGATCGCCGCGATCGTCTCGCCGACGATGCCGATATCGGCGATCCTGCCGTCGGGCAGCGTCCCGCCGCGCACCACAAGGTCGAAATCCATTTATCGCCACCTCGTTGAAGAATGATGCCTATTCCGGCACGTACCGCACCGCACCCTTGGCAGCACTGGTTGCCATTGCCGCATAGGCGCGCAAGGCCGTCGTTACCTTGCGCTTGCGCTTTTCCTCGGGCTTCCAAGCGGCTGTTCCCTTCGCCTCCATCGCCGCGCGACGGGCGATGAGTTCCGCGTCGTCGACAGCCAGCCGGATGGTGCGGTTGGGGATGTCGATCTCGATCGTGTCGCCTTCCCTGACCAGCCCGATCAGCCCGCCTTCCGCCGCTTCCGGCGAGACGTGGCCGATCGACAGGCCGGAGGTGCCGCCGGAAAAACGCCCATCGGTGATCAGTGCGCAGGCTTTGCCGAGACCCTTCGATTTAAGATAGCTGGTCGGATAGAGCATTTCCTGCATGCCGGGGCCGCCGCGCGGCCCTTCATAGCGGATGACGACGACATCGCCGGCCTTGACCTCGTTCGACAGGATCGCCTTGACGCTGGCGTCCTGGCTTTCGAACACTCTTGCCGGACCGGTGAATTTCAGGATCGATTCATCGACGCCGGCAGTCTTCACAATGCAGCCGTCGAATGCGAGATTGCCTTTCAGCACGGCGAGGCCACCATCCCTTGAGAAAGGATGTTCGGCCGAGCGGATGACACCTTTCTCGCGGTCGAGATCGAGATCATCCCAGCGGCGGTCCTGGCTGAACGCGACTTGCGTCGGCACGCCGCCGGGTGCCGCCAGGAAGAAATCGCGGACATTCTGGCTGGTGGTGCGCGAGATATCCCAGTGGTCGAGCGCTTCGCCGAGGCTCGCGGTGTGCACCGTCGGCAGGTCGCGGTTGATCAGCCCGGCGCTATCCAGCTGGCCGAGGATCGCCATGATGCCGCCGGCGCGGTGGACATCCTCCATGTGGACGTCGGCCTTGGCCGGAGCCACCTTGCAAAGCACCGGTACCCGCCGCGACAGCCGGTCGATGTCCTCCATGGTGAAGTCGACCTCGCCCTCATGTGCTGCGGCAAGGATGTGCAGCACGGTGTTGGTCGAACCGCCCATGGCGATGTCGAGCGTCATGGCGTTCTCGAAGGCGCCCTTCGAGGCGATGCTGCGCGGCAGCGCGGTGTCGTCGTCCTGCTCGTAATAGCGCTGGGCGAGATCCACGATCAGATGGCCGGCCTCGACGAACAGGCGCTTGCGGTCGGCGTGCGTCGCCAACGTCGAGCCGTTGCCGGGTAGCGAGAGGCCGAGCGCCTCGGTCAGGCAGTTCATCGAATTGGCGGTGAACATGCCCGAGCACGAGCCGCAGGTCGGGCAGGCCGAGCGCTCGATGATCTTGACGTCCTCGTCGGAGATCTTGTCGTCGGCGGCGGCGACCATGGCGTCGACTAGGTCGAGCGCCTGGCTCTTGCCGGCGAGCACCACCTTGCCGGCCTCCATCGGTCCGCCGGAGACGAAGACAGTCGGGATGTTGAGGCGCAGCGACGCCATCAGCATGCCCGGCGTGATCTTGTCGCAATTCGAGATGCAGACCATGGCGTCTGCGCAATGCGCGTTGACCATGTATTCGACGGAATCGGCGATCAATTCGCGCGACGGCAGCGAATACAGCATGCCGTCATGGCCCATGGCGATGCCGTCGTCGACGGCGATGGTGTTGAATTCTTTGGCGACGCCGCCGGCCTTCTCGATCTCGCGGGCAACCAGCTGGCCGAGGTCCTTGAGATGGACGTGGCCCGGCACGAACTGGGTGAAGGAATTGACCACGGCGATGATCGGCTTGCCGAAATCCGAATCCTTCATCCCGGTGGCGCGCCACAGGCCGCGGGCGCCGGCCATGTTGCGGCCATGGGTGGTGGTGCGGGAACGGTAGGCGGGCATTGAACTGTCCTTGCTGTCTGCGTCGCACCCAAAGGTGCGGAAAACCGGAATTGAGCCGCAGGCCTTATAGACGCCACGCTCTGGTCTGGCCACAATTTTGCGCTGCGTCAGGTAGCGGAACGAACGGCCAGCCAAAGACGCAGCCGGTCCAGACCGCAAAAAAGTCAGAGGTGCTGTCGGATCGTGTTTTGCTCGAGCGTCCTTGGGCAGACGGCAGGAGCGGGGCATCAATCACCAACCGGCCGTTTCGAAAGCAAACAAACCAGCCCGAGGAGCAAGAGAATGCAAAAGATCACCACCTGCCTGTGGTTCGACGACCAAGCCGAGGAGGCCATGAACCACTACGTTTCCATCTTCAAGAATTCGAAGGTGCTGAGCGTGATGCGCTGGCCCAAGGGCAGCGGCGATCGTGAGGGCAAGGTGCTGATGGTCTCATTCGAGCTCGACGGCGTTCCGTTCCAGGCCCTCAACGGCGGCCCGCAATTCAAGTTCACCGAGGCGGTCTCGCTCTCCATCGACTGCAAGACGCAGGAAGAGGTCGACTATTTCTGGGACAGGCTCATCGCGGGCGGTGGCGAGCCCAGCCAGTGCAGCTGGCTGAAGGACAAATTCGGCCTCTCCTGGCAGGTCGTTCCCGAGCAGCTGCCCAAACTGCTGTTGGACCCCGACAGGGAAAAGGCCGGCCGCGTGATGCAGGCGATGATGCAGATGACCAAGATCGACGTCGCCAAGATCGAAGAGGCGGCCAAGGCGTGAACGAACGCGATCCACCTTCTCCCCCTTGAGGGACCCTGTAAGGGGAGAAGGTGGATCGGCGCAAGGCGCCGAGACGGTTGAGGGGTGTTGGACGGAATGAGACGTTGGTGTTTCCTGGAACACCCCTCATCCGTCGCCTTCGGCGACACCTTCTCCCACAAGGGACCTGTTGCGCAGTCATGAGCAAAAGCTTGCGGCGGCGGGGTTGCGGCGGTTGTTGGCTTGTTTGCGGGGGATTTGGCGTCTTGTTTGGGGTTTCAGGCGGTCGTCCGACCCTGCATGGGCGGAACTCAGGCGCACCTATCCCGCGATAGCGGCCCATCGGCGCATGTTGAAGGCGATCGCCGCCATCGTCACCTGGGCG